>NZ_LEKH01000002.1 GCF_001029505.1 Rubrobacter aplysinae | reverse complement strand
TAGTCGGAGGGGGTGGGCGGCGTGCTGATAGGCACCTTCGACACCGGGGCGCACTACTCGTATCTCGTGCGCCGGCACGGTCCCGGTCTCGCCCTGAGCACCCTGCGCCGGTCCGTCGGGAGGCCCGGCCTGGCGTTAGAGCTGTTGCGGACGCGGCTGCTGCGCTACCTGCGGGGGATTTTGCGCTCCCTGGGCTACGCGGCGGGCGGGAAGCAGGACGCCGCCGTGCGAGACGGGGAGCGAGTCGGGTTTCTGGCCTACGTGGCGGTGGATCACGGGCTGCGGGGACGGGGCGTCGGGGGCCGGCTCTTCGAGACCTACGAGGAGCTGGCGCGCAAGGCCGGGCTCGACAGGCTAGAGCTGGTCACGCTACCCGACGAGCGTGGGGCCGCCCCGTTCTTCGAGAGCATGGGCTGGGAGAGGAAGGGTGAGATCACGAGCCGCAGCGGCGAGCGTTACGCTTTCTTTAGCCGGGATCTTAGCCGGGATCTCGGCGGAGAAAAGGAAGTTTCCTAGAGTCCCGTAAAGGCTGTTGGCCACGGACGACGGTGGCGCGAGCCGTGGTTTAGAATCAGGCGCTATGGTGAGGATGCCCGACGCGACGATTCTAAAGGCTCTAAAGAGTCTAAAGTGCCCAACCGGCCTGACGATCCCGGCGGGTGGGCCGTGAAGGTCGAGGTCACGTTCCCGATCCGGACCGAAGGCCCCACTAGGCGGGCCGCCTCTCTGGCGGCCGCAGATCCCAGCTACCGCTCCTACGCGCCGGACGTTTCGGAGTCTCCGAACTCTCCGAACGGCTCCGGCCTGCCGGAGGCTGCGGTCGAGATCGGTCTTCCCGAAGGCTGGGGCGAGCTGGACCAGCTCATGGAGCTGCTGCGGGGCGAGGCTGCCGGGTACGCCGTGGACGGCGAGGAGGTGCCGGTCGAAGAGCTGCGCGAGGGGCTGCGGTGCTTCTTCAGAAAGCAGCGCGCCGGCCTGCCCGAGGAGGAGTGGTGTACTCCGCCCGGTCTGGCCGGGCGTCAGATGTTCGGCTGCAAGCAGATCCACGTCTACGACAACGAGCACGCCACGAAGAACTCCTGGTACACCTTTGGAGAGATGGGAGCGGACGGCGTCTTCCGGGTTGACCGCGAGAGGATAACCGACCGCGTCCTCACCGACCTCGGGCCCTGCGCCCACTGCCCGATACTCGACCTCGACGCCGTGGCCGAGACCATCGCTCGGCTGCCGGAGACCATAGATCCGAACCGCGACGAGGGCTGGCGCTACCGGGGCGGGGGGGACGTCTCCGGCTGGTCGGTCGCCAAAGATACCAAGGATACCAGGGGCACCAGGGAGAACAGTGCCCCCGAGCCCCGGAGGGACGGCGCGGGCGGCGAGAGCTTGGTGGAGCGTTTCGCCCGGAACCTGCGGGGAGCGCCCGCCGCGGCCCCGGGAGGGGGCGCCGGGACCCGAAACGTGCCCGACACCCGCTACGAGGACGTCGGCGGCATGGACGAGGCGATAACCCTGATCCGGGAGGCCGTGGAGCTCCCGGTCACGAACCCGGCGCTTTTCGAGAGGCTCGGCATAAAGCCCCACCGGGGCGTCCTGCTGCACGGACCGCCGGGCACCGGCAAGACGCTCCTGGCCCGCGCCGTGGCCCGCGAGACCGGGGCGCACTTCATAGCCGTTTCGGGGCCGGAGATCCTGAACAAGTACTGGGGCCAGAGCGAGGCCCGCCTGCGAAACATCTTCGCCGAGGCCAAGAACCGCTCCCCGGCGATCATCCTCTTCGATGAGCTCGACTCCTTCGCCTCGGCCCGCGACTCTGCCAGCGAGAGCTTCGAGGCCACCCTCGTCTCCCAGCTACTCTCCCTGATGGACGGCCTCTCGGAACTGGGCCGGGTCTGCGTCGTGGCGACGACCAACCGGCCGTCGTCCGTGGACCCGGCGCTCCGGCGTCCGGGACGCTTCGACCACGAGGTGCGCGTCGGGCTGCCGGACGAGGCCGGCCGGACGAACATCCTGCGCATCCACTCCCGCCGCATGCCGCTCGCCCCCGGCATGAACCTTGAAGATGTGGCCCGTTCCATCGGCGGCTACTCCGGGGCGGACATAGAGGCGCTGTGCCGGGAGGCCGCGATGGCCTGCCTGCGGCGCTCGGTGGATCTCAAGGACGTCTCGCGTCCGGTCTCCGCGGCCGACGTGGACGGCCTTACCGTCACCGAGTACGACTTCCGCAACGCCATGAAGCGTATAGTCCCCACGGCCCGCCGCTAGTATCGGACGCGGGCTGTTAGAGTAGGGGTAAGGTGCAGATAGTGCCATCTGTAAAGCCAGAGATAGGAGCCGCAACGTGGATTTCATTCGCAAATACCTGCCGGGCGGGCTGGAGAAGTACATCGAGGGCATAGAGTTCCCCATAGGCAAAGAGGACGCCCTGAACAAGCTGCAGGAGAACGGCGCGCCAGGGATGGTGATAAGCCAGCTGCAGCAGCGCCTTCCGGAGGGCGAGTACGGGAGCCCGCAGGAGGTGGTGGACGCCCTGAAGAATCAGGGGAGCCAGGGATAGCGCCGGCCTCGTATCGGCCCCGCACACGTCCTATAATGTGGGGTGGGTAGAGGGAGCGAACACGGAGGATAGACTGCAATGATCGAGGAGATCAGGATCGGGGACTGGATCAGCTGGCCCGGGGTGCTGGGCAAGGACCAGGGCAAGGTAATCTCCACCGACGGAGAGAGCTACCACGTCCAGACCCAAAAAGGCGATAACCCGCGCTACACGACCATCCCCAAGAGCAAGGGCGTAAAAAAGATAGAGCCCCCCAGAGGATGGTAGAGGTAGCCGCTCTCAGGCTGCCTCCGCGGGCCCAGAAAACCTCTAACCTTCGAGGTACTGCCGGATGGTCTCACCGTATCCGGTAACGAAAACGTGTCGCCTCGGAGCGGAAGCGCGAGGACTGTTAGATGTAGGCGTGGGCAGACAGGATCCTCTGCAAGGTTCTCAATGAAGGCTACGAGCGCCAGGTCAAGGAGACGGTGAGAGCTTTGGAAGATGGACCTAAACGTTTCTATAGAAGTAACTAGGGTAGTTTTCAGTAGGCAGAGAGTTCTGGTCGCCGCTAGCTGCTTTTCTGACTGCTCTTGGTCGCCTTAAACAGCCGCCTTTAGCTATTTAGCTACTGTTGGCTCGGACGAACTCCTCGAAGGTCGCATCCGGCATGTACAGCGGCATCCCGCCTTCGGGGTACTGCACGACCCACATGCCGTCCTCGTAGACGAAGGTCGTCTCGCGGATCTCGCTGTAGCCGGTGGCGTCTATCGTTAGCTCTCGTTCTACGTTTGCTATGGGCTGCTCCGAAGAAAGCGTGCTCTCGTCGAGGTCCACACTCACGAGTTCGGTAGTGGTGGAGTTCGTGTCCTCGAACCACCCATTTCTCCTGGCCCACTCCTCTTCGGTAAAGGCGGACTGGGTGCGAGAGTCGCGGTGGGCGTAGGTGTAGCTCCAGTCACCGGCGTTCACGGCCTCGTAGTAGCCCTCGACCGCTAACCGAACATCCTCTTCTATCTCCGTTGGGGAGCCGGTGAGCGGGGCGCTATCCTCCCCGGAGGAGTCCGAAGCTTGTTGGGATTCCTGGGACTCCAAATCTATGCGGGCGGTATCGTTACCTAGGAACCCCGAACTCACCTCTAGCTCGAAGTCACCGGCTCCGGGCGGTATCTCGTAGATGGTCTGTACGTCCCGGCTAAGGCCCGGGTTCACCCGATCGACCATGTACAGCGCCGTCTCGTCGGGCAGGTAAAAGGCGGCGTCTGAGTCGGTCTCGTAGCGGTTGCCTTCACCGTCGTAGAGGTACAGCCCCAAGTCGGAGACCGTTACGGGTTCGCTAGAGTTGTTGGTAAAGGTAAAGGAGAGCACCATGAAGTTGCCTGTGAGCGGCTCGTCAAGGCCGTAAGGGTCCTCCAGGCGGCTGACACGCTCGGCGTCCGTAACGGTGTAGCTCACCTCGCCGACGCTCACCTCGTCGCCGATAGTTGCGAGCTGCTGGTCCTGTTGAGATTGCTCCGGCGCCTGTTGGCTCTCTTGTTGGTCGGAGTTCGCGTCCGAGCTTCCATTACCATCATTACCTTCGTTGGAGCTGTTAGAGGGTTCGGAGCCTTGGGTCTGCTCTTGTGGCTGGTCGGGGTCTTCGGAAGGTTGCTGGGTTTGCTGGGTCTCACCGGCTGCGTTGTCCTCTTCGACTGCGTTGTCTTCCGGGCTCGCGGCCTGTTCGCCACAACCCGCAAGGAGCCCTAGAGAACATACTAAGAGGATAATCAAAGCCGCCCGGCGGTAGCTAGAGGGGAGTGTGGAGGTGAGGCTCACAAAGCTCGTAAGGTTCGTAGGCTTCATAGGTTCGCAAGTCTCCAAAGCTAGTGGTTTCTCCAGTTTCTCAAGGTCTGGTAACTCCATTGATTCTAACGATCCTCTAAACTCCCAGGGTTATCCTACATCGCTACGCATTGAGCGACCGTCTGGATTACGCTCTCCACTGCAGATTCGAGACAGGTGCAGTAACCGGCGTTTCTGACGGGAGCGAAGCTCTGCCATCAGTCCGCACTAAGTTTGGACCCAAAGGGAGCATCGGCAGTACGCTAGTGGACGGTGTTCAGGCACCAACCGTTCAATTCGGCTACGTGGTAAGACTAGATGACGGGAGCAAAACCTCGGTCGGCAAGTACACCGTCACGAAACCGACCCATCCGAGACCCGGAGCTAGTATCACCCGCTCTCGGCTCGCTACGTTCCTACTAGCTCCACGCTCGCCTCGCCCTCTGGCGTGAGCACGATGCGGAAGGCTCTACGTCTGCCGCTCTCTTAGCAGACGGCGGCGGGCGGTCTCCCGGCCTCCGACCGCCGGAACATGCTCCGTAGCCTTTGCCAGCCCGAACTCCGGCATGTTTGCGTAGATGGCCTCGTAATGTCCCGGCTCGATTAGGTAGGTCTCGTGCCAGATGCCCACGCTCCCGCTCTGCCGGGCTTCCCTGTTGAAGCGCTGCCACGCGGGCATGTGCGGGTCTTCGGGGCTACGGGCGAAGTGTTCCAGATCCTCAAAAGAGCGCCAGTACTGGACCAACATTACCTCGCGCCAGCCAAGGTAGGTCTGTGCATGGAGGAAGCCCTTCTCGGGATGCCGGTAGAGCTCTCGCAGCATCGGACCCATGGCGCTGGCCGTGGGCACCCACTTGCGGAAGTCGCGGAACCGGTTTATCCGCAGACCTATAATGAAGACCACGAACGGCTCGTCGGTCCTGGCGGTGAAGCGTCCCGGCATTACTCGGGCCATGATGCGTACACGCTCCTCTCCTGTTTTCCGCGTTCAATGGGGCCAGGGCCTTCGTAAATCGGAACCCGCCTCCCGATAACGAACACCACGAACGAGTCCTCTACCTCCGCGCTAAACCTGCCGTTCATTACTCTTGGCATTCGTCACCACCCCGGTAGTTTCGGATCAGGCCCACACCGAGCACGAGCAGCCCCACGGTGAGTGAGGCCGCGCCGGCGTAGGCGAGGTTTATCAGGGCGTTCGGCTCGGTGGCCTCTGGCGAGAGCACAGAGAGAAAGAAGGCGGCGGGCAGCAGGATCGCGGCCGCCGGGATGGCGTGCCGCGCCACGTTTCTCAGCCACCCGGGCAGCTCCGCCTCGTCCGCGTAGCGCAGCGTAACGAGCGAGAGCACCAGCAGCACCCCGGCGTGGGCGTGTCCCGCGTGCCACAGGTCCTGGCGCAGGGGATTGTTCGTGTACTCCGGTCTCCGACGAGCATCGTCAGGATGCTCGCTCCCCCGAATACCACCGTTGGCAGGACTACAAGCAGGATGCCCGCCGTTAGCCGCGAGTGCGGGCTCACGGTCCGACCTCCCCGCCCGCCAGAGGCTGTATCCGGCGCGTCTCCGGCTCCCAGAGCGCGTAGAAGATAGCTCCTCCGCGGGCCCTGACCTCCAGGTGTCCGTCGCTGGCGAGCCCGCCGAGCCTCTCGTCGGCCTCCGCGACCGAGAGCGAGGTCTCCGCCGCCGCGAGGCCGCTCGTCAGCTCTCCGTGCCGCCGCAGGGCGGTGAGCAGTTCCCGCTCCACGTCTCTCTCCGGAACCCGGCGCGGCCTCTCTTTAACCGCGCTTGCCAGACCCTGCCGCAGCGTCCCGAGCGCCGGGAAGGCTACCCAGAAGTACGTGGTGAAGATCCACCACAGCTGCGGCACGAAGACGACGAGAAACACTCCCGAGAGGACGACCGGGACCAACACGGAGAGAGCGGACGCTATCCGCGCCCCGGGGCTCATCTTATCCTCGGCAGGATGCGGCGAGCCGCTCGCCCCGCTCGACCCACTGGAGCCACTCCGAAACCCCTTATCCCTCCGGCTCTGCGACAGCCTGGACCCACACACGCTCGTCCTCCTTTCAAGTCTGCCCCTCACAACAAATATGTAAATAACGACATATAGAACCGTACCTGGACCGTGCTAATATGTCAATAGTGTCATATAAAAATTCGGGAAAGTTTTTAGAGGGGAGATCTTGAGAGGATCGAAGGTCTCGACGCTCGGGTATGCGCTCCTGGGGCTGTTGGCGCGGGAGGCGTTGACGGGTTATGAGTTGACGGGTCGGGTGCGGGAGAGGATCGGGTTTTTCTGGGGGGCGGGGCACAGTCAGATCTACCCGGAACTCGCAAAGCTCGAAGGTGCGGGGCTGGTGACTTACGAGCCGGTTGCGCAGGAGGGCAAGCCGGACAAGAAGATTTACTCGATCACGGACGCCGGTCAAGCCGCGCTCGCGGGGTGGGCCGTGACCCCGGTGGAGCCCGGTCCCACCCGGGACGAGCTGACCCTGAAGGCGTACTCGGCGTGGGCGGCGGACTCTGTGAAGGCCGCGGAGCTGTTCCGCGGCGAGGAGCGTCGGCACCGCGAACGGCTCGCCGAGTACGAGCGGCTACAGGCCTGGATGCACGAGGAGTGGGCCGAGGCGCTGTGGGACCCAGGGACCCCCGAGTTCGCGACCTACGCCACCCTCCGGCGCGGCCTCGGCTACGAGCGGGAGTACGCGGAGTGGTGTGGATGGCTCGCCGGCAGCCTGGAGCAGCGGTAGACGGGTAGATAGGTAGATACCAGGTAGATACCGGGATACGGGCCGTGAGCCCCGCCAGAGGCTAGAATTTCGGCGGCGGCTGTAACGACTGTAAGAGGCGGAGGGAGGCCGGATGAGGATACGCGGTTACGAGAAGGACGACCAGGCCGCTCTGGGGCGTGTGATCTCGCTCGCCTTCGGTGGCACGGACGCCGGGGGCGAGCGTTACCTCGACCCCGGCCACAACCGCCGCCTCGACCCGGACCTGGTCTACGTCGCCGAGGAGGACGGCGCGCCGAGGGCAACCGCGGCTGAGTTGCCCATGCAGGTCCATCTCGACGGCCGCGCCGTCCCGATGGGAGGCGTGTCGGGGGTGGCGACCCATCCGGCGTACCGCAGGAGGCGGCTCGCCAGGAGTCTGCTGGAGAGGGTGCTCTACGGTATGCGCGAGCGGGGGGTGCACATCTCCATGCTCGCGCCCTTCTCCCACTCCTTCTACCGGGCCAGCGGCTACGAGCTGGCCGGAGAGGCCATAGCCTACGACCTCTCACCGGCGGACCTGCCGACGAGCCCGGAGCAGTCGCACGTGCGGGCCCACCGCGAAGCGGACCTTCCCGCGATGAAGCACATGCTCGAAATGGAGGCCGCCTCGCACCGGCTCTGCATCCGGCGCGGCGAGAGCCGGTGGCACGAGATCCTGGAAAATCCTGCTCCCGTGGACGAAGATGACGAGGCAAAAGAGAGTGCCGTGTACGAGCGCGACGGTGCGGTGGAGGGGTACCTGCTCTACCGCCACCGCAAGCGCGCGGACAGCGGAGAGCGCACCCGGATACTGGAGATCCCCGAGCTAGTCGCCGGTACGCAACGGGCGCGAGAGGCGCTGATCTCTTTCATGGCCGCCTACGACCCGCTCGAATGGCGCGTCAGGTATCAGACTCCACCCGGCGAGCCGCTCCACCCCTTCCTCCAGAGCTCCTACGTCCGGGCCACCATAGAGCCCGAGAAGATGCTCCGGCTCGTGGACGTGGAGGGCGCGCTATCGTATCTCTCGCGCCCGGTGCCCGAGCCGCTCGTCCTTGAGGTCACCGACGACGCCATACCGGAGAACGCCGGGGCTTATACCGTGGGAGAAGGCAACGTGCTCCGCGGAGCCGCCGCCCCCGAGCGCGTCGCGCTGGACGTGCGCCAGCTCGCCCAGCTCTACGCCGGATACCTCTCCGCCCAGCAGCTACACCGGCGCGGCCTTGTAACGCCCGGCTCCGGCCATGCGCTTGATTTGCTCGACGCCATCTTCCCTCCCGCCGACCCGTGGGTGTTCCCGCTGGATCGCTTCTAGACCATTCCGGGGCATTTTGGGGTCTGATGTAAGAGGGCGCATTCGCCGCCAGCCTCGGGAGAATATAATCTGGCGATAGTTTGGTGGAACGGGTTATTAGAGTGGGCGCCTGGAGCGGGTGCTAGAGACGGGAGGCGCGATGGAGAGGGCCAGACACACCGGCACGGTCGGCTACGCTGCGATGTTCGAGCAGTTTCATCCGACGGAGCTGCTGGAGTACTGCAAGCAGGCCGAGGAGGCCGGTTTCGGCTCGGTGATGGCCTCCGATCACTTCCATCCCTGGACCCCGGATCAGGGCCAGAGCGCGTTCGTGTGGTCCTGGCTCGGCGCTCTCGGGGCGCAGACGAACCTCCGCTTCGGCACCGGCGTCACGCCGCCGGGGTTCAGATACCACCCGGCGATCATCGCCCAGGGCGCGGCGACGCTAGAGGCGATGTATCCGGGCAGGTTCTGGCTCGGTCTCGGCGCGGGCGAGGCGCTGAACGAGCACGTCGTAGGAAGCTACTGGCCCGAGGCCCCCACGAGGCTCCGCATCCTGATGGAGTCCATCGAGGTCATCCAGAAGCTCTTTAGCGGCAAGGTCGTGAAGTACGCAGGAGATCACATAACCCTGGAGAGCGCGAAGCTCTACACCATGCCCGACACGCCGCCTCCGGTGTACGTGGCGACCGCCGGTCCCTTGATGAGCAAGCGCACCGGCAGGATGTGCGACGGCATCATCACCGTCGGCGCGGCCGAGGAGAAGATAAAGGGCCTGATGCAGAAGTTCGAGGAGGGCGCGCGCGAGCAGGACAAGGACCCGGAGACGATGCCGCGCATGATCCAGCTCCACCTCTCCTACGCCGACTCACAGCAGGAAGCCGAGGAGCAGGCGGTCAAGGAGTGGCCCAACGGCGGCATGGCCTTCCCCAAGGGTGACATCCGGAACCCCGAGGACTTCGCCGCGATGGCTAACCTCGTCAGCGCCGAGAACTTCAAGAACCGCGTGCTAATGAGCGCCGACCTCGACGAGCACCTCGATCACCTCCAGCACTACGTCGACCTCGGGTTCGACGAGATCTATGTCCACAACGTCGGTAAGAACCAGGAGCAGTTCATCCGGGACTTCGGCGAGCGTGTGATCCCCAAGCTGAACTGGCCGGACCGGACTTAGCTCTCGTGGTGGGACGAGGCATGGGGCCGGGGGCCAGGCTCGTCGCGGCATCATTCGTGGCGAGCGGCGTATTGCACCTCGTGAGGCCCCGCACCTTCACGGGGATCGTGCCCCGCTCGCTGCCCGCGCCCCGTGCGCTGGTCTACGCCAGCGGGGTGGCGGAGCTGGTGTGCGCCGCCGGACTGTTTCGCCGCGACTCCCTGGCCCCGCTCGCGAGCGCCGCTCTGCTGCTCGCGGTGTGGCCGGTGAACGTGCGCATGGCGCTCGACGCCAGCGCCGGTGGAGTGGAGCCCTGGAAGGCTGCCGTCGCCTGGGCCCGGGTACCCCTGCAACTACCGCTCATCCTGGCCGTGCTGCGGGAGCGCGATAGTTGAGGCTCGGACGTCCGTCTTGCCTTTAGGTCATCCACGCTGTGGGAGAGTATTTTCGGGAAGTATGTTGTTTTCTTCCCGTTTTGTAACCACTTTGTGACCTTTCGCCGGTAGTATATCTCTGGCGCGGTCTTCTCCGCGCGGCCCGGTGCGGTCCACGCGGCGGAGTCAGGATCAAGCGGGAGGACGCGGAATGCGGGTATACAGGAGGAAGCGCAGCTCCGGGGTATTCAGCCTGCTGGTAATGGTCGCCGGGCTCGCCGTCATGGGGTACGCGCTGTTTGGGCAGGGGCCGTCCTCGGCCGGCGACGCCCGGGCATCCGACGCGCCCCTGAATCAGACCATGAGCCTGACCGTGCCGGAGATGTCGCGGGTCTCCGACATACCGGTCTACACCGGCCCGGCGGACGCTCCGGAGCTCGACGAGGGCGCTCTGCACCTGCAGGGCACGGGATTCCCGTGGCAGGGCGGGGCGAACACGTACATCGCCGGTCACCGTCTCGGATACCCGAACACCGGCAGCTTCCTCGTGTTCCGGGATCTGGACAGGCTCCAGAACGGCGACGAGGTGATCCTGACCGACTCGAACGGGACTACATACACCTACAGCGTATTCCGCGAGTTCGTGGTCGGCCCGAACGAGCAGCGGGTCACCCAGCCCGTGCCGGGCAGGACAGTCGTCTCTTTGCAGACCTGCACCCTGCCGAACTTTACCGACCGGCTCATCGTGCAGGCCGAGCTGGTCTCCGTTAGCTAGCCCAATCAATAGCCCCGCCAATCTGGACTCGTAGAGGTGGCTGAAAGTCGCTGGACCCTCCTGGGCTCCCCAGAGGCGTCCGGGTCCCGGCTCGGGGGCAGTCGGGTCGAGCTACCGGCTCCCCTGGCGAGAGTAGACGATCTCACCGTCCAACACGGTGAGGTCCACGCCAACCTGCGTTAGCCCGTCCGGCTCCACCGAGTTCAGATCCTCGCCGAGCACCGCCACGTCGCCAAGCTTGCCGGGCGTCAGGCTACCCTTGACGCCTTCCTCGAAAGAGGCGTAGGCCCCGGATAGGGTGTAGGCCCGGATAGCCTCTTCGAGGCTGATGGCCTCTCTGTCGGGGCGGGAGATCATGGTTTGTATCCCCGCTAGAGGATCGGGGGTGACCACGGGGGCGTCGCTGGAGGCGGCGGCTACTATCTCCCGGTCGGCGAAGGAGCGCATCGCGTTCGCGTACCGCAGCCTCTCCCGGCCAAGGCTCTGCTCGTACATCGGGAGAAACTCCCGCAGAAACGTCGTGCCGGGCACGGGTAACGCCCCGAGGCCGGAGATTCTGTCGAACACCGCACTATCGCCAACGAACTCACAGTGCTCTATGCGGGGCCGGGCGTCTGGACGGGGATGCTCCGAGAATATCCCCTCGTAGACGTCGAGCAGGAGGTCTATCGCGGCGTCGCCGATTGCGTGGGCGCAGAGCTGCCAGCCGGCCTCGTGGGCGCGCTTCAGGGTGTCGCGCATTTCCTCCGGCTCCCGCATCCAGAGGCCGCGGTTCTCCTCTTCTCCGAGATAAGGCTCGCGCATCCGGGCGGTGCCGCCGCCAACGGAGCCGTCCAGGAAGATCTTGGCCGGGCCGATCTTCAGCATCTCGTCTCCGAATCCGGTGCGGACGCCCGCCGGGGCGAAGTGGTCCAGGGCATGATCCGCGATCACCATCAGGTAGGCCCGCAGGGAGCCGCCCGTCTCCCGGAAACGCTGGTAGGCTTGCAGCTCCTCCGAGCGGCGGATGCCGGCCTCGGCGACGCTGGTTACGCCGAGGGAGTTGTAGATGCCGCCGGCCCGCTTGAGCGCCGCCGCAAGCTCTTCCACACTTGGCTCCGGCAGGGCGCTTTCCACGAGTCCGACCGCCGACTCGCGCAAGACCCCGGTCGGCTCGCCCCGGTGGTCGCGGTCTATGCGGCCTCCGGCCGGGTCCGGGGTCCGGGCGGTGATGCCCGCGAGGAGGAGCGCCCGGCCGTTCGCGACGGCGACGTGGTGGCAGGCGCGGGTCAATAGGATGGGATGCTTCTCCGAGGCACGGTCGAGGTCGTGGCGGGTGGGGTGGCGGCGCTCGGCGAGCCGGGTGTCGTCGTAGCCCCGGGCCGGCACCCAGCGTCCCGGCTCCGTGGCGGCGGCCCGCTCCCGCAGCCTCTCGACCAGCGTAGTGAGATCCGGCGCACTCGCGGGACTCGCGTCAACCTCCGAGGCGGCGAGCCCGACCTGCATCGGGTGGCAGTGGGCGTCGTTGAAGCCGGGGACGGCGGTGCGGCCTCTCAGGTCCACGACCTCGGCGTTTTCGCGATGGGCTAGCGCCTCGTCGTCCCGGCCCACCGCCACGATCCTGCCGCCCCGGATCGCGACCGCCGCCGCGCGCGGCCTGTTGGCGTTGGCCGTGATCACGCTTCCGTTTATCAGCACGACGCTTCCCGGCATCCCGTCTCCACTCTGGCCACTCTGGCTTCCGGCTCAGGAGACCCAGGATAGCAACTTCCTCCCTGATTGGGCCGCGGGGATTGAGTTATCCGGCATGTAGCTGCAGAATGCACGAGAAGACAGCGGTGAAGATGTTGACGGTGGCGATGGCGGCGAGATTCGAGCGAGGAGACCTGACTTTATCTTGGACGAAGAGATAGCCGGAGTGGGGGGATCGGGATAGCCGCGCCGGTTATCAGCATCCGGGGCCTGGGCTTCCGCTACCGGGGCGGCAAGGAGGCGGCGCTCCGGGGCGTGAACCTCGCGCTCGAAGAGGGTGAGTTCGTGGTCGTAATGGGGCCATCCGGCGCGGGCAAGAGCACCCTGTGCACCACCCTGAACGGCCTCATCCCACACTTCACGCGGGGCGCGATGGAGGGTGAGGTCGAGGTCCGAGGCCGTCCGACACACGAGGGCCGGGTCGGGGAGTTCGCCGGCGAGGTCGGGCTCGTGTTCCAGGACTTCGAGGCCCAGCTCTTCTCCACCAACGTCGAGCTCGAGGTCGCCTTCGGCCCGGAGAACTTCGCCGTGGAGCGCGAGGAGATGCAGCGGCGGGTGAAGGAGTCCCTCGGGCGGGTGCGGCTGACGGGCTTCGAGGAGCGCCAGCCGGCCACGCTCTCCGGCGGCCAGAAGCAGCGGCTCGCGATCGCGTCGGTCCTCAGCATGCAGCCGCGCATCCTATGCCTGGACGAGCCGACCACCGACCTAGACCCGGTAGGCAAGCTCGGGGTGTTCAGGATCGCGGCCGAGCTGCGGGAGATCGAGGACGTCACCCTCGTCGTGGTCGAGCACGAGACCGAGGAGACGCTCGGCGCCGACCGCATAGTCCTGCTGGAGAACGGCGGCATAGTCTGCGACCGGCCGACCGGCGAGGTGCTGCGCGACGTAGAGCTCATGCGGAAAACGGGGGTGATGCCGCTGCAAGTCCCGGACCTCTTTGCCGAGCTCGGGGTGGAAAAGGAAGACCGACCCCTCACTCCGGAGGAAGGATTGGCGGAGTTCCGGCGGCGGGGGCTTTCGGTGAGCCAGGAGGCCCACCGCGGTCTCGTCGAGTCCGACGAGCGCCGGGAGGAGGGCTACGGCGAGCCGGTCGTCGAGGTGTCGGGGCTTTCGCACCGCTACCCGAACGGCCTCACGGCGCTCGAAGGCGTGGACCTCACGGTGCGCCGGGGCGAGTTCCTGGCGGTCCTGGGCCAGAACGGCTCCGGGAAAACCACGCTCGTAAAGCACTTCAACGGGCTCCTCGCACCGACTGAGGGCACGGTGAGCGTCGGCGGCGAGGAGACTGGGCGGCAGGGGCTGCAGAGGCTGGGGCAGACGGTCGGCTACGTGTTCCAGAACCCGGATCACCAGATCTTCTCCGACACCGTCCGCGACGAGGTCGCCTTCGGGCCCAGGATCCGGGACCTATCCGACGAGGAGGTCGCCGAGAGGGTGCGGGAGGCGCTCGAGGCGGTCGGGCTCTCGGGCTACGAGGAGGAGGACCCCTTCGGGCTCACCAAGGGCGAGCGCCAGCGGGTCGCGGTGGCGAGCGTGCTGGCGGTCAGGCCGGAGGTCCTAATACTGGACGAGCCCACCACCGGACTCGATCACGCCGAGCAACGCTCCATGATGGGGCTCGTAAGGAGCCTGAACGAGCGTGGCTCGACCATAATCATAGTGACCCACACCATGTGGGTCGTCGCCGAGTACGCCCACCGGGTCGCCGTGGTAAAGGATGGGCGGGTCGCGATGTCCGGCAACGTGCGAGAGGTGTTCGCCCGTGAGGAGGAGCTACTGGACGCCGCCCTGCGCCCGCCGCATGTCGTCACCATGAGCAACGCTCTCGGGCACACCGCGCTCTCCGTGCGGGAGATGGCCTCTATGGTGTCTACCGGAGAGGACGGGTAGTGGACCCGTTTCTGTACCTGGACCGGGACACGCCGGTACACCGGCTGGACCCACGCACCAAGATGTTTATTCTCGCCGGGGCGTTCGTGCTGGCGTTTTTGTTCGTGAACCCGCTGTATCAGGCGGTGATACTGGCCGGGGTGCTCGTCTACGGGTACGTCGCCCGGTCGCTGGTGAACCTGAAGCGCATCCGGTTCATACTCGTGATGATCGCGCTGGTTACCGTGGTGTTGTGGACGCTGTTTGGCAGCGGTGAGACGCCGCTATTTCTGTTCGTGGAGTGGGAGTCGCTGCTGTACGGCATCGGCACCGCCATGCGCATAGACCTCACGATTATCGCGGGCATGATCTTCCTCTCCACCACCCGAAACGAGGAGATGGCGACCGGCCTCGTGCGTCTGGGCATCCCGTACCGTTTCGCATTCGCCGTCTCCACGGCGCTCCGGCTGGTCCCGACCATAGCCGCTACCGCCTCCACCATCGTGCAGGCCCAGCGTTCGCGCGGCCTGGACCTGGAGTCCGGGAGCTTCATCCAACGGGTGCGCAAGTACGTGCCGCTGCTGGTCCCCGTCTTCGTCTCCACCATTCGCTCGACCAACACGTTCTCGATGGCGCTGGAGTCCAAGGGCTTCGGGGCGAGCTCGTCCCGGACCTACTTCCTGCGCATCGCCGTGCTGCGGCGGGACGTGCTGGTGATGGTGGCTGGGGCGATTCTGGTGGTGGCGGCGGTCGCGCTGAGGCTCGCCGGGTTCGGCGGCATCGAGGGCTTCAGCCGGTGAGCGCCGGTGGAGCGGTTGGAATGTTAGATGACCCTACAGGAGGTGTAAGGTGAAGGAAGTATTCACGATGTGGCGCCACACCCAGATGGTGGTGCTGGTCGCGCTGAGCGCGGCGATCTACGCCGCGGTGCTCATACCGTTCAAGGGCTTCGTGCTGGTGCCGGGCTTTACCGAGCTGCGCCCGGCGAACGTGTTCCCGTTCGTGTTCGGGCTGCTCTTCGGCCCTGCCGGAGCCTGGGGCGCTGCCATAGGGAACCTCATCGGGGACTTCTTCGGAACTTTAGGCATCGGTAGTATCGCCGGGTTTATAGGAAACTTCTTCCTCGGCCTGCTGCCGTACAAGCTGTGGGGGGCCTTCTTCCGGCGGGGCGAGAACATGGAGCAGAACGTTAACTCCGGCAAAAAGCTCGCCGTGTACATAGCCGTAAGCGTGCTGGCCTCTGCGGTGTGCGCGATGTGGATCGCCTGGGGTAACGACGTGCTCGGCTTCGTGCCGTTCGCCGCGCTGGCCTCGATAATCACGGTGAACAACGCCATCGCCGGCATCGTGCTCGGCCCCATTCTCCTCCTGCTGCTCTACCCGCGGGTCAAGCGTTGGGGCCTTTTGTGGACCGACATCATGCGCCCGGAGGAGGTCTCCGCACCCCGGTTCAAGGCAGTGGGTAACGCCCTGGCCTGGATCGGCGGCCTCGGCGGCCTGATCTTCGGCCTCGCCCTCGGGCTCGGGCTCTACTCCCAAGGGTTCGCCGCCGCCGGTTTTGCCAGCGGGGGCGCGGGCAGCCTCGGGATAGGGCTCGGCCTCATACCCTTCCTCCTGCTCGTGATAATAGCCAGCTTCATGCTCGGCGGCCGGGATCAAGTAGAAGCGGCAGAGGCAGAGGAGGACCGTGTCGTCTAAGAGCACTAGGAGCAGAGTCAAGGACCCCACACTCGCCCCGTCCGGCCACGAGAAGATAGACTGGGCCGCCCGCCACTCGCCGGTCCTGAACGCCATCCGCGACCGTTACCTCGCCGACGGCACCTTCGACGGCCTGCGGGTGGCCGTCTCGCTCGCCGTCGAGGCCAAGACCGCCTACCTCGCCGCCGTGCTGGCCGAAGCCGGGGCGGAGGTGTCTCTGGCCAGCCCCGGGCCGTTCTTCGTTCAGGACGACGTGGCCGCCGCCCTCGCCGAACGCGGTGTCACCGTCCACGCCTCGTCGGCGAGCCCACAGGAGGATTCGGACGCCGAGCTCCTCGCCGCCCTCGACGTCGAGCCCGACGTGGTCATAGACGACCGGGCGGGGCTCGCCCGGCTACTGCACACGGAGCGCCGGGACCTGTTACCGAACGTGCGCGGCGTCTCGGAGGAGACGACGAGCGGCGTGGCGAAGTTCGCGGCGATGCACGCCGAGGGCGTCCTCGAAACTCCGGCCATCGCGGCGAACGACGCCCGCTGCAAGCACCTCTTCGACAACCGCTACGGCACCGGGCAGTCCACGCTCACCGCCATCATGCACAACACCAACCTCATGCTCGGTGGCAAGCGCCTGGTCGTCCTGGGCTACGGCTGGTGCGGCAAGGGTATAGCCCGCTACGCCGCCGGGCTCGGGGCTCGGGTCACGGTGTGCGAGGTCGACCCGGTCAAGGGCCTCGAAGCCTATGCCGACGGCCACGACGTCCTACCGGCGCTCGACGCGGCGGAGATGGGCGAGGTTTTCATCACCGCGACCGGCTCCTGCGACGTGCTGTCCCGCGAGCACTTCTCCCGCATGCGGGACGGGGCCATCCTGGCGAACGCCGGCGGCGTGGACGTGGAGATAGACGTGGAGGGGCTGGCGGATGCCGCCTCAGAGCAGCGACGGGTACGCGGGGCGAACGTCGAGGAGTTCGTGATGCAAGATGGACGCCGCCTGGATCTCATCGGCGGCGGCCGGGTGGTGAACATCACCGCCGGGGACGGGCATCCCGTGGAGATCATGGACCTCACCTTCTCCGTGCAGGCGCTCTGCGCCCACCATCTGGCGAACCGCCGCATCACGGAGCCCGGCGTCCACCTCCTGCCCGCCGAGATAGACGACCGGGTGGCCGCCATCAAGCTCGAAGCCGTCGGCATGGGCGTGGACGGCCTCAGCGACGAGCAGCGGGAGTTTCTCGCCAGCTGGCGCGAGTAGCTCCGGAGCTTCCGGTGAGCCTAGCCTCCAGAGGTCAGCCGCAGGCCGGCGACGCCGGCCAGGATCAGGAGTATAGAGAGCATTCTCGCCACGGTTACCGGCTCCTTGAAGAGCAGGATGCCGAGAATAACCGTGCCCACCGCCCCGATCCCGGTCCACACGGCGTAGGCCGAGCCGACCGGGAGCGTCCTGAGCGCCGCCGAGAGCAGCCAGAAGCTCACGCCCATCGCCGCCACGGTGAGGAGCGAGGGCACGAGCCGGCTAAAGCCCTCCGTATACTTGAGCCCTATCGCCCAACCAGTCTCGAAAAGCCCGGCCAGAAACAGGTAGATCCAGGCCATACCACCCCTCCATCCTCGCTGATAACCTACACGTCTTGTGGAGGCGGCAGGGCTCCCGGGCATGTCCGGGTACCGTAGAGACGTTCGTGGCCCGCCCCTCCGTCGCCGGAGTGTAGTCGAAACACGACGTTACGGGTCGGAGGGTCCGCCGCTAGAGAACAGGCCCGGTGCCGGGGCCGGCTTCCGGGTCCTCCGCCAGCGCCCGCTCGGCGAGAGTGGCGCCGCGGGAGATCATACCCCGCGTCTCCTGCCGCGGGTTGCGGGGGCGCTTATCCACCTCCCGTTGCGCCAGGGCGTAGAGCCTGAATGCCTGTGCGGCCCGCGGGTCCGCCGCTAGCCGGGGACTCCGGCGGCTGGCAGCGTACAACTCGGTGATCAAAGCTGCGAAGCGTGACATCCTGTTGGCGGCGATCTCCCGCCGCCGTGCGCCGGCCAGCTTCGACCGGTACACCCCGAGGGGCAGAACGACCGCGTAGCAAAAGAAGCCCGTAACCACCATCGCCGGGTAGAAAAACTCCGCCGCGAGCAGGCCGCTCCAGATAGAGACCATGACCGGGAGGAAAGAGGCCAGAAAAAGCCACAGCGGCAGCAAAGCCAGGAGCAGAAGATCCAGGCTAAGCCCGAACGCGACGGCACCCGGCTCCCCAGTCTCTGTCCGGGATAGGCCGGTATGCGCGCCGGACGGCAGGTCGGGTGACTCGCCCATACCCCGTAGTTTATATTCGATTACCCGTCTCCGTGCCAGCCGCCCCCGCGTCCCTCTATCCGACCTACCTGATTATCTCCCTCGTGATCCCCGGAAAACGGGCGTCGTAGCCTGGCCGCGGCGTTGACCTGTTCACAATAATGTACAAGATAAAGCTATTGGATTTACGAGATATAATAGAATGACTCTTGTAGCTGAAGTCTGTGTAATTTGTATAAATCGGGAGGCGATTTTGGCGCGCGATCAGTACGACGTGGTAATAGTAGGCTCTGGACCGGCGGGGTATACCTCGGCGCTTTACGCATCGCGGGCGAGCCTTTCGACGCTCGTTTTCCAGGGCTTCGAGATGGGCGGGCAGCTCATGCTCACCTCGGACGTTGAGAACTATCCGGGCTACAAGGACGGTGTCATGGGCCCGGAGATGATGGACGAGTTCGAGGCCCAGGCCGCGCGGTTCGGGGCCGAGATGCGCCCGGACAACGTCGAGCGCGTGGACTTTTCGGAGCGGCCGTTCAAGCTGTGGGCCGAAGGCGAGGACGAGCCGGTGCTGTCCCAGACCGTGGTCATAGCGACGGGTGCGAAGGCCAAGTGGCTCGGGCTGGAGAACGAGCAGCGTCTGATGGGGCGCGGAGTTTCGGGCTGCGCGACCTGCGACGGGTTCTTCTTTACCGGCAAGAAAGTGGCCGTCGTCGGCGGCGGCGACACGGCGATGGAGGAGGCCCTGTTCCTCGCCAAGTTCGCCTCCGAAGTGAAGATCCTGCACCGGCGCGACGAGTTCCGGGCGTCCAGGATCATGCTTGAGCGCGCCCAGAAGAACCCGGTCATCGAGTTCGTTACCAACGTCGCCGTCGAGGACGTGCTCGGCGAGGAGTCGGTTACCGGGGCGCTCCTCAGGGACACCCAGACCGACGAGGAGTACGAGCTAGAGGTAGACGGCTTCTTCACGGCTATAGGCCACGAGCCCTCCACCAAGCTCTTCAAGGGCCTCGTGGAGATGGACGACGCGGGCTACATCCTGCAGAAGGAGCACACCATGACCAGCGTGCCGGGCGTGTTCGCCGCCGGGGACGTCTCGGACATCCGCTACCGGCAGGCCGTGACCGCCGCCGGAGACGGCTGCCGCTCGGCCATAGACGCAGAGCGTTGGCTGGAGGAGCAAGGCGAGGCCGAGGGGGCCGAGGACCCGAGCGTGTGGGAGGCCGCCAAGGACCCGGCGGAGGCCGCCGCAGCGAGGGAGTAGCTCCGGCAACTCCGGCAAAACACTAAAAACACTATCTACCGTCCGCCGAGGCCCTCGCACACCCGCGGGGGCCTCTTTCGCGGTGCGCCGGCCTCTACGAGGTCAGCCGGGGCCCGGCCGCCCCGGCGACCATGAGGAGCGTGGAAAGCACCCTGAAGAGGTCGCCCACCCCGGAGCGGAGTAGGATGCCGAGGACGGCGGTGCCGGTGGCATGGGTCTTTAGGGAGACGGAGAGCAGGTAGAAGCTCGGGGCCCCGGATACGGTCATGCCGACCGCCGGCCACGGGCGGGTAAAGCCTCCGGAGTACTTGAGGCCGATAGTTCAAGGCCGAGGGCGAAGCCGTTCCCGGAGACCCCCGCGATTAGTAGATACATCAGGCCACGACTACTACTTACCCTCCGCCAGGAATGCCTCGAACTCCCGGAGCGGCAGGCAGTTTATTACGTTGTCCTTCCCGGCCCAGGCACGGCGCGCCTGGTCTACGCCGTACCGTATGAACGAGAGCGCCCGTTCGTCGTGGGCGTCGGTGTCTATGGTGATGCGGACCCCCTGACGCACGGCCTCGCGCGCGTAGGGCACCGAGAGATCCAGGCGGTCCGGGTACGAGTTTAGCTCCAGCGCCGTGTTCGTCGTCTTCGCCTCCTCTATGAGCCGGTACACGTCAACCTCGTAGGGCTCGCGGCGGTTCAGGATGCGCCCGGTCGGGTGGGCGATGGTGCGCACGTAGGGGTTGTTTATCGCCCGCAGCATCCGGTCGGTCTGATCTTGCTCGGGCAGGTTGAACGCCGTGTGGACGCTGGCGACGACGAAGTCCAGCTCGGCGAGTAGCGCATCCTCGTAGTCGAGCTTGCCGTTCTTCATTATGTCCACCTCCGAGCCGCAGAGGAGGCGTATCTCCTCGTACTCCGCGTCTGCTTCTCGAACGGCGTGTATCTTCTTCTTCAGGCGGTCGGGGGATAGGCCGTTGGCGACGCGCAGGCTCTGGGAGTGGTCGCAGAACACGAGGTACTCGTAGCCGAGCTCGATGGCGGCCTCTGCCATGCTCTCGATGGTGCCCTGGCCGTCGGAGTAGCTCGTGTGGACGTGCAGGTCGCCCCGGATGTCCTCTACCCGCAAGAGCTCCGGCAGGCTCCCTTCCTCGGCGGCCTGTAGCTCGCCGCCGTCCTCGCGCAACTCCGGCGGGATGTAGGACAGGCCGAGCCGCTCGAAAAGCGCCTCTTCAGTGGCGAATGGCTCGTACTCGCGCTCGTCCGGGGCCTTGTGATCCTCCGCTATGCCGTACTCGGAGATGTTCAGGCCCCGGGCCACCGCCCGCTCGCGCAGGACGACGTTGTGGGCCTGGCTTCCGGTGAAGTGGTGCAAGAGCGCGCCATAGCTCTCGGGCGCGATGATGCGCAGGTCCACGTCGGTCCCGGCCGTCTTTATGGAGACCTTCGTCGGCCCGTGGGCCACCATCTCGTCCACGAACTCCGCCTCCGCGAAGGCGTCTGCAAGCGCCTGCTGGTCGGTGCTCGCGGCGACTATGTCGAGGTCGCCGACGGTCTCCTTGCGGCGGCGCAGCGAGCCCGCGAGCTCGGTCCGTTCGGTGGACGGATGACCCCGGACGAAAGATATTAGCTGCTCGCCGAGATCGGTGGCGTCGTTCAGGAGCATGCGGCGCTCGGTGGAGTTGTAGGTGCGGGCCGCTTCGAGGATGCGATCCTCGCTCTTCTTGCCGAAGCCCTTTAGCGCGGCGATGGAGCCCGGCTCCACCTCCACGAGCCCCTCGACGCTCGTCACGTCCAGCTCGCGCCATAGCCTGCCGGCGGTGCGCGGCCCGACGTTCTGCAGGCGCGTTACCTCTACCAGGCCGGGCGGTATCTCGTCGGTGAGGTCCTGCAGGAGCTGCGGCGTCTCGTCGGCGGCGAGGGCCCGGATCACCTCTGCCGTAGACCCGCCGACGTGGGGGAGCTCTTTCGGGTCGTCCATGTCAGAGACCTCCCGTCCGGAGGCCGCCACGCTCTCGGAGGCCCGCTGGTAGGCGAGCACCCGGTAGTGCTCCTCGCCCCGGATCTCCATCAGCGCCACGATGTTCTCCAGGGCCCGCACTATCTCGCCGTTACGCAACCGCCTGCCTCCCGCGTCTACTTCCCGATTTTCCGACTTCTCGACTAGATTGACTTCTCGGTCCCGGCCGCCCGGATTATACGCCGTGTGCACGCGCCCACCGGGTTATCATGCCTCTCGTGAGGCTCTCCGGGAGATCCAGGTCGTCCAGGGCGGTGGAAAGGCTGCGGCGCGAGGTGCGGCGGCGGCCAAAGTCCGCCCTGGCGCTCCAGCTAGCTCTCGGGCTGGGTCTCTCCTCCGGGCTGCTTCTCCTGTTTCTGGAGCTCTCCGAGGAGGTCGTGCAGGGTGAGAGCCGTCGCGTAGACACGGCGGTGCTCCGGGGCGTCGCCGCGGTCTCTCCCGGATGGTTCGACGTGCCGATGCGCCTCATAACTGCGCTGGGCTACTACTGGTTCGTGATACCGGCCCTCGTCTTCTCCGCCTACCTCTTCTATCGCTCGGGCTACAGGCTCTCCGCCGCACTGCTCGTCGCCTCCACCGGCGGCAGCATCGCCCTGACCACGGTCCTGAAAATAGTCTTCCGCCGGGCGCGGCCCGAGATCATAGACTCCGGCTACGAGGCCTCCTTCTACTCCTTCCCGAGCGGCCACGCGACCGTGGCCGTCGGGTTCTACGGGGCGCTCGCGCTGTTGATAGCCCTCCGCCTCGAAAGTCCCTGGCGCTGGCTGGTAGCCGCCGCCGGGGCCATCCTGATAGCCCTGATCGGCTTCTCCCGCCTCTACCTCGGCGTCCACTACCCGACGGACGTGCTCGCCGGGTACCTCGCCGCCTCGCTGTGGCTCGTCTCCGTGTGGCTGGCCTGGAGGCTGTGGCGGCTCGCCTTTCCGCCCGGCTCCCGGCCGCGCAAGCCTCCGGTATAGAAGGGAGATGCGTAGGTTGCTACCGGGCATGAGACGCGCGCTGCTCAAGGATCCCGGTTTCCCGGGGGACATCGCCTTCTTTCTGGTGGCGCTCTTCGTGGGGCTCTCCAACCTGACGCTCGGGCTGGCGGGCACTCTCCTGATACACGCCCACCCGCTGTTCTTGGCTTTCGTGGCCTCTGGAGTCGGTGCGATCTCACTGGGGACGGGCGAGGTGTTACCGGTGGATCTAACCTGGCTCACGGTTACGCTAAGGATTACAGGGCTCGCGATGGGCCTGCTATTCATGGTGCTCCTACTGAGGACCATCCTCGTCCCCTAACTACCCCGCAATACTCTGAAAGGGCGGTTCTCGCTAACCGCCGTGGTGGGAGCGAGACTCTGGAAACCTCTCTTGCATCGGATTTTGCCAGGCCCCGAGAAACCTTTAGGCAAAACTAAAAAAACGCCAATTTGCAGGGAATTTTTCCGTGTAACCTGTGGTATATTCTCCTGATGTCCGCCGGTGCCGACACGGGACTTTCGAAGGGTGCGCAGCGGGAGAAGAACCGGGTGACGGTGGCCTCGCTGGCGGCTGCGGTGTGCCTGACGGCGGCGAAGCTGGCGGCGGGGCTGGCGACGGGGAGTCTCGGGCTGTTGGCGGAGGCCGCGCACTCGGCGCTGGATACGGTGGCGAGCGTTATCACGTTCTTCTCCGTGCGGGTCGCGGGGCGTCCGGCCGACGAAAATCATCCCTACGGGCACGGGCGGGTCGAGAATCTCTCGGCGGTGGTGCAGGGGGTGTTGCTGCTCGGGACGGCGGCCTGGGTGCTGTCCGAGTCCATAGGCCGAATCTTCTTCGAGCCGGTTGCCGTGCAGGTCTCGGTGTGGGCTTTCGTGGTGATGGGGGTGAGCGTGGCGGTGGACCTGTGGCGCTCCCGGATGCTCTACCGGGTCGCCCGCCGGCACGGCAGTCGGGCGCTGGAGGCCGACGCCCTGAACTTCCGGGCCGACATGTTCAGCTCCTCCGTGGTCATAATCGGGCTTGCACTCTCGGCGTACGGCGCCAGCGTCGGGGGCGGCGGGTGGTTTCTGGAGCGGGCCGACGCGTTCGCGGCGCTGCTGGTCGGGCTGTTTATCCTGGGCAAGGCCGGTCAGCTCGCGATGCGGAGCGTGAACGTGCTGCTGGACCTCGCTCCGGTGGAGCTTCAGGGCAGGATCTCGCGCGGCGCGGAGTCCGTGAGCGGGGTGGTCGAAACCCGCCGGGTGCGCCTCAGGGAGTCCGGCCACCGCAAGTTCGCGGACATCGTCGTGAGCGTGCCGAGGACGGTCAGCGCCGCCGAGGCCCACGGCATCAGCGAGAGGGTCGAGGAGACGGTGCGCTACATAGACGGCCGTACCGAGAGCGTCGTACACGTCGAGCCGGTCGCCACCGAGGCCGAGACGATGGCCGAAGCCATCCACGGCATCGCCCAGGAGATGGGGTTCAGGACCCACCACGAGCGGGTGCAGCGCGCGGGCGGGAGCTATGAGGCCACGCTGCACGTCGAGGTGGACCCGGCGCTCACGTTAGGCGAGGCCCACGAGCGGGCCAGCGGCCTCGGAGACGAGATTCGGCGCCAGGAGCCCCGCATCGCCCGCGTCAACTCGCACATAGAGGTGGCAGAGCCCGATCCCGAGGAGCGCGAGCGGGTGGACGCCGATCACCCGGAACTCGTGGAGGAGATCCGGCGCGCGGTGGCGGGATCCGGTACGGAGGCGAGCTGCCACGAGGTGCGCCTGTACCGGCACAAGGGTCCGGAAGACGCCGAGACGGGGGCACTCGACGCCGTGCTCCACTGTGACTTCCCGCCCCGGATGGGCGTCGGAGAGGTACACCTGCGCACCGAGCACGTCGAGCGGACGCTGCGGGCCGGCCTCCCGGCGCTGGAGCAGGTCGTGATCCACGCCGAGCCCGCCGCCGGGTAGACCGGGGAGTGTGAGCGGAGTGTGAAGTTACCCCGGAATTTTGCCGCATTCCCCCTTTTGGTGGGTTATTCTTAGCCTTTATGAGCGACGAGCGTTTCCAGACGAGCCGGAAAGACGAAGACGGGCAAGCCGGGAATAACGGGGAGCCCTCCTACAAGGGGCGCCGCGACCGCCGGGCCGCGAAGCAGCGGGGCGGGACGGTCGAGCTACTGGTCATCGCCCTCGTCGCGTTCGCGCTGGTCTTCGGGGTGGTACGGCCGTTTATCGTGGAGGCGTTCGTCATACCGTCGGGGAGCATGATCCCGACCCTGATGATCGGCGACCGGGTGCTCGCCAACAAGTTCATCTACGACTTTACCGACCCCGAGCGGGGCGACGTCGCCGTGTTCGAGAGCGTCGAGGTGGAGGGCCAGGACCTCATAAAACGCGTCGTCGCCACCCCCGGTGACACGGTGGAGGTTCGCGAGGGCAAGCTGTACGTGAACGGCAAGCCTCAGAACGAGCCCTACCTGAACCAGGACGGCGGCCTCAGCCCGCCGCAGGAGGAGATCACGATCCCCGAAGACTCCTACTTCATGATGGGCGACAACCGCAGCAACTCGCGTGACTCCCGTTTCTTCGGCCCCGTCCCCGAGGAGAACATGGTAGGCCAGGCGTTCCTCGTCTTCTGGCCCCCGACCCATCTGGACGCTCTGTAGCCGGGTGGACGGTCCAGGCACAAGACTCCCGGAGCACGCGTCACGGACAGGACTTCGCCTCGTCCGCCCTGCTCCTCGGTCTCTCTCTCCAGCGTCGGTGTCCGGCTCCTTGAGGCCGCTCTTCGCTCCGCCGTCCATAATCGCCGGGCCGAGCATGAAACCGACTCTGGAGGACGGCGAGCAGATGCTGGCCGTGAAGCCCGGGTTGCTCGTCTGGGGAGCCGGAGCGCGGGGATGTGGTCCCGCTCCGGGGCGAGAACGGCGGGGCGGACCTCATAGAGCGCGTCGCCGACCTGCCGGAAGAGACGACCTCCATGCAGGGAGGGATGGTGTACGTGGGCGGCGAGCCGCTGCGCGGCGCGAGTGCGGGCCGGCTTTAGCATCGGGTTGCCGCCGGGCCCCGCATCCACGTCCTTGGAGACAGTCACGGCGCTTTCCTGGGCTCTCGCTCCTCCGGCCCGGTTCCGGTGGAGTGGATAGAGGGCGGATCGGCCTCCGGCGAGGAGGGTCGAGCGAGTAAAGGCTAGCGGCTAACTCCCGAGACGGCCGTAGATCCGGGCCTTCTCCCGGATGCCGGAGGCCAGCTCCGTGGTCAGCTCTCCGCCGGATAACCCCCAGGACCAGTTACCCTCGGTGGTGCCGGGGGTGTTCATGCGGGTCCCGGAGCCCAGGCCGAGGTGATCCTGCATCGGGACCACGGCCCGCCGCGCCGTGGAGGCGTAGGCGAGCCGGATAAGATCTTCCACCCCGGCATACTCCCGGCCCAGGTAGCGCCGGGCGTACTCCCGCTCCTCGCGCGAGGCGGAGGTCCACCAGCCGGCTGTGGTGTCGTTGTCGTGGGTGCCGGTGTAGACGACCCACTCCTCGTGGCCGTAGTTGTGGGGCAGGAAGTGGTTGTCCGGCCCCGAGAAAGCGAACTGCAGGACCTTCATCCCCGGCAGCCCGAGCCCGTCGCGCAGCGCCTCTACCTCGGCCGTGATCTCCCCGAGGTCCTCCGCTATCACCGGCAGCTCTCCGAGCTCTTTCTCCAGCTTATCGAAGAGGGCCCGCCCCGGCCCCTCGACCCAGCGCCCCCTCTTGGCGCTCTCCGCCTCGGCCGGGATCTCCCAGTGGGCCGCGAAGCCGCGGAAGTGGTCCACGCGCACGGCGTCGTACAGCTCGAGCGCCCGCCGCATCCGGCGCACCCACCACGCGTACCCCTCCCCGGCCATGCGCTCCCAGTCGTAGAGCGGGTTGCCCCAGAGCTGGCCGGTCTCGGAGAAGTAGTCCGGCGGCACCCCGGCCACCACGGAAGGCTCGCCTCCCTCGTCCAGGTGGAAGAGCCCCTGATTCGCCCACACGTCGGCGGAGTCGTGGCTGACGAAGATAGGGAGGTCCCCGACGATCTCGACCCCCGCACCGCGCGCCGCGCGGCGTACCTCGCCCCAGTGCTCGTCGAACAGGTACTGCACGAACTCGTGAAACCCTATCTCCCCGGCGAGCTCACGCCGGGCCTCGGCCAGCGCGTCGCTCTCCCGGCCTGCGAGCCCCCCGGGCCAGCGGCTCCACGGCTCGCCGCCATACCTCTCCTTGAGCGCCCGGTACAGCGCGTAATCCGGCAGCCAGTCCTGATGCGCCTCCCGGAACGCCGAGAGCTCCTCCCGGAGCCCCTCTCCGCCCCTGGCGTAAGCCTTCCTCAAAAGCCCGTCCTTGCGCGCGGCCACCCTATGATAGTCCACCGGTCCCGGCTCCTCCGGCGGGGCCTCGTCCCGGCGGAGCAACCCGGTCTCGATCATCCGCCCCGTGCTAACCAGCAAGGGACTCCCCGCAAAAGCCGACCCCGAGGAATACGGTGACCCCTCGGCGTCCGGGGGGTTCAGCGGCAGCACCTGCCACAGCCGCTGCCCCGCCTGCTGCAGAAAGCCCACGAACCCCACCGCCTCGCCGCCGAGCTCCCCGATACCATAAGGACCCGCCAGCGAGGTCGGGTGTAACAGTATCCCGGCGCTCCTCGAGCTACCCGCGCTCTCCGTACCCTCTGCGCTCTCCGAATTCTCCGCACTTCTCGCACTTCTCGAAATCTCCGTCATGCCGCAAATTCTATACGCCGTCGGGGCCACGATGCCGCCCGCCGCCCGGAACCGCAAACAGCCTGCAAAAGCATGGATTTGGCATGGATTTTATGCTTGAATCTGTTTCTCCAAGTGAAATCTTTGCATAATTTCGAATATTTGACCGCTCCAGAGGTCTTTGTTTGGCCTCCCAGAGGTGGCAAGACGTTACGAAAGGGTGTAGGATCGCATACTTATTCATCCGAGGGATCCAGAGAGAGGAGTTGGTGACCTATTTCGGACGAGATTCGGGAGAAGGAACGAGAGACGCAGCAGGCGTTTGGCGACAATCCGGTGGAGGTTCGGGAGTCGGACCACTACACGATGGAGTACGTCGAGAGTTTCGTGGACAAGTGGGACGAGCTCATAGACTGGGAGGCCCGCGCCGAGAGCGAGGGCGACTTCTTTATCGAGCTTCTGAAGGACCGCGGCGCGCGGTCGGTGCTAGACGTCGCCACCGGGACGGGGTTTCATTCCCTGCGGCTGCTCAACGAGGGGTTCGACGTGGTGAGCGCGGACGGTAGCGCGGAGATGCTCGCCAAGGCCTTCCAGAATGGCCAGAGGTACGGCGGGCATATACTGCGCACGGTACACGCCGACTGGCGGTGGCTGAACCGCGACGTGCGGGGCACTTACGACGCGATTATATGTCTCGGCAACTCCTTTACCCACCTGTTCGACGAGCGGGACCGCCGCAAGACGCTGGCGGAGTTCTACGCCATGCTCAACCACGACGGCGTCCTGATCATGGACCAGCGCAACTACGACGCCATCATGGACGACGGTTACTCTTCCAAGCACACGTACTACTACTGCGGCGACGACATCAGCGTCTACCCGGAGCACGTGGACGAGGGGCTCGCCCGCTTCCGCTACGATTTCCCGGACGACTCCGTCTTCCACCTCAACATGTGCCCGGTGCGCAAGGACTACATCCGGGGGCTAATGGAGGAGGTCGGGTTCCAGAGGGTAGAGACCTACGGCGATTTCCAGGAGACCTACCGCGACGCGGACCCGGACTTCTTTATCCACATCGCTGAGAAGGCCTACGAAGTCCACGAGGAGGATGAGCGGTAGTGACACAGAAATATGAAGAGTACACCGGAGCCGTAAGGACCGCGCAGGAGTACTACAACTCCGACGACGCGGACAACTTCTACTTTACCATCTGGGGCGGCGAGGACATCCACGTCGGGATGTACCGCTCCGATAACGAGCCGATCTTCGACGCCAGCCGCCGCACCGTCGAAAGGATGGCCGGGCGGCTGGGTGGTCTCGGCTCGGAGGCCCGGGTTCTGGACGTGGGGGCCGGTTACGGCGGCTCGGCGCGCTACCTGGCCCGGGAGTACGGCTGCGAGGTCGTGGCTCTGAACCTGAGCGAGGTAGAGAACGAGCGCGACCGGCAGATGAACCGGGAGCAGGGCCTCGACCATCTCATAGAGGTTGTGGACGCGAGCTTCGAGGACCTGCCCTACCCCGACAACGCCTTCGACTTCGTCTGGTCCCAGGACGCGATGCTGCACAGCGGCGCGCGGGCGAAGGTCATAGACGAGGTCGTGCGGGTTCTCAAGTCCGGCGGCGAGTTCGTCTTTACCGACCCCATGAAGTCCGACGGCTGCCCGGAGGAGGTGCTACAGCCCATACTGGACCGCCTGCACCTGGAGACCCTGGGCTCGCCCGGCTTCTACCGCGAGCGTACCGCGTATCTGGGCATGACAGAGCTTGACTACGAGGATCACCATGAGCAGCTCCCGGAGCACTACGGCCGCGTGCTGCGCGAGACGGAAGAGCGGGAGGAGGAGCTCGCCGGGGCGGTTAGCCGGGAGTACATAGACAACATGAAGAGAGGCCTCGGGCACTGGGTCGAGGGCGGCCGCAACGGCCACCTGGAGTGGGGGATCTTCCACTTCCGCAACGGCTAGCAGCCGCCAGAACCGTAAGGTAAGTAAGGTAAAGCCGAACATAGCCGGGGGCCGCACCTTACACATCCTGGGTGCGGGCCCCGGCTCTACTTTGTCCGGGGCGATCCCGGACGTTGTTTAAGAGGCGGGGGTCTCCTCTATCTCCACGCTCTCGATGCGGTTGCCGGGCTGGCGGTCGCGCTGGGGGTCGCGCTCGCGGATCTCGTTCAGGGTGTCCATGCCCTCGACCACCTCGCCGAAGATGGCGTGCCGGCCGTCGAGGTGGGGGGTGGCGGCGTAGGTGATAAAGAACTGCGAGCCGCCGGTGTCCGGTCCGGCGTTCGCCATCGAGAGGATGCCGGGCCTGTCGTGGCGGAGGCTCGGGCCGAACTCGTCCGGGATGCGGTAGCCGGGGCTTCCGGTCCCCGTGCCGGTCGGGTCTCCGCCCTGGACCATGAAGTTCTTTATGACCCGGTGGAAGGTGGTGCCGTCGAAGTAGCCGTCGCGGGCGAGGAAGACGAAGTTATTAACCGTTACCGGGGCCTCCTCTGCGAAGAGGCGGGCCCGGATGCGGCCCTTCTCGGTGTCGAAGACGGCATGATACTCCGCGCCCTCTTCTAGCTGCATCTCCGGCGGGTCATCGTAGCTCTGCTGGGCCAAGATATCTCCTATCTGCTCTGTCTGTCGTGCTCTGTCATCAGTGATCTACCCGCACATGCTAACCCGGAACCGGCGTGGAGTCGGTGCGGGCTCTCAGTAGGGCCGGATGCGCTTTCCCGCACTCTGTATCTCGGCGGTGTCGAGGCTCTCTCCCGAGCCCTTTGGGAAGGAGACCACGTCGGGGTTGCCGTCGCTGACATATCTTTCACCCGGATTCTGCTCAAAGTACCGGAAAAGGGCCTGGCTCTGTCCCGCCAGCTCGCCGGTCTGGATGCGGGGTACGTGGTAGGGATCCAGGCGTGAGCTATACGGGGCCGGGCTCGGTCCACCGGCGACCTCGGCGGCCCCTTCCAGGTCGTACCCGGAGCCCTGCCACGTGCCGGACCTCAGCAGCGCCTCGTTGGAGGGATACTCGCCGAAGGGCAGGGAGAGGCTGTCCACTTCGTAGTCCGGGAGACGCTTCTTTATCTCCGCCACGGAGAGTGCGAGCTGCTCTCTGACCCCGGCCGGCGTGGCCTGCGCGAGGTTCGCGTGATACAGGGTGTGAGTGCCGATCTCGAACCCGGCGTCCGCCAGATAGCGCAGCTTCTTCTCCGCCAACTCGGGCTGCCCGAAGAGGTTGTTCGGGGCGTTCGCCTCCGGCAAGACGAAGAACGTGCCCTTCATGGGCCAGTCCTGGTGCTTGCGGTGGAACTCGGCCAGCACACCCACGGCTCCCGCCGGCTCGGGCACCCAGTCTCCCTCCTCTCGCACCATCGTGAACTGGGTGTCGCTGGAGTCGTCGAAGGTCAGCACGACCGGGGTCTTCCCCGCCGGGACCTCCAACGCACCTTCTACGAGGTCCCGGAAATTCACCGGGTAGTAGTCGTTCTCGTACAGGTAGGTAAGTTCTTGCCGGAACTGCTGTGTGGAGATGGTCCAGTCGGGGGAGAAGGTCGGATCCCCGCCTATGCGATGGTACTCGAGCACCATGATGCTCCCGGTCTCATCCGCTCCAACCTCCGCCGGGCTCCTGGACTGCTTTGTAGTGTCTGCCGTGTCTGCCGGGCTCGTCGTGCCTCCACCGCCGGACTTCTGGTCCGTGCCCTGCGAGCCGCCGTTCTGCTCCCGCTCGGCACTCGAAGAGCCTCCGGACTCCGTATCTCCGCTCCCCGACTCGTCGCCCGAGCCTCCTCCGCATCCGGTGAGCAGGGCCAGCATTAGCATCGTTAGCAGGATCCGCGGCATCGAGAGCGGGCGGGGGAGAGGGCGGCGTCCGCCGGCCGGTTGCGTCTCTGGCCTCAACCACATCACGCTACTGCCCCCCGACTCCGAGGACAGTTTCGGTGTACTCTCCGGCGGCGTTCCACAACAGCCAGCCCCGGATGCCGGAGTCCCGGGCCGCGTTTATCTGGGCCTCTATCTGGGTCGGGCCGTAGGCGGAGACGTAGTCGAAGTCTTGGAGCCAGGGCCGGATCTCGATCTCCGGGTTCGCTTTGCGGGCCTTCTTGGAGAAGTCGTCCATCGCGAGCTCGACGATCTCGTACGGGTAGGCGTCCGGGTTTCCGTAGCCGTAGGCCCCGGCCGGGTAGTGGGAGGGGTACACCATCGGGGAGAGCACGTCCAGGTGCGGGGACATCTCGGAGACGATCTGACCTATCCCCACGCGGTCGTTCATCCCGACCAGGCCGAAGACGTCGGCGGAGAGCTCGGCGCCGGTCGGCTCCAGCTCCTTTTGCGTGTGCTCCAGAAAGCCCGCGATTGCCGCAGCCTGGGTCGGGGCGGTCTTTTCTCCGTAGCTCAGGCGGTTCATCGGGCCGTCGGACGGGAAACGGACGTAGTCTAGCTGTATCTCGTCGAAGCCGGCCTCTGCGGCCTCTTTCGCTATCGCGGCGTTGTACTCCCACGTGCTCTCCCGGTACGGGTTCGCCCAGGTGCCGCCCTGATAGGTCCGCCACGGCCCGCCGGTCGCGGAGTCCAGCACGGCGAGGTCCGGGCGCTCGCGCGGCAGCACGTCGTCCTGGAAGACGGAAAGTCGGGCGATGGTATAGATGTCGCGGTCTTCCAGCTTCTCGACCAGCTTCTCGAGGTCCGGGATCTGGCGCGTGGTCGCGCCGATCTCCCGCGCCAGTGGCACCTCGGAGGGATACGTGGTGTGACCGGCCTCCTTTACGTCCACAACGAGAGCATTGACCTCGGTCTCCTCAGCCGTCTGCAGTATCCCGGCCATTTTCTGACCGCCCGCCGCGGTCCCCGGCACGTAGAGCCCCTTCACGGCCTCCGGCTTATCTCCGCCGCCCTCTTCGCCGCCCGGGGACTCGCCAGCGGACCTGCTCGTGGCTTCGCTGGTACCTCCCATACTTTTCGTGGCTTCCGTAGCTTCCATGCCTCCGCTCGTACCTTCGCTATTTGAGGCGTTTTTCGAGGCGTTTTGCGAGGTGGAGCCGGAGTCTGCGTCGGCGTTCCCGGAGGACTGCCCGCTATTCTGGCCGGACCCGCCGCAGCCGTAGAGCGCGAGCGACAACAGCACCAGCATCCCCACCAGGGCCGGGATCTTGAGTAGCCCGGAGCCTGGCCGCCTCTCCGGTGCTCTTCCGCTCCGCGAAGGGTTATCGAGTTTCACGTATCCGCCTCCTGGTTCGCGTCTTACACGGTCGGCGTTCACTGGTAGTTGACGACGGCGGGGGCCGGCTCCATCTGCAGCACCTCCTCTGGTGAGAGGACCGGGTAGTCCTGACGGTAGAAGATCTTGAACCCCCCGTACTGGATGGGCTGCTGACCGACCAGGATGTCGTACTTGGAGAGCTTGGCCGCCGCGCCCCCGAAGCCGTCGGCGTTCAGGGATACCTGGACGTTCTTAGTCGGGCTTATGTTCTGCTTGCCGGAGACGATGCCGGTCTCGAACTGGTGGACGACCACCAGCTTGTCCGGGATGTTCTCCTTCTCGACGAGCTGATCCATGTACCGGACGGCGCGCTGGATGTCGGAGCCCGCGATGGTGCCGAGGTTTATGCCCGGGACCTGTCCGGGGCCCACGGAGTACTCGGTGTCTATGGCGAGGTGGACGTGCTCCTGCTTGAGGAACGGCTCGAGCTTTCTGACCTCGTTCATCAGGTCGTCGCGCCCGAGCTGGACGTCGAGCAAGAGCAGGGCGTCGTTTTTCTTCGCGAGCCTGGAGTAGCGCCGGATCTCCTCCACCGGCGTCTGCTGCACGTAGAGTCCCTCCGGCCCCGGGTTACGCTGGGCCACCGACGCTATGAGCTCGATGGTGGGCACGGCCGGGCGCTCGGGGTCGGCGGCGGAGTAGGCCCTGGTCTGCTTCTTGAGCTGGGCCATCATCTCTTCCGGCGGCAGCTCGCCGAGGATGCCCATGTAGCCCGAGAGCGGCGTACCGTAGTAGGCGACGAGCCGGTTCTCCTGCAGCGGACCGTTTGATGGGTCTTTCGCCCCGCGTACCAGCATCCGGCCCGGAGGGAAATCCTTTTCTCCATCGGACTCACCCCTGCCACCATACCGGCCGTGGGCGGTGTCGGCCTCGGAGCGATCTTGTAGAGGTTTCGCGCCTTCCGGGGGCGGGATCGCGGCGAAAGGCTTCTCTGCTTTCCGGGACTTATCACCGCCCGAGTCTCCAGAGTCTTTGGAATCTCCGGAGCCACCCCCCAGGCCGAACAGACCCCCTTTACTATTATCCTCGGCATTCCCCGAATTTCTCGCGTCTCCGCCCCGCCCGCCTTCTCCGGCCTCCCTGTCCGCTCTCGCGCCCTCGTAGCCCGCTTTCGGGGAGTCCTGGGAGCCCGAAGATCCAGAGGAGCTCGAAGAGTTGGCGGATTCAGAAGAGTCAGAAGAGTCAGAGGAGCCGGAGGATAGCGAGAGGCTCTGATCCCCGGAGGAGAACAGCCAAGCGCTACAGCTTTGAGCGAACACGAAGAGCACGAGAACCACCAACATCAGCAGCCCTATCACTCTCAGACGGCGTCTTCTGAGGTACCGGGCGTTCCAACCGGCGCGTTCGTCCAAGGCTTCTCCCTCTAGCTCTCCCGCCCGTCTCCCCGAGCAGAGTCAACCTGTTCGGCTACGATCGCCCTTCCGGAGTTTCCCGGATGGCACCTCCCCGTAGCCCGTGGCCGGAGGTTACTACCCGAAAGTACGTTTGTCTCAATCTTGTCCTTGGCGAAATTCGGCCTCTGGGATTACGTGTACGGTCCACGACACCGGACTAGACACTATAAAGAGTATGTTGCCAGACTCACCCACAACACCCGGTGGAATAGAGATCTCAAAGGATCTCCGTGCCCGGTCGCGGAGCCGGCACGTATAGGCCTGGTCTCCTTCCCACCGTGCCCCGGTGCGGGATGGAACGAAAGGGCGGCGCAAACTCGCGACTCACCGGCCACCGCTGACCGCGCCGGATCAGACGTTAAAGAAAGCCCCCGCTATGGCCGAAGCCAGTATGGCGGCCCAGCCGATGCCGGTCAGCGTCGAGGATCCCGCCAGGAGGCTTATCAGCACGAGCAACACGCCCAGCACGACGAGTATCTTGGCTACCGGCCTTTCTGAAAGGATACCTCTACTGTTACCACGAGACCTGTTCACTTGTTCTCCATCCTCCTCGCTCGTCAGCCGCCCGAAGCGGATTTCCCCCGCATATTCTACGGATAATTCTAGACGGTCGTGGCCTTGAGGGAGCGGATGCGATTTATGGCGGCGGCGACCTCCTGCGGGCGGGGCTGGCTCATCTCACCGGGGTGGCCCTTGAACGGGCCCAGGGAGTCGAGGCCGTTCTTCTCCACGTCTGCCAGGGCCTCTTCGGCGACCTCGCGGGCGCTCTGGCCGTTCTTGCTCTTGGCGAACTCGCCGATGATCCTGGCTATCGCCTCGGTCTGGCCGCCTTCAGCGAGCTGCTCCAGGTAGGTGAGGTCCACGCTCTCCCGGCCAAGCTCCACGGTTGAGAGGCCCTTGCCCCGGGAGGTCTCCTTCTTGCCGCGCCTGAGATCTATGGAGCCCGGCTCCAGGCTGCGGTCCCTGGGGTTGGAGATCCCGGCTCCGCCTATCGGTGCGCGCGGCGGAAACTCCTCTGTCACCTCCCCGGCGCGCCCGGTGGCGTCGGTTGCGGCGTAGTCCTCCAGGAGTATGACGTGATCCGCCACGTCCAGATAATCCCCGACGCCACCGACCACGACTATGGTGGAGACGCCGAGGTCCCTGTGAAGCGGGGCGACCACGTCTATGAAGGGGGAGATGGGCTCGCGCTGGATCAGCTCGCGCATCCTCTCGTCCCGGATCATGAAGTTGGTAGCGCTGGTGTCCTCGTCCACCAGAAAGAGCGACGTGCCGACCTCCAGCGCCTCCGCGATGTTCGCAGCCTGCGACGTCGAGCCCGAGGCGTTGGTGGTCGAGAAGTCCTCGGTGGAGCCGCCGCCCGGGAGCCCGCCGATAGAGCCGGATATGTCCACCCCGGCCACACTCCTGCCGTCCTCGGCTCTGATCTTGACCGCGTCCTCGCGTGTGACAACCAGCTCGCGCCCGTCTCCGGGCAGGTGATCGTACACGCCCCACGACAGCGCGCTGAGCAGCGTGCTCTTGCCGTGGAAGCCGCCGCCCACGATGAGCGTTACTCCCTCGGGGATGCCCATGCCCGTGACCGCGCCACGGTTCGGGAGATTTACCTCCACCCGATACTCCTCGGGCGTTGCGAACGGCTTCGCACCGCTCTTCATCGGGCGGTCGCTCGCGCCGCTCTCGCGGGGGAGGATCGCGCCGTCCACGACGAAGGCGACCAGCCCGAGCTCCGCCAGCCGTCCGCGCAGGTGCTCGGCGTCCTCAACCGTCTGGACGTGCTCCAGCGCTTTCTCCGTGTCAATACCTTGATGTATTAACGCGCTGTGCACGATCTCGGGCAGCTCATCCAAGAGCACCTCACGGGCGGCGCGGCCGTCCACGGTGCGGCCTTTAGCCGGAAGACCCACGGCCATGCGGGCCTCGACGCCGCTCTCGTCGACGACGCAGGAGGTGCGGGGGACGATCACCTGAGAGGGACGCTGTATCTCGACGCGCCCGCTCTTGCCGGAGCCTCGGTTGCCCTGGACGGCGCGTTTGATCTCCTGCTCGGCCTGGCGGGTGAGGAAGTCCTCGAAGGCGAAGCGGCGCACGAGATTCTCGTACAGGGCGCGGTCGAAGCCGTTGTCGTGAGTGCGCACCCGGATGAGTGACGGCGGGGCGAACGGGTCTCGCTGTACCTTGTCCACGTACAGGGTGAAGTCCCCGAACTCGTACGTGCCCTGCAGGTCCTTGTAGGCTCCGTAGCCCTTGTTGTCTATGCGGTCTAGCGTGCTCTTCAGATTCTTCACTGAGTGCTCGTCTCCTCGTGCCGCGACGCCCCCGCGCCGCACTCGCCGACTCTGCAGACTCTCGTATCACCGGGTTACCCACTATAACGCTCGCGGAACCGGGCTTGCACATCTCCGCCGGGCGGTTAGGATTTGCGGGTCTCATACACGAATTCGTATCGGAAGGGTGTTTGATGAAGGCGATGGTAATGCAGGATACGGGCAGCGCGGTTTCGCAGGAGGAGCGGCAGAGGCCGGAGCCCGGCGTTGACGAGGTCTTGATCCGGGTCCGCGCCTGCGGCGTGTGCCACAGTGATCTGGCGGTGCAGCAGGGCGCGTTCCCGTTTGCGCAGTTCCCGCTGGTTCCGGGGCACGAGGTCGCGGGCGTGGTCGAGGAGGCCGGCGAGAACGTCGAGTGGCCCCAGAAGGGTCAGCGCGTCGGGATGCCGTGGCTCTACGACTCCTGCGGGCACTGCGAGCAGTGTACCGCCGGGGACGAGGTCCTCTGCAACGAGGTCCAGGTTACGGGTGTTACCCGGGACGGCGGATACGCGGAGTACATGATCGCACCCGCAAGCTACGCCGTCCCGATCCCGGATGCCCTGAGTGACTCGGAGGCCGGGCCGCTGATGTGCGCCGGGCTGACCGTGCACAATGGCCTCAAGCGGGCCGAGTTCCGGCCGGGCGAGAAGGTCGCCGTTATAGGGCTCGGCGGGCTCGGCCATCTCGCGGTGCTGTACGCCCGGGCGATGGGGGCGCGGGTCGCCGTTCTCTCGGGCAGCCCGGACAAGGAGGGCGAGGCCCGCGAGCTCGGGGCCGAGCGCTTCATAAATACCAAGGAGAAGTCGCTCGCCGACGCGCTACAGCAGTGGGACGGCGGCGCGGACATCGTGCTCGCAACCAGCCCCTCGGGCGAGCTGATGAGCCAGGCCGTGAACGGGCTCGCCCAGGACGGTCGGCTCGTGGTGCTCGGCGCCGCCGGGGATGAGATCGAGGCCGCACCGGCTGCTCTCATAATGGGCCGCCGCAAGATCATGGGTGTACCCTCGGGCTCGCGTAAGGACGCCCGCGACGCCCTCGCCTTTGCCGCCAGCCACGACATCCGGCCCCGCGTTACCGAGCGCCCGCTGGAGGATGCGGACGACGTCCTGAAGGAGATGGCGGACGGCCGCCTGCGTGACCGGGTGGTGCTGACCTTCGGCTAATCGCATCGCCGGCTTTGGGCGGCCGGTTTCGGCAGATAGTGCCGGCCACTGTGAGAGGCGGGGTCATTCGGGTGCAACCCCGCCCCTCCTAGCGAGACGGAAACGCTGACACAGGAGTTGTGTAGCGGTTGTATGGTGAGGCTGTCCGGACTTCTTTCAGATAGCTCTCCCCGGTGTATTCCGGGGAGAACTCCTCCTCGATGGTGCTCCCGGAGAGATGCGCCCTCCGATCCCCACTGGTGGCACCCTGGGCCATGGGTACATACAGTGCTGCTCTCGCCCGGTTAAGCTCCTTTCTCGTCTATCGGCCTACTCCTCTCCCCGGGCCACCTCCCGCAGGGTCCTGGTGAAGTTCTCCGCGAGCAACGAGTCCTCGTTCTCCAGGGACGCCAGGCCGAGCCAGCTCCCCGTCTCCTCTGCGTCCAGCGGCCGGTAAGTCACACCCTCGCGATGGACGCGCCGGGCTGAGTCGGGGAGTATCGCCAGCCCGACTCCGCTAGCCACGAGCCCGACTATGGTCTGCAGGTGTATCGCCTCCTGCACGACCTGGGGGTAGGCCCCGACGCTCCGGTACAGCTCCAGGATGTGCTCGTGAAGCCCTGGCACCAGCCTGCGGGTAAAGAACACCAGTGGGAGATCCGAGATCTCCTGCATCGGCACCTGGTCCAGCCTCTCCAAAGGATGACCCTCGGGTAGCGCAACCAGCAACCTCTCTTCTAGCAGAGGCTCCACACGGATGCCGGGAGCCTCCAGCGGCAGCCGTGCCAGCCCGACCCCGATCCCTCGCTCGTACAAAGCGTCGAGCTGCTCCCCGCTCGTAAGCTCCTTGAGCTCCAGCTCCACGCCGCCGAACCGCTCCCGAAACAGCCTCACAGCCGGCGGCAACAGGCTCAGCGTCGCCGAGCTTACGAACCCCACCGTGAGCCGCCCCGTGAGCCCGGCCCCCGCGCTCCGGGCTACCTCCGCCGACTCCTCGACCGAGCGGAGTATCTCCGCCGCCCGTGGCAAGAACGCCCGTCCGGCGTCCGTGAGGCTAACGCTGCGGGTGGTCCTCGCGAAAAGATCCACCCCGAGCTCCCGCTCCAGGGCTTTGATCTGCATGCTGAGTGGCGGCTGACTGATCCGCAACCGCCGCGCCGCCCGCCCGAAGTTCATCTCCTCCGCCACCGCGACGAAGTACCGTAGCTGCCGCAACTCCATAATACATATATACAACATATTAATTAAAGGTACAAAAATATATTAGACACAAAAGATACTTCTTCTTAACATCCCGGGCAGAGGCAGGCTATTCGCAGACGGGAGGCGGGTACGGTGAATGCGGACTACGAGGTCATAGTAATAGGGTGCGGGGGCCTGGGTTCGGCGGCGCTGTACCGGCTCTCGCGGGAGCTCGGGGACGGCGTGCTCGGGCTGGAGCGGTTCCGGCTCGGGCATCACAACGGGGCGTCTCAGGATCACTCGCGCATTATCCGGCTGGCCCAGCACCAGTCGCAGTACGCCGCGCTGGCCCCGGACGCCTATCGCGCCTGGGAGGAGGTCGAGGAGGAGTCCGGGCAGCGGCTGGTGACCAAGACCGGCGGGCTCGTCATAGAGGACGCCGCCGGGCGGGACCCGGAGAAGGTCGGGACCCGCAACATCGAAGGCTACGTCGCGGCCTTCGAGGAGTTCGGCTTCGACTACGAGGTTCTGGACGCGGGCGAGGTGATGAGCCGCTGGCCGCAGTTCCGGCTCGGAGGGTCGGAGCGGGCCATCTACCAGGAGGAGTCCGGCATCGTGGACGCGGGCAGGGCGAACGCGGTACATGCGGCGCTCGCCCGACTGAACGGCGCTACCATACTGGAGGAGACGCCGGTGCGCGCGGTGCGGCCGAGCGGGAGCGGGGTGGAGGTAGAGACGTATGAGGAGACCTACTACGCCGACAGGGTCGTCGTGGCCAGCGACGCCTGGACCAACCAGGTGCTCGCCGGTACGGGCTTCCAGATGCCGCTGACCGTGACCCAGGAGCAGGTCACCTACTACTCTACGCCGAATCTGCGAGAGTTCTCGCCGGAGCGGTTCCCGGTCTTTATGTGGCACGGGGCGCACAACTACTACGGATTCCCGGTATACGGCGAGGTCGCGACGAAGCTCGGCGAGCACATGGGCGGCCACGAGGTTACCGCCGATACGCGGGACTTCGAGCCAGACCCGGAGAGGCAGCGGCGCTACCGGGAGTTTCTCGAAGAGCACGTACCCGGCTTTCTGGGGCCGGAGCTGTACACGAAGACGTGCCTGTACACGGTGCCGCCGGATCAGAACTTCGTGCTGGACACGTTGGACGAGCATCCCCAGATCTCGGTCGCCATAGGGGCCGGGCATGCCTACAAGTTCGCGGCGCTCATCGGTGAGATCCTCTCGGAGCTCGCGCTGGATGGAGAATCTCGCCACCCGATAGATTCCTTCTCCGTCTCGCGTCCGGCGCTCACCGACCACAGCTTCGAGAAGGCGTTCCATGCTTGACGAGACGAATAGGGTGGAGCGCGCCGCGCCCAGAGACCGGCGCACGCTGGGCCAGACGAGCACGCTGCTGGAGCGCGGCGTGGACTTCGGGCGGCTGCGCCGGGAAAGGCTGTACAAGGTGCAGGCCGAGATGCGGGACCGGGAGATCGGTGCGCTGCTCCTCACGGATACCATAAACATCCGCTACGTCACGGGCGTGAGCGTGATGCCGCTGTGGACGGCGACCAATCTCGGCCACTACGTGCTGGTGCCCGTCGAGGGCAGCCCGGTCGTCTTCGAGATGGCCCAGGCTAAGTTCCGGGCCGAGGAGTTCTTCTCCGACGTCAGGAACGCCTACCACTGGCAGGCCCGGTTCGCAGACCACATGGCCCCCGAACGCTCCGGCGAGTGGGCGGCGGAGATAGCCTCGGAGCTAAGGAGCCGGGGCGTCGCCGGCTCGAAGCTCGGCGTAGACCGCCTCGATTACCACGGCTTCTCCGCCTTGCAGGCGCAGAGACTGTGTCTCACCGACGCTGACGAGCCACTGGAGGCCGCGCGCATCATAAAGACGCCGGACGAGATCGAACTCATCCGGCAGTCGGCCGCCGTCTGCGAGGCGGCGCTGTACGATCTCGAAACGGCGATCCGGCCCGGCGTGAGCGAGCACGAGCTGCTCGGGGTCTTCTACCACAAGATGCTCTCCCTGGGCGGCGAGTACTGCTTCTCGCGGCTGCTCTCGACCGGCCACAAGACCAACCCCTGGTTCCAGGAGGCCGGGAGCAAGCTCGTCAGGCCCGGCGACCTCGCGTCGCCTTCGACACCGACATGACCGGCCCCGAGGGCTACGTCTGCGACGTCTCGCGCACGTTCCTGTGCGGAGACCGCGCGACGCCCGCGCAGAAGGAGGCCTACCGGGCGGCCCACGACTTCACGCAGGAGGTTGCCGCGAAGCCCCGGCCCGGCCTCGCGTACGCCGATCTGCTGGCGGATCTACCAGAGTATCCGAAAGCGTACGACGAGCAGCGATACCCGTTCGTGTTGCACGGTATCGGCACCGACGACGAGCCGCCGTTCGTGCCGTTCCCCGGGACGCCGGAGGCTGCGGAGCTTGAGGGGGAGTTCCGGGAGAACATGGTGGTGAGCGTGGAGTTCTACGCCGGGGAGGTCGGAGGTCAGGACGGCGTGAAGCTGGAGGATGAGGTCTGGATCTCCCCGGACGGGCCGGTGATACTCTCGTTGTATCCTTTCGAGGAGAGGCTGCTGTAGTGCGGCGCGTGGGGACCGGTGAAACCGGGTTTAGAGACCCCGGTCGGTGGCAAAGGAGGTGAGCGTGCCCTGCAGTAAGAGGCGTTGGCCGGGAGGCTGACGCGACGAGGGACCGGCATGGCAGTCGCCGACTCCGGGGCGGGAGCGGCAGTCAAGGGAGCAAGATTGACCACGGAGCATACCAACGGCAGCAACGGCAGCAAGGATAGCAAGAGGGGCACCGGACGCCTGTATCGCTTCTCCACCGAGGATTTTCTAAGAGAGGAGACCTACCGGCAGACGAGGCTGCCAGTGGATCTCGCTTCCACCCTCACCCCCGACGCCTACACCCGCGAGGACTTCTTCGAGCTGGAGCAGGAACGGGTCTTCGCCACGAGCTGGGTCGCCGTCGGCGTCACCTCGCAGCTAAAGAGCCCCGGAGACGTCGTGGTCGCCGAGGTTGCCGGGCGCTCCATAATCGTCACCGTGGACAAGCAGGGCGAGCTCCAGGCCTTCCAGAACGTCTGCCGCCACCGGGCCGCAAAGCTCCTGGACGACGGCTGCCGGCACGTAAAGTCCCGCATCCGCTGCCCGTATCATTCCTGGACCTACGATCTCGAAGGCAACCTGCTCGGCACCCCGCTGTTCGAGGGCTCGGACATCCCAGAGGACCAGCAGGGCATCTTCGACATGTCCGACGTAAAGGGCTTCGACAAGCGGGACTACGGCCTGATGCCGGTGAGGGTGGATAGCTGGGGCTTTCTGGTGTTCGTGAACCTGGACGACGAGGCCGCCCCGCTCTCCGAGCAGCTCGGGGATCTCGACACGCGTCTCGGCGGCTACCGGCTGGACGAGTGGGAGCTCGCCCGCGAGAAGCCGTACACGGTTCACGCAAACTACAAGCTGATCGGCGAGAACTTCATGGAGTACTACCACCTGCCCTGGGTGCATCCCGAGCTCGTCGAGGTCAGCCGCATGGAGGACCACTACCGCTGGCAGGGGCCGGGGATGTACACGGGCATGTGCACCAGCCCTGTATCGCGCAACACCGACGCCGGTGGCTGGGACGGGCTGCCGCCGCTCTCCAAGCTAGGCGAGCAGGATTCCCAGAGCGGACGCTTCGTGTGGCTGTTTCCCAACACCGCCATCGTAGTGCTGCCGAACCACGTGTTCGTGTTGATGGCGAAGCCCGTCGCGGCGGGCCACACCGAGGAGCACACCATGCTCCTGGCCCACCCCGAGTCCGAGAAGAACGAGGGCTCAGAGGCTGCGTTGGATCAGCTCGCGGAGTTCTGGGATCTCGTAAACCGGCAGGACATCGAGATCGTCGAGCGGGTGCAGCAGGGCCTCTCCAACCCGGCCTACCGCGGCGGCCGCATGTGCTACCGCTTCGAGGAGCCGCTGCACCGCTTCCAGAACATGGTCATAGACAGGATGGTCGGCGTGTACCGCATCCCCGGCGGCGACGACGAGGAGATGGTCCAGATGTTCGTCACCGAGGAGGGGCCTGGAGAATGACGGGGCCGAAGACCGGCATCTTTATCGGGAACGAGTGGGTGGAGGGGAACGGTACCTTCGACACCGTGAACCCCTCAACCGAGGAGGTCATCGCGGGCGTCGAACGCGGCGGAGAGCGGGAAGTAGATGCTGCGGTGGCGGCCGCCCGCGAGGCGTTTCGGGGTGAGTGGAGCAAGGTCAAGCCCCCCGAGCGCGCCCGGATGCTGTACGGGGTCGCCCGTGAGCTGGAGCGCCGGGCCGAGGAGTTCGCCCGGCTGGAGACGCTGGACGCCGGCAAGCCGCTGCAGCACGCGCGGGCGGAGATGGCCTCCTGCGCCGCCTACTTCGACTACTATGCGGGTGCGGCGGACAAGATCCACGGCGACACCATCCCGCAGGGTCCGGATCACCTCGGATTCACCGTGCGAGAGCCCGTCGGCGTCACGGCCCACATCGTCCCCTGGAACGTGCCGCTCGGCATGGTCTGCCGGGGCCTGGCCCCCGCACTGGCCGCCGGAAACACGGCGGTAGTAAAGCCCGCAGAGCAGACGCCCCTGACCGCGCTTAAATTTGCCGAGATATTCCTCAGACTCGGCTTCCCCGCCGGCGTGTACAACGTCGTGCCGGGTTACGGCGAGGAGGCCGGGAAGGCCCTGAGCGAGCACCCGGAGATAGACTCAATGACCTTTACCGGCTCCGTCGAGACCGGAAAGGCAGTGCTCCGGGCCGCCGCCGAGCACGTAAAGCCGGTGGTCGCCGAGCTCGGCGGCAAGTCGCCCCAGGTAGTCTTCGCCGACAGCGACCTGGACCTCGTCGCTTCGGAGGTATCGAAGGGCATCTACTCAAACACCGGCCAGTACTGCGACGCGGGCTCACGCCTGATCGTAGAGGACTCCGCGCGCGAGCCGCTACTGGAACGCCTCGTCGAGAACGCGAAGGGATGGAAGATCGGCCCGGGGATGGAGAGCCTGGACCTCGGCCCGCTCGTCAGCGAGGAGCACTTCGGCCGCGTCACCGGCTACATCGAGTCCGGCGAGCGGGAGGGCGCGGAGATGCTGATCGGCGGTCGCGCGGAAGAGTTCGACCGGGGATACTTCGTCTCACCGACCATCTTCGACGGCGTGGAGCGGGGGATGCGCATCGAGCGGGAGGAGATCTTCGGCCCCGTCCTGACCGTCCAGAGCTTCGCCGATGCCGGGGAGGCCTCGGCGATGGCGAACGACACCCCCTACGGCCTAGCCGCCGCCATCTACACCAAAGACATAGACAAGGCGCTGGCCTTCGCCACCGACGTGCAAGCCGGTAACGTGATGATCAACGAGTACTACGCCGGCGGCATGGGCTCACCGTTCGGCGGCTACAAACAGAGCGGAACCGGCCGCGAGAAGGGCCTGGCGGCCCTGGACAACTACACCCAGATCAAAAACGTCACCGTCAGAATACGTAGGTGAAGAGAGGCCTAGCCTAACCCCATCCTCTCCCACGTCCGCAGCAGGTTGGGGTGGGCGACCTCGCGGGCTTTCTCCGCACCGGCGTCTAGCAGCCTGTCCAGCTCCGCCGGGTCGTCGAGGAGCTCCAGCGTGCGTTCGCGGATGGGGGCGAGCCCCTCGGCCACGACCTCGCCCAGGTCCTTCTTGAAGTCGCCGTAGCCCTTGCCCTCATAGCGGCGCTCTACCTCAGGTATCTTCTCGCCGGTCATGCCGGCGTAGACGCCTAAGAGGTTCGCGATTGCGGGCTTGTCTTCAGTGGCGATGATCTCCGAGCCGGAGTCGGTTTTGGCGCGCCGGATCTTCTTTCTTACCTTGTCCGGCTCGTCCAGGATGGAGATGTAGCTGCCGGGGCGTGGGGATGACTTGCTCATCTTCTCCTTCGGCTCGTCCAGGGACATCACGCGTGCGCCGGTGGTCAGGATCATGGGCTCCGGCACCACGAACGTCTCGCCGTAGTCGTGGTTGAAGCGCCGGGCGATGGTGCGCGTAAGCTCCAGGTGCTGGCGCTGGTCCTCGCCGACGGGGACGGCGTGGGCGTTGTACAGGAGGATGTCGGCGGCCATCAGCACCGGGTAGTCGAAGAGCCCGGCGCTCGCCACCTCCGCGCCGCCCTTCTGGGCCTTGTCCTTGAACTGGGTCATGCGCGAGAGCTCGCCGTAGCGGGCGACGCAGTTGAGCAGCCACGAGAGCTCGGCGTGCTCCGAGACCCGGCTCTGGCGGAAGATGACGCATCGCTCGGGATCCAACCCCGACGCCAGATACACCGCCGCAACCTCGCGCACCTTGCGCGACAGCTCCTCCGGCTCCTGCGGCACGGTCAGCGCGTGTAGATCCACGATGCAGAAGTAGTTGTCGTACTCCTCCTGCATCCTGACCCAGTTGTTGATCGCGCCGAGGTAGTTGCCCAGATGCAGGTTGCCGCTCGGCTGTATGCCGGAGAATACCCTACGCTTCTGCTCCATAGACTCCTAGATGCTCCGTTCTCTCGCGCCCACCAGATGTGAGGGCGAGTATATCCGCGCTGCGTGCGGGTTTCATCCGAAGCCTAGTATTAAATGCTCGGATGTACAGTCTGGTTGATTGAACGCTATGAGGGCTGGTTTGTAGGAGGTGACTGATCGCTTACGCCCGCCCAAACTAATAATATAGTGACCACAATAATGGTGATAATAGTAATGATCCACTTGGTTCTATTGCTCCACTCTGTATATCTCCACATTAGATACAGTCCTACAGGTGGAACGAGTAGGAGAATTACACTGATAATTACGGGAAATAGGAAGAATACTATTACTATCCACCAAAAGTATTTTCCGTATCTAGGCTTCGTATCCCCATAGGTTTCTTGTCTATCAGAACTTCGTTCTAGCAGCCTCTCGATGCCATCTAAATCGATCAGTTGCGTATCTGTTCTTCCTGCTAGCTCTTCCGCTCCTGGGGTAAATCCTGCTGGTGCCACTACTATAGTTCGATCCGCATTGTGATATTTCGCTCCTGCGAATACCTCCTGGACAGGCGTATTACCGACTGGACGGTCATAGTTCTTGCATTGGACTGCTACCAATTCGGTATTAGACCTGAAAAGGAGATCTACACCTTGGTCGCCTGAAGCTCCCATAGGAGAGACCTCGTGCCCAAGACGCTGAAAAACACCAGCCATGAAAGCTTCAAACTGGTACCCATCCATAGAGCTAATACGGTGAAGTTGAGTTCGTGGATCTGGTTCATTGGATTGTCGGCGTTGCTCGTTTAACTCTCTTAGTTCGCGCCAAATTCTTTCCAGAATCACATAGAAATCATGAAGACCCTTCTTAGAGTTCTCTTCTTCTGGAGTTTGTTGCGTCTTTAAACTGCTCATAAGAGCGACGCTAGCTATTAGAGTTGCTGTAAGTAATGTGAGTAACCCCATTCAAACACCATCGTTTCAGCAATCGAAGTTCTTAGCACTCTAATGCTAGCAGGCGAATCTGCAAACTGTCCTCTGAGCCTACTACTCTTGATTAGACCTCCGCGATCCCACCCTCGATCTCCCGCGCCGCCCGCAGCACCAGCTCCGAAAGCCTCTCGCCCGGCTTCTCACCGAGCCGCGACACCGGCCCGCTCACGCTCACCGCCGCTAGCGTCCCGCCGGAGACCACCGGCGCGCTCACGCTCGCAACCCCACGCTCACGCTCGGCCACGCTCTCCGCCCAGCCGCGCCCGCGCTCCGTCTCGAACCCCACCCGCTCCGCAGGCTCGGGCGACCACGCCAGTAGCACCTTCGCCGCAGACCCGACCGACAGCGGCATAACCGCCCCGACCGGCACTGTGTCCCTGAGGCCCGACGCCCGCTCCCGCGAGGCTACACACACCCGGTTCTCGCCCTCGCGCACGTAGAGCTGCGCGCTCTCCCCGGTCTCCCCAACCAACCACTCTAAGGCGGGCCGGGCCGCCTCAACCAGTCCGGCGCCGCTCTCGACCCGGCTTGCCCACCCGAGCAGCCGTGCCCCGAGCACGTACCGGCCCTCACGCCGCGCCACTAGGTGGTGCGTCTCCAGCGCCGAGAGGAGCCGATGCGCCGTCGGGCGCGGTATCCCGGTCCCCTCGACCACCCCGGACAGGCTCGAAGCCCCTTCCGCCGAGAGAAACGAGAGTACCGCAACCGACTTGTCCAACACCCCAACTCCGCTCCGGGTGGGGTTGCCCCCGGACGCCGCATCGTCTACACTCTTGCTCAGCATATGAGCAAAGTATCTCACATTTTGAGATAAAGCAAGAGGGAGCGGCGATGGAGACACCGAATAAGCCGAAGACGCTGGCGGAGAAGCTGTGGGACTCGCACGTGGTGCGGCAGGCGGAGGGAGAGCCGGACCTTTTGTACGTGGACCTGCATCTGGTGCACGAGGTCACCTCGCCGCAGGCGTTCGAGGGGTTGCGGCTCGCGGAGAGGACGGTGCGCCGCCCAGACCTGACCATCGCCACGATGGACCACAACGTGCCGACCTGGGGCGCGGATCGGCCCGTGGAGGACGAGGTCTCGGCGAAGCAGATGGAGGCGCTGCGCAAGAATACAGAGGAGTTCGGCATCGAGCTGAACCCGATGGGCGCCATCGGGCAGGGGATCGTGCACGTCATCGGGCCCGAGCGCGGCCTGACGCAGCCAGGGATGACCATCGTCTGCGGCGACTCCCACACCTCTACCCACGGCGCGTTCGGGGCGCTCGCGTTCGGCATCGGGACCAGCGAGGTCGAGCACGTGCTGGCGACCCAGACCATCAGCCAGCGCCGTCCGCGCACGATGGCGGTCACGGTCGAGGGCGATCTCCCGGTCGGGATCACCGCGAAGGACGTGATGCTCGGCATCCTGAACCGCATCGGGACCGGCGGCGGCGTGGGGCATGTGATCGAGTACCGGGGCGAGGCGATCCGGCAGCTCTCCATGGAGGGCCGCATGACGATCTGCAACATGTCCATAGAGGGCGGTGCCCGGGCCGGGCTCATAGCCCCCGACGAGACCACCTTCGAGTACGTAAAGGGCCGCCAGCACGCCCCCGAGGGCGAGGACTGGGACGCCGCGATGGCCGAGTGGCAGGAGCTCCACACCGACGAGGGCGCAGAGTTCGACAAGGAGGTCGTCATACACGCCGAGGACCTCGTCCCGTACGTCTCCTGGGGCACCACCCCGGCCCAGACCGTCGGCCTGGACGACGTCGTCCCCGAGCCCGCCAACGAGAGCCAGGAGCGGGCGCTCAAGTACATGGCGCTGGAGCCGGGCACGCCGATACGCGGCATCGAGCTCGACACCGTCTTCCTCGGCTCGTGCACCAACGCCCGCATAGAGGACCTGCGCGCCGCCGCCTCGGTGCTCGAAGGTCACAAGGTAAAGGATGGCATCCGGGCGCTGGTCGTGCCCGGCTCGATGCGGGTCAAGCAGCAGGCCGAGGAGGAGGGGCTGGACGAGATCTTCACGGAGGCCGGCTTCGACTGGCGCGACGCCGGATGCTCGATGTGCCTCGGCATGAATCCCGACATCCTCACGCCGGGCGAGCGATGCGCCTCGACATCCAACCGCAACTTCGAGGGCCGTCAGGGCAAGGGCGGCCGTACGCACCTCGTGAGCCCGGTGGTGGCGGCGGCGACGGCGGTAACGGGACGGTTCGCCTCTCCGGCGGACCTCAGCGTACTGGAGGTCAGCTAATGGAGCCCGTAAGCCGCGTAGAGGGTAAGGCGCTTCCGCTCGGGTACAGCGACGTCGACACGGACCAGATCGTACCCAGCGACGCTCTCAAGCGCATCGAGCGCACCGGATTCGGCCAGTTCCTCTTCCAGGAGTGGCGCGAGGACCCGGACTTCATAATGAACCGGACCGAGCACGTCGGGGCGACGATACTCCTCGCCGGTGACAACTTCGGTAGTGGTTCGAGCCGCGAGCACGCCCCCTGGGCTATCCAGGACTTCGGCTTCGGGGCGGTCGTCGCAAAGAGCCTGGCCGACATCTTCAAGAACAACTGCGCCAAGATAGGCCTCCTCGCCGTGGAGCTTCCCGAACCCGCCGTGGACAAACTCCTGGAGGAGACCCGCAAGGACCCCGAGGCCAGGATAACGGTGGACCTCGAGACCCGCACCGTCGAGGGACCGGGCGTTTCGGAGAGCTTCGAGATGGACGACTTCACCCGCCACCGTCTCCTGAACGGCCTCGACGACATCGGCCTGACGCTGACTTACGAGGACGAGCTGGAGAGGTTCGAGCGGTCGCGTCCGGGCTACAAGCCGAAGGTTCTGTAGCAAACGGGCTCACTCCACGTCGCATGAGTCTGAAGCTCATACTATAGGGTACGCGCAGGCTATACTCGGGTCAGATACATTGTTGCGATACTCTGTAACGAAACTAGCCGTCCGGGGGTTGTAGCGGGAGTCGCCGGGTCGCTCTGGTGGGAGCTATACGCAGGGTAGCTCCCACCACTTCTCCACCACTTTGCGATGGCTTGCGGCCGGGTGGTTCGTTCTCTGATCCCGGATGTAGAAACGGCCTTATCCGTACCCGCCTTTCGTAGATCGGGGCGTTCAATACCTCTGGTAGTGCATCCAGCCCCGGACCACGGGCTGGCATATATCTTTATCCGTCGTTGGGTCTCTGATGGCTTTGGAAGAAGGTTAACGTGGGGTGGTTTCAGAGTCTGGTAAACCGGGCATCTGGAGTTCGTCGGCGGAAAGGATTTCGCTGGCGGAGCAGTGAGCTTTGAGAAGGAGTTTTCGTGAAGGCACTGGTTTACAGGGGGCCTAAAGAGGTCCAGGTAGAGAACGTCCAGGACTCGAAGATCGAGCATCCGAACGACGTCGTCGTAAAGCTGACGACCACGAACATCTGCGGCTCGGACCTGCACATGTACGAGGGGCGCACGCCTCTGGAAGAGGGCAAGGTGCTCGGCCACGAGAACCAGGGCGAGGTGGTCGAGGCCGGTTCCGGGGTAACGAAGGTACGGGTCGGCGACATGGTAAACCTGCCGTTCAATATCAGCTGCGGCTTCTGCAAGAACTGCGAGCGCGGCCTGACCAACTACTGCTACACCATGCAGCCCGCAGAGGGCGCTGCGGGGGCGGCCTACGGCTTCGCCGGCATGGGGCCGTACGACGGCGGGCAGGCCGAGTACCTGCGGGTGCCTTTTGCCGACCATAACTGCCTCATTCTGCCGGAAGACGCCCGGGAGAAAGAGAACGACTACGTGATGCTCTCCGACATCTTCCCGACCGGCTACCATTCCACCGAGATGGCCGGAGTTGGTCCCGGGGACTCGGTCGTGATCTCCGGCGCGGGGCCCGTGGGCCTGATGGCCGCCTACTCCTGTTATCTGAAGAGCGCCTCGAAGATCATGGTCATAGACCGCCACCCCGACAGGCTACGCCTCGCGGAGAAGATCGGGGCCATCGCCATAGACGACTCCGCCGAAGACCCCGTAGAGCGGGTCCTGAACGAGACCGACGGCGAGGGCGCGGACTGTGGTTGTGAGGCCGTCGGCTACCAGGCCCACGACCATCACGGCAACGAGGACCCGGCGATGACCATGAACACCCTCGTGAACGCCGTACGCTACACGGGCTCCATCGGCACCGTGGGAATCTTCTTGCCCCAGGACCCGGGCTCCCCGGACGAACTGTATCAGGAGGGCAAGGTCGCCTTCGACTACGGCCTCTCCTGGTTCAAGGGACAGAAGATCGGCTCGGGCCAGGCCCCGGTCAAGCGGTACAACCGCGAGCTATCCAGGCTTATACAACAGGACAAGGCAAAGCCCTCGTTCATAGTCTCACACGAGCTAGGCCTCGACGATGCGCCCGACGCCTACGAGCGCTTCGACAACCGCGAGGACGGTTGGACCAAGGTCGTCCTCAAGCCCCAGAAGGCCGCCTAGCTACCTGGCGCCTCGGAGGCGGAAAGCTCCCGCGTCCATCCGGGGCCTGGATGGGCGCGGGAGGGAAGAGCAAATCACGAAAGTATACGGAGATACGAGGAGGCAATCGTGGCAAATGAGCTGCAAGACCGCAAGATCGCCATCCTGCTCGCCCCGGTGGGCACCGAGCAGGCGGAGTTCACCGAGCCGAAGAAGGCCGTCGAGGAGGCCGGGGCCGGCGTGGACGTCATCGGTCTACAGACCGGCGACGCCCAGACCATGAACTCCGACGTGAATCCGGGCGAGACCTACCAGGTGGAGAAGACCTTTTCAGAGGTCTCATCCGACGACTACGACGGCCTGATCGTACCGGGCGGCACCGTGGGCGCTGACAACCTGCGCGGCAACTCGGAGGCGGTTAGCTTTATCCGCTCCTTCTTCGAGCAGCAGAAGCCGGTGGGTGTGATCTGCCACGGTCCGTGGACGCTGGTGGAGGCCGACGTGGTGAGCGGCAGGACCCTAACCTCGTACCCCACGCTCCAGACCGACATCCGGAACGCCGGAGGCGAGTGGGTGGACGAGGAGGTCGTCACCGACGGCGGGCTCGTTACCAGCCGCAACCCCAACGACCTGCCCGCATTCTGCGACAAGATCGTGGAGGAGTTCGCCGAGGGCAAGCACCAGCGCCAGTCCCAGAGCGTCTAGCTTCAGCAGATAGCCCGGCCCGGGGTCCACGTACACAAGAGACTCCGGGCCAAGGCGCCTGACGGCGAAGAGAGCACCGGTTCCATGTTCCGGTCCCTAGAGCGGAAGCATTTCGTCCCTGACGAGCTTCGGGATGGACGACTTCACCCGCCACCGCCTCTTGAGCCTCCACGACATCGGCTTGACGCCTACTTACGAGGATGAGCTTGAGGGGTTTGAGAATACGCTTCCCGGCCGTGATCTGAAAAGAATGAAGTCCTGGCCCCAGTTTAAGTAGTGCGAAATCTTCAAACGTTAGCGGTCGGCCATCAGCGGAAAGCTGATCACTGATAAGCTGACTGCTGAACCTACTCTAACGCTGTGGGATCGAACACGGAATCGAGCGGGTTTACAAACGAGACGCCCTCCAGGGTAGATCCTGGGTTGAAGTCCTCGCTCAAGATTACGGGGATCTGTGCCAGGCGGGCTGCGGCCCAGATCTGGGCGTCGTAGTAGGAGAACCGGTATTCTTCTACCCCACGCAATGCCTCCATAATCACCGGGGCGGTAAGCGGGATCACCGGGAAAGCTACTTGCAGCCTCTCGATCTCCTGCTGTATCTCCCGAGGCTCCAGGGCGGGCTCCAGCTTTTTCAAGCAGACGTTGGAGAACTCCGAGAGGCCCTGGGCGGGCAGCGCCGCACTCCCACCCAGAGCAGCCCTACGGATTGTCTCCTTCGCCCATTCCCTCTTATCAGGCTCCCGGGCGTCGAGGGTATAAACCAGAATGTTACTATCCAGCAGGTAGCGTGGGCTCACCTTGCTTGACTATCCGCGTCTAGCGCGCTTGCCGGCTCCACGGTCCTCGTATAGCCCTTCCCGGTCGAAACGATAGTCCTCGGCGAAGTAGTGGGAGGCCGAGATCTCATCCGTGGACTCCAGAAAGTCCAGCGCGGCCCGCGCCCGACCCAGAGGCATTCCGCCACTATCCTCGGAGCCGAGCAGGAGCTTATCGAGGAACCGGCGCATCAACTCCGCCTCCGACACTCCCGCTTCCCTGGCCCTAGCCTTCAGAGCCCGCTCGTGGTCCTCGCTTATGTAGAGCTGCTTGCGAATCATGCCTACATCATATACATCATCATGAACTCTTTCCAATCAGGAAGTCACGCGATTGAGTATCTGCTTCCTGTTAAACATGATGAAGTCCGTGATGCTGGTAACGGTGGACGAACCACGAAAGGTGCATTGTAAAGAGAATCGGACTTCTTCGAGGGTTTTGAGATGGACGGTTTCACCCGCCAACGTCTGTTAAACGGCCTGGATGACATCGGCTTCACGCTGACCTACGAGGACGATCTTGAGAGGTTCGAGCGGTCGCGCTCGGGCTACGAGCCGAAGGTCCTACAAGGCTAGAGTAGCAAGCGAGCTGCAGAGAGTTGAATCTTTGCAGTAGACTCATCTTTCCTGTTGAATACGTATATTAACTTTAGGGGAGTATCATGCAAGATAAGTTTCCAGAGCATTATCGGCTCAGTACGAATGAGTTTGAAAATTTGTGGCGTAACGCCCTCTTCGTACCAGATACTAATGTCCTGCTCGATCTATACAGATATTCAAAGAAATCTCATGACGAACTGTTAATGATCTTGCAACGGTTTCAGGATCAGCTATGGATACCTCATCAAGTTGCTTACGAGTTTCTGAACAACCGCATGGGTACTATTAACGAGGTTAGAGAGAAGCATAGAAAACTCAGGGAGACTTTAGAGGAAACAAAAAGCTCCATAAAAGAGGGTGCTGAGGATTTACATAGAGGAGCTCCCTTCGAATCGCCGGAGTTACTGGACAACATGTCGACTTCTTTGAATGCGCTGATAGCCGATATACAGACTAGGGAGAATATGCTTCCTGCTATTTCCAACTCTCCACAAGAGGACCGGATATGGAGAGAGGTAGAAGATCTGGCACGAGACAGACTCGGGGAACCTTATTCCGAAGAGAAATTGAGTAAGATCGAAGAGGAGGGGCAGCGCCGTACAGAGAAGCAGGTGCCCCCAGGGTATAAGGATGAGGGTCATGGAGATCTAGTAATTTGGCGTCAGATGGTGGATAAAGCATTAGAGACTAGCAAGCCCATTGCTTTTATCACCAAAGACGTTAAAGATGACTGGTGGTGGCGCGCCTATGGTCAAACCATCGGTGTTCGTAAGGAGCTAATTCAGGAGATTAAGGAGGATGCTGGGGTCATCTTCCACATATATACGACTGATAGATTTATTGAGTACGCAAAGCAGTATTTGCAGGCTGAAGTTAGTGAAGAAACGATAAGCGAAGCAGAGCAGTTATCAAGGCTGTCACGAAATACGCCCAGGGAACGCGAAATGCTCGATCACGCACTTCGGGATGATTCCATAATCTCTAAAGAGCAAAGAGACATTCTCAAAATTCACCTCTACGATGGCCTCTCCTTAGAAGAGATCGCAGATATGTTAGGTGTATCTCAGCACCAAGTATCCAAGATTCTTAAACGAGCTATATCTAACTTAGGTAAGAGATTACCCTCTGACTCTAGTCTGAGTTACGGAGAATTTGGGCGCTACATCGACAGTGACAAAGCAAATGAAAACGAGTACGGAGAGTTACTGAGAATTAATGAGGCAATGGAAATAGCCTATAGCGATAGTGACATAAGCACTCTTGCCAAGTTGCACAGGCAGGCGCTTGTTACGGGACGGAACGACAACTATGATATTACGCCTGAACTTCGTAGTGAGTATAAGCGCCTAGCAAACGAGATAAGTGTGCGGAGATCATTGTTGAAGCACAAGGAGAATTACCCTTATTAGTTGTTAGAAGATATCTCATAGACAAAAGAAGAAGGCTACAGGCCGAGCTAGAAAGCGGGAGTAGATTTTGGCTCTGATTCTGGAAGCCAACTCTTCTGGTTCTTCCGTTAGTCTAAAGAGAAACGCTAAATTTTTGGTAATGGTGCTCAGTGAGAATGTGAAAATGTAAAGAGAGGGAAACGAAGCTTATGCCCCGGCTCCCTCTGAAACTCTCGGTAGTCGCCTTTTTAGTTAGGCGGGCTTGTTGATCTTGCGGCCTATCTGTTCCATGAGGCTGTTCGCAGATGGTGATGCGAGCCGTGCAGCCTGGCCAAAGCTCGCCGAGATGGTTGGCTATACACCCGCCTCTGATATCACCCTCAACACCAGTATCGCAATGTCATCGCGGGCGCTCTGGTGGCCCTGAAACTGCGTCACTCCGTTTTCTATGGCGTCGGCGGTGGATTCGGCGTCTAACTCCGTGCAGGTGGAGAGTAGGTCTTTTAGCCGCGCGTCTCCGAAGAGCTCGCCGGAGGGGTTGCGGGCGTCGGTGACGCCGTCGGTGTAGAGGACCGCCGACTCTCCCGGGCCCAGGCGCAGGGTCCGGGTCTCGAATCTTGTGTCAGGGAAGGCGCCGGCGAGGTGGCCGGGGACCCCGGCCTCTTCCACGGTGGTGTCGTTGCGCAGGATAAGGGGCGGCGGGTGGCCGGCGCGGCAGACCTCCAGGCTCACGCCGCCGTCTTCGGCAGGGTTGAGCAGGGCGTAGGCGACGGTGCAGAATCTGCCGTCAGAGCTCTGCTCGTGCTGGTCCAGGATGGCGGTGTTCAGAATGCGCAGGACGCTGCACGGGTCGTTGCCCTGTAGGGCGGCCGTGCGGATGGTGTAGCGGGTCATGGCGGTGAAGGCCGCGGCCTCTACGCCCTTGCCCATGACGTCGCCCATCACCGCCGCCCAGCCGTTCGGGGTGCGGGAGAGATCGTAGAAGTCGCCGCCGACCTCGTAGTCCTCGCCTTCGAGGGCGTTGGCGGACTCGCCCGCGGGATGGTAGCGGGCTGCGGCCTCGACGCCCGGTATCTCGGGCATCGAGGGGGGGAGGAGGCTCTTTTGCAGGGTCCGGGCGGCGTGGCGCTGGCGGTCGTAGAGGCGGGCCTTCTCTATGGCCTGGGCGGCGCGGCGGGCTAGACCCTCGGCGAGCCGGAGATCCTCCTCGTCGTAGCGGCGGCCCGAGAGGCGGTCGGTGGCGAAGCTCAGCGCGCCGAAGATGCGGCCCCGGAAGGTGAGCGGTGAGATCAGGACGGAGCCGAGATCCAGCCGGTACAGCTCTTCGAGGTTGCCGTCGGCGCGGGCCATGTCCACGAGCCAGGAGTCCCCGACCTCGCGGACGAGCACGGGGGCTCCCGAGCGGACCGTCCCGGCGAGGCCGCCCGAGGGTATCTCGGCTCCCTGGTAGCGGCGCACGAGCTCCTGGGCCAGCTCCTCGCGTTCCGACCCGAGGCGAGAGACCACCAGGCGGTCGACCGGGCGCTCCGGGGTCACGACGTCTACGAGGCAAAGGTCGGCGAAGCGGGGCACGGCGAGGCGGGCGACCTGATCCAGGGTGCTCCCGTAGTCCAGTGAAGAGGCCAGCCTGCGGCTCGCCTCCCCGAGCAGCGAGAGCCGGTGCCGGGCCTGCTCGCGCTCGGCCTCGGCCTTCCGGCGGGCGGTGAGGTCGTCGGCGGTGCCCACCCACTCGCGGACGCCGCCGGACGGGTCCGGCACCGGCGCGCCGCGCACGAACACGCTGCGGTAGCCGCCTGTACCCGGATGCCACAGACGGCCCTCAACCGAGAAGGCCTCGCCCGCCGAGATGCTCGCACTCAGGTGCGCAACGATCCTCTCCCGATCCTCCGGGTGCAGCAGGCCGAGATACTCGGATAGCCGGGCCCCCCTGGGCTCTTCGGCGGCGAGCTCCTCCCAGCGGTGGGCCTCGACAACGACGCCCTCACCCGTCACCACCCAGGTGGGGGCGGGGTCCGCCTCCACCAGCGCGCGATAACGCTCTCCGTCGCTCGCGGGAGTGTGTCGGTGCTCTCTTGTCTCGCGGCTCTTGTCGGGCATGTGATCTATATTCTAAAGGCCAGATGGGAGCGGAACCGCCCATCGGGCCAGAGTATAAGACGAGCAGAGGGGCCGGGGCTCGCGCCCCGGCCCCTCTGAAACTTGCGAGAGTCGCTTTTAACTAGGTTAATTAACTAGGTTAACTAGGCGGACTTGATCTTGCGGTCTATCTGCTCCACGACGGTCGCCCGGTTCTTGTTCTGCTTCTCGTAGGAGCGGACCTTGTTGAGCTGCTCCTGGGAAAGACCCTCGAGCCGCCGGGAGGCCTCGCTCACGGAGAGGCTGTCATAGTCACTTATCGGCAGCTCGCCGTTACCGCCGTTACCATTGCCGTTGCCGGCGGCCTGGCGGGCCATCTGGTCGGCCTGCTCCGCGGTCTCCTGCACGGCCTGCAGTCCCTGGCGGGTGGCCTGCTGGGCGTTCTTCATGCCTTCCTCGGCGTAGGAGCGGGAGCTCTGGGCTACCTCCTCGTACAGACCGAAGTAGTCCTCACCCAGCTTGCGGAGGCCCTCCTGCTGGGAGCGGGCGCTCTTGGCGAAGGCCTCGGCGGTCTTCTGGTTGTGCTCGGCCTGGTTGCGCAGGTAGTTCACGCCACCGGTAAGCCAGTTCTGGAAGAACTGCGCGTTGCGCTGGCCGAGCTCCATGATCCGCGTGCCGTTGCTCATGAAGTTCGTGGTACCCATCGAGCCCATGAGATCGCGGGCCGTGCGGGCATTATCCTCCTGCAGGGAGGCGAGGTCCTTGCCGCTCTGGAAGAACTCCACGTTCCGCTTCTGGAACGCGATAAAGCTGTCGGTCATCGCCTCGTAGGTCCGGCGCTGGGCCTCGATCATGTCCTGCGTGGTGTTCGCTATCCGATCCATCTTCTGGCTGGTGGCCACTGTGATACCTCCAAGTTACTGGTCTACCGTTGCCTTCTTGTCCACTAGATGCAAACTGCATCTAGGGTCCCATTGTACATACGTGTAGCAAAAACGCAAACATTCCGGGCGAAAAATGTTTTCCCGGTTAGTACGGGGGCTTTTCCGGGATCGTGGTTGCCGTGGGTCGCTGCGGTTACCGGGGTTGCCGGGGCTATCCTAGCTCTCCCGGGCTCTGCGCCGGGAGACGCTGTCCAGGGTAGAGGGGTTGTAGCCCGTGGCGTCCGGGTCCCGCGGGTTTCCGGTGGCGTGTGGCGGGGAGGTCAGTACGCTGAAGCTGCTGTCGGTTTCGAGCACGAGGGCCTCGACCTGGGCGAGGTCGGGCACGCCCTCGGAGCGGAGGGCGGCCAGGATCTCGCCCTCCGTTACGCGCTCGCGGCGCATCGCGTCCCTGAGTAGACTGCCTTTATGGACGAGCATCGCGGGCTCGCCCTTGACGACGCCGTGGACGGCCGGGGATCTTACCGATAGCCAGGTAACGGCGTATTGCAGCCCGATCAGGAGCGCGAACGCCAGGAGCCCGGTGGCGAGCGAGACGCTCGAAGACAGCAGCACGGTCGCCAGCGTAGAGCCCAAGGCTACGGTCACGATCAGGTCGAACGCGTTCATCTTGGATAGGGTGCGCTTGCCCGAGACGCGCAGGAAGAGTACCAGCGCGGCGTATGCGAGTATCCCGACGATCGCCGTGCGGAGCAACGAGAGCCAGCCATCGAAGAGCACGTCAACTCCTTAGGAGACTAGAAAATTTACGTTACGGGGCGTATATGAGTCGTAGAGACGGATACTGCCCGAGAGCGTAGCAGGCTAAACGCGAGCGAGACGAGAGCTCGGAGGATCAGGAATCAGATAGGAGCTTCAGGATCTCCGGCCGGACTTCTCCGGGCGGCGCAGCGTCACGCGCTCCCGTTCCTCGGCCCGGAGGGCGAGCACGGCGTTTAGCTCCAGGCCGGATAGCACGGTGAGGCCGATGGTGTAGAGCCAGATCATGAACACTATAACCGTCGCCAGCTGGCCGTAGACCTGATCGTAGCTCCCGAGCCGGGAGACGTAGAAGCTGAAGACGATGCTCGCGGCGAACATCAGCCCGGTCGCGACGACCCCGCCGGGCGTGACCCAGCGAAAGGGTATCCGCACGTTCGGGGCCAGGTAGTAGAGCATGCCGAGAGCCAGGGTCGCCGCCAGGAACACGACCACCCAGCGGGCGGCGGTCCACAGGTAGGTGAATGTCTCCCCGTTGGCCGCGCCGCCGAGCCCCTGCACGTAGTTCTCCGCCTTCACGACCGAGAGGATCAGGACAGCCACCAGAAAGGTAAACCCGACCGCGAGCAGTATGGAGGTGCCCCGCAGCCGGAAAAACGACCTGCTCTCGTCCACCCTGTAGGCTCGGTTCGCCGCCTTGGAGATGGCGATGGCCGCGGCGGAGCCGAGCCAGAGGGTGCCCGCGATCCCGAAAAAGAGCACGGCCGGGCCCGTGTTGTCCAGCGTACGCCCGGTGTAGTTCGAGAGTATGCCGATAGCCTCCTGGGGCAGGAACCCCGAGGCGCGTTCGATCAGGCCCGTGATCACCGTCTGCGGGTCGCCGATCACCAGCCCGGCGAGCGCGACCACGGAGATCAAAAACGGAAAAGAGGAGAGCAAGAAGAAGTAGGCGAGCTGCCCCGCGAGCCCGAGGATGTCGTTGTCCCGCACCCGCAGCAGGAACTGCCGGATTACACCGGGGCCGAGCACGCCACCGAGCTCCAGGACGAACCCGCCCAGCCCCGAGACGAAAGCGCGTATGCCGCGTCCGATCATCTAGACGACTCTAGCCGTCTTTGCCGGACTCTCCGTACGGGGCCGCTTTTTCTCTGGCTCCGGCTTCTTTATCTCCGCTATCTTCGGTGCTTCCGTTGCCTGCATTATCTTCGTTATCTTCGTCACCGAGGAAAGGCTCCCTCTCGGTAAGCTCGTCTATCAGGACGCTGGCGACCACGGCCGCCGGCACGGCGAGGATAGCACCGACCACCGGACCGAGCAGCAGCCCGAGCGCCAGAAAAGAGACCAGTATGCCCGCCACGGGGACCTTGATCTCGTTCCCCATTATAAGAGGCTGGAGGATGTTGCCCTCTATCTGGTTGACGATGACGAAGAGCCCGACGACCAGGAGAGCCTTGACCGGCGAGATGGTCAGGGCGATCAGCGCCGGGAGCGCCCCGCCGGCGACCGAGCCGACGAACGGTACCACGTCCAGAATTCCTGCTATAAGGCCGAAGGTCAGCGGCAGGGGAATGTCGAGGAGCCACAGGCCCACGCCCCCGCTGACCCCGACGAACGAGGCCACCATGACCGTGCCCAGCACCCAGCCCCGCAGCCTCTTGCCCAGCCGGTCGATAAACTCCCTGACGGCCTCGCGCCGGTCCACGGGAACGAGGCGCAGCCCGCCGGAGATGTAGGTGCCGGGGCTCGCGGCGAAGTACACGGCGAGGATCAGCATCGTGAGTATCGCGCCGATCACCTCCGCCGCGGTAACGGCGAGCTGTGGCACGGAGCCTAGAAAGTCGAGCAGGAAGGACTCCAGACGCTGCAGGAGCTGATCCGCGCCCGGGGCCAGCGGCAGACCGCTCAAAAAGCTCGACAGCGCATCCAGAGACCCCGGACCCTCGGAGACCAGGGACCGTATCTCGTGCATGAGCCTCGGGATAACGACCAGCCACACGAAGGCCAGCAGCGCCAGTATGCCCGCGACCAGCGTGAGGACCGCCAGCCAGTTCGGTATCTTGAGCCGTCCCAGGCCGTTTACCACGGTCCTGAAGATCAGGGCCAGGAGCATGGCAAGAGCCACTATCTTCAGGACCGGCAGCAACTGGTAAGCGATCAGGGCGATCCCGACGAGGATGACCGCCAGCGGCGCTCCCCGGGTCAGCCGCTCGGATAACCTGAGCCGTTCGTCTCCCGCACGCCGCATCCTACCCCAGCCCTTTCTCACCGCGGGCTACGCGCCCCTGGCGCGTCCCTGCGCCCCTACGTTTTCTACCCAGGGTTTATGCCTGTCTCCTGCGAGCGCCAAACTTCACGCTGCTCGTATCGTCCGCGCTATTCTCGCCGTGTCCGCCGCGAGCGGGAAAGGAACACCTCATGGTGCCTCGCAGCTTTGCGGGTTGGGTTTTGGGCCGCAGTGGCGCACAATTGTCCCGGTGAGTGGCAGAAGATCACACGACGAAGGACGCGAGAGGGCCCCGGACGGCTCCCCGGCCGTGGCGGAGATATTCGCCGCCGGTGGCCCGCTCTCGCGGCTCGACGAGGGCTACGAGCGTCGCCCGGAGCAGGTCCGGCTCGCGGTGGAGGCCGCCCGCGCCCTGGAGGGGGATGACGTGCTGCTCGCCGACTGCCCGACCGGCACCGGGAAGTCGCTCGGCTACCTCGCCCCCGCCGTGCTCTCCGGCAAGAAGGTCGTCGTCTCGACCGCGACCATCGCGCTGCAGCACCAGCTACTCACCAAGGACCTGCCGCTGCTGAAGAAGGCCGTGTGCGACCTCGGCGGCTATCCCGAGGACGAGGGCTTTACCTTCGCCCTGATGAAGGGCCGGTCTAACTTCCTGTGCGAGAACCGCTACGACGAGACCCTGCGCGACGAGCGCACGCTGGAGGAGGGGCTGGACGAGACGGCGCTGGAGTGCATAGACGGCTGGCGCTACGAGACCGAGACCGGGGACCGGGAGGATCTGCCGTTCCCGGTACCGGCGGGGACCTGGCTGGAGGTCGCCTCGGACGGGGAGGACTGCGCCCCGAAGAGCTGCCGCTTCCGGGAAAGCTGCTTCTACTACGCCCACCGCGACCGCGCCGCCGAGGCCGATGTGCTGGTGGTGAACCACGCGCTGCTCCTGGCGAACGCGGCCTCCGCCGGCGGTATCTTCGACACGGATGGGCGTCATCTGGTGCTGGACGAGGCGCACCGGATAGAGGAGATCATGTCCTCCGCCTTCGGCGCCCGCGTCACCTATCCCCGCATCCGCTACGTCGCCCGCCAGGCCGCCAAGAAATCCGCCTCCGCCGCCGGGCACTCCGACCGGCTCCTCTCCGCCGCCGACCTCTTCTTCTCGGACCTCTCGGAGAATCAGAAGCTGGGCGAGGAGAGCGAGGCCCCGCGCGGCTACGGGACGCTCGTCTCCGGCCTCTCGGCGACGAGGACCGCGCTCGCGAACGACCCTTCAGAGGAAGCAAACAATCTGCAGGGCATGGTCGGGCGGCTGCGCCGGGATCTGGCGAGCTTCTACGAGGACTACGAGAGCCGGGCCGCCACCCACGCCCACGCCGTCGTGCCGGGCCGGAGCGGTAAGAAGGGCGGAGACCGGAACTTCAAGCCATACCCGGAGCTGCGGAGCTGGCTCGTGGAGACCGCCGACGTCTTCCGCGACGAGGTGCTCCCCCTCTTCGGGGACGGCGGCGTGGTGCTGGCCTCGGCAACCCTCGCCACCAGTGGCAGCGGCGGCCGTGTATCGGGCCGCTCCTTCGACTACCCGCGGCGCAGGCTCGGGCTCGAGGAGGGGTCGGTTGAGGACCGCGCGGTGCGAGAGCTCTCGGGGCCGGAGATCTTCGACTACGAGAGCCGGTGTCTGCTCTACACCACCCCGGACGGCTCCTCCGACGCCTCATACACGGAGTCGGCCATCCGGCGGGCCGAGGAGCTGGTGCGGATCTCCGGCGGGCGGGCTCTCGTGCTGCTCTCGACCGGCCGCGCCGTGCGCGCATTCCAGGACTCGTTCCACACGGAGCATCCGGTTCGCTACCAGGGCGAGGACTCGCCGTCGCGCCTGGTAGAGTGGCTGCGGCAGACCGAGGGCGCGGTGCTCGTCGGCACCCGCACCTTCTGGGAGGGGGTGGACGTGCCGGGCGAGGCGCTCTCGCTCGTCGTCATAGACAAGGTACCGTTCCCGCCGCCGGACGATCCCGTAATAGCCGCGCTAACGCGCAAGGCCGGCAAGAGCTGGTTCCGGGAGGTCTCCCTGCCGAAGGCCCAGGTGGCCATGCGCCAGGGCTCGGGCCGGCTGCTCAGAACCGCGACCGACCGCGGCGTGATCGCGCTCCTCGACCCCCGCCTCAACCACAAGAACTGGGCGGGCGCCATCCTGCACAGCCTCCCCCCGGCCCCCAGGACCGACTCGCTGTCCGAGGTCGAGCGTTTCTTCGGGCCGGATACTCCCTGGTAGAGTCGGGAGGCGGTCTACTCGTCCCCGCAGCCGCCGGCCGTTACCTTCCGAGCCTGCTCCGGGCCGCTCCGGCTGTACACGGCGCGTCTGGGGTCTGGGAGCTACCAGGGAGCTGATAGCCGGATGCGCCCTCACGAAGCCCCCGGCCCCGCCTCCTGCGCAGCATAGCTCTTCCTTCTCCTGCCGGTAGCCGCCCTTCGCGGCGCTTATCATGGTGCTTTATGGTGCCCCTACCCGGCCCGGCGGCCAGAACCTCACGAAAGGCTCGCCTATGAGGTTTCCATCCGGTACGGGCCCGAAGAACCGGGAGTCGTGGGACTCTGCCCGGTTGTCGCCCATTACGAAGACGTGGTCCGCAGGCACCTCGACCGGCCCGAACGAGCACGTCTTCGGCTTGTAGGCCACGCAGGGGTTGCGGTGGAGGTACGGCTCCTCCCGCTGCTCGCCGTTCACCGACAGGACGCCGCCTTCCAGGCCGACCGTGTCCCCGGGTAGGCCAACCACCCGTTTTACGAGGTCCTTGCCGGGGTTCTCCACGGACTCGAACACCACGACATCCCCGCGCTCCGGCTCGGCGTCGGAGAAGTTGTAGACAAACTTGTTCGCCAGCAGGCGGTCGTGTACCCGCAGGGTGGGCTCCATGCTCGGAGTGGGGATCTTGTACGGGGCGGCCACGGCGGGACGGACGACCCCGAAGACTACGACGAAAGCTATGCAAAAGATGACCGCAAGCTCGACGAGTTCCCTGCTGCGGCCTTTGCGGCTTTCGCCGACGCCTGTACGTGAGGGTTCTTCGTTCACCGGGCTCCCTTCCTGGACAACCGGGACGTGCGGGGGCTACCTGCACGTTACGCAGAGGACGGCTTCTGGTTGTACGCCGCATGGTCTGAAGGAGCCACCGACGGCACTACCTCCGAGGTGCTCTCTACGATCTGTATTTAATATTCAATACCTCCCGCGACTTCGGAGTCTGCGATGGTAGCGGAGGTGATAGGTGGAAGGCCCATATCCCGGTTTCGTGAATAGCTTACCCTCTATCGTATCTCCTACCAAGAGCGAGAGGTCCTCGGCTATGGCCACCCCGCCATTGTCGAAAAGTACGTGATGATTTGGGCACAGGCACAGAAGATTATCCAGGTCGTCGGGACCATTGTGAGGCGCGCCCAGAGGGCGTATGTGAGCGGCCTCGGCATAGGGTCCCGCAAGGCACAAGAGGCTCTCGCCGCACATCTGGCAGCGATAGCCGTAGATCCGTTTTACAGTCTCGGCTTTGCCTGCGTCTCGTACCATACGCGAGGTTGTCGTCTCCCGCCGTGGCGCAGGGAGGTATGCCGCAGAGGGCTCAGAGATTACCTCCTCAAAACCTCGCTTTTCGGGAAGCTTGAGGAGCTTAAAACGCCAGACTTGGAAGCCAGAGCTGCCGGTTTCACGCCAGAAGTCGTCTACCCGGTATAGACCGTCGTATCTGTAGCCGGTGGGTGGTGAATCTGGATGATCGTGTCGGGAACCGCGGATGACGCGCACCGGAAGCCCATGCTGCTTACTGTAGGCTAGTGCCCGGTTGCCTCGTGAGAATGGCTGATCCGATATCTGTCTGCCGGTTTGCTCGTTCCGGCCACCATGACCAGTGTAGAGAATTTCATCCCGCTCGTCGGCGTCGTCCTCATAGCCTCCGGATAGGACTACAGACTCGGCTCCCTCATACTGGCTGCCGCAGATACCGGCTTGTGGGTGACGGTGTACGCCTGCGTCGGCGAGCTCGGCGCGGTTCTCGAACAGGAAACCTGGCGGATAGCCGGGCACTTGTCCAAAGTAGGCCACGATAAGTTTAGCCTGGGGTCATCCCCACGGCGGCGACCGCTTCTCCGTCTATCTCTACCGGGCCGTCGGGGAACATCTCTCTCAAGGTGCGCATGGCGTCCTCGCGGATGGCCTGGCGCTGCTCCTCGGTGAGCGAGCTCAGGAGCGCGACGAGCGGGCCCGCGACGGTCTCTATGCTGCGCCAGTAGGACTCGGCGCTGTCGGCGCGGGCTATGGGGGTCGGGAAGACCTCGGTGCGTATCCCCGTGAGACCGGCTGTCTCGAAGAGGAGCTCCAGGTCCCCGGGTGTGGGGATGGCGAAGAGACCGGGGGCGTGTGGATCCTCCGCCGGGAGCTCGGCGTGGCGGGAGATTATCTCTTTTGGCAGGGTGAAGTTCGGGTTGCGGTCCGGCGTGGTCCAGGTGCTCGCCGCCACCCGGCCGCCCGTCTTTACCGCCTGGCTCAGCTCCTGGAGCGCGGCCATCGGGTCGGGCATGAACTGTAGACCGTGGCGGCAGGTCGCGGCGTCGAAGCTCCGGGGCTCCACGCCCGGCGCGAGCTCGCTGTTTATCAGCCGGAACTCGACGTTCTCCACGCCCTGGCTCTCCGCCCAGAACCTGGCCGCCTCTACCATCGCTTCGGAGAGGTCCAGGCCGAGCACGGAGCCCTCCGGGCCGACCGCCTCGGCGAGGGTGAACGCCGGGTCTCCGGTGCCGCAGGCCATGTCCAGGACGTGATCCCCGCGTTTCACACCGGAGAGCTTCAGGAGCCGCTCGGTGATCGGGCTCATGGTGACGCCGAGCTTCTCCCGGTTGCGCCGCCAGCCGGGGGCGACCGCCGCCCACTCCGACCTCTGGCGATCCCTTACCTCCGACTCTGACCCCGCTCCTCGTGACATGCCGGTAAGTCTAGCAGCCCGTGGCGGGTAGCCCGTCAGGTGGCCCGGCGAACCGGGGACCGGGGTTTTCGGGGCTGACGGCTCCGGGGTCGCGCCGTAGAATAGGCTCATGCTGGGACGCTACGCCGAGCTCAAGGCTCAAATTCCGCCGGAGACAGTGCTCTTCTACCAGGTCGGCACCTTCTTCGAGACCTTCGAGGAGGATGCCAAGAAGGTCGCGCGCGAGCTGTCCATCCGCCTCACCTCCAAGGAGGCGTCGGGGGCGGGCCGGGTGCCGCTCGCCGGGGTGCCGCAGCACGCGCTAGACGAGCACGTCGCCACGCTCTTGCGCAAGGGTCACTCGGTGGCGGTCGCCGGGCAACGGCCGCACCCGACGAAGCCAAAGCAGTTCACGCGGGATATAGATCAGATCCTCACTCCGGGCACCGTCATAGAGGACGGCGTGTTGCACGCCGGGGAGTCCAACTACATCGTCGCCGTCTCCGTCCGTGACGGGGCCGCCGGGGTGGCGGTCGCGGAGGCCTCGACGGGGGAGTTTACCGGCACCGAGGTCGCCGAGGAGGACCTGCCCGCCGAGCTCGAACGCTGGTCGCCGCGCGAGATCGTGGTCCCCGAGCGCACCCTGGCCGAGGACCTGCCGTCCGTGCGCGCCAGGATCAGCCCCGCGCCGCGCTGGACCTTCGAGCCCTCGGCCGGGGAGCAGACCGTGAGACGGCACTTCGGCGTGACGAGCCTCAAGGGCTACGGGCTGGAGGACGCTCCCGCGCTAGTCGGGGCCGCCGGAGCCCTTTTGCAGTATCTGGCCTCGCTACGCGGCGGGAGCCCGCCCGAGCAGGTGGTCGGGTTCAGGCCCTACGACCCGGGCTCGGGGATGGTGCTCGACGCGGCCACGCGGCGCAACCTCGGCCTCGAAGACCTTGTCTCCACGCTGGACCGGACCCGCACCCCGATGGGTAAGCGGGCGCTCTCGCGCTGGCTGGAGCGGCCGCTGCTACAGGTGGATCACGTCGAGCAACGGCTTTCGGCGGTGGACGCGCTCCACGGCGACTACATGCTGCGCGAGGAGACCCGCGAGCTTCTCGGACGCATCCCGGACATCGAGCGCATCGCAACCCGGATCGTGCGGCTCTCGGCCTCGCCGAACGACCTGATCTCCCTGCGCAAGGCGCTCGAAGCCGTCGGGCCCCTGCAGGAGACGCTCGCGCCGGCGTCCGAGAAGAGCGGTCTTTTGAACGGATCCCTCGGGGCGATGGGAGAGCCCGAGGGTGTGAGAGAGCTCATCGGGCAGGCCATAAGCGAGGAGGAGGGGGAGATCATCCGCGCCGGATACTCCTCTGAGCTCGACGAGGCCCGCGGGTTCCGTGACACGGCCCACGAGTGGCTCTCCCGCTTCGAGTCCGAGGAGCGTCTGAAGACCGGATTAAAAGGTCTTAAGGTCGGCTACCGTGACGGCGAGGGCTACTTTATAGAGATTCCCGGACGCGACGGCGGGGCGGTCCCCGACCACTACGAGCACCGCAAGGCCCTCAAGAACGCCGCCCGCTACGTAACCACGGCGCTCAAGGAGCACGAGTCGAAGATGCTCGGCGCCCGCGAGGAGGTCGAGGCGCTGGAGCGGCGGATACTCGGGGAGATAAGGGCCGCCGTGAAAGAGGCCGCGCCGCAGCTACAACGCATAGCACGCGCCGTGGCGGTGGTGGATGTCGTAGCCTCCTTCGCCGCCACCGCCGCGGAGCTGCGCTACTGTCGGCCCGAGGTCGTCCCGGAACGCGGCATCAACGTAACCGCCGGGCGGCACCCGGTCGTGGAGCACGGCCTTACCGAGCCATTCGTACCCAACGACACGGCCATAGAGGGCGAGACGCGGCTCCAGGTCCTGACCGGCCCGAACATGGCCGGGAAGTCCGTGTACCTGCGCCAGGTCGCCCTCATAACGCTGCTCGCCCAGACCGGCTCCTACGTGCCCGCCGAAGAGGCGCGGATCGGGGTCGTGGACCGCATCTTCACCCGCGTCGGAGCGGAGGATCGGCTTGCGAGCGGGGAGTCCACGTTCATGGTCGAGATGAACGAGGCGGCGGGCATCCTGAACGCGGCCACCGAGCGCAGCCTGGTAATACTGGATGAGCTCGGGCGCGGAACCTCGACCTACGACGGCATGAGCCTGGCCTGGGCGATAGCCGAGTACCTGCACGACGACGTGCAGTCGCTAACCTTTTTCGCCACCCACTACCACGAGCTTACCCGGCTCGCGGACACCCTCCCCGGAAGCCGAAACTACAAGGCCGCCGTCGAGGAGGTGGGAGAGGAGATCGTATTTTTGCACCGCATCGAGCCTGGCGCGGAGTCCTCGTCCTACGGCGTCCACGTGGCGCGGCTAGCGGGACTGCCGCGCAGCGTCACCGACCGGGCGGGCGAGATCCTCTCCCGCCTGGAGGCCGAGGGCGTGCAGAACTTCGCGGGCTGATTCAGCCTTGCCACGCCCGTCTTAGGTACGCTGAATGAGCACCGCTCCGACCACCAGCAGCGCCGCGCCGGTGATCCTCACGGCGTTTACCTCCTTTATAGGTAGGCCGACGAGCCCGAAGTGGTCCAGCACGAGCGAGGTCACGAGCAGCCCTCCCATCAGGAGGCCCATCAGCGCGGCGGCGCCGAGCCTCGGGGCGACGACCACCGTGCCCATCACGTACACCACGCCGAGCACGCCGCCGGTCCACACCCACCAGGGAGCCTTGCTCAGGGCCGCGAGATCCGGCATCCCCGCCCTCGCGGCGGCGGCGTAGACGAGGGCCACCGCCGTGCCGATGGCGAAGGAGATCGCGACGGCGTAGACGGGATGTGGCAGGTACTTTCCCAGCGTCGAGTTCACGCCGGACTGTATGGCCAGCGCGACGCCGCCCACGACCGCGAAGAGTGCGAAAAACCAGTAAGCCACCCGAAAACCTCCGCCAATGCTCTCTATAACGCTTCACGGCTCCATAACTTCTCAAGCCGGAATCGTCAGATTGTACCGGCTGTTCGTCCCGGGCTCCGCCGTAACGGGTGGCGCGCCGGATAACCGGCGTGACAGAATGGCCGCATGATACAGACCGTGGGCTACCGAATACGGGAAGAGAGCGCCGGGTACGGCAGTGATAGATACGGTGGGACGGACGAGGCCGGCCGGGTCCGGGTGCTCGATGAAGAGGTGGCGCGCGGGATAGCTGCCGGGGAGGTGATAGAGCGTCCCGCCGCGGCGGTAAAGGAGCTCGTGGAGAACTCCCTGGACGCCGGGGCCTCGCGGGTCGAGGTCGAGATAGCCGGCGGCGGGACGGACGTGATCCGGGTCCACGACGACGGCGTGGGGATGTTCGAGGAGGACGCCGCGCTCGCGGTTACCCGGCACGCCACGAGCAAGATCCGCACGGGCGAAGATCTCTCCCGGCTTTACTCTTTAGGCTTCCGAGGAGAGGCGCTCTACGCCATCGGGGCCGTGTCGGCCATGACCCTTACGACCGCCCGCCGGGATAATGGTACCGGGTTCCGGGTCGGGGTGCTCGCGGGGAGCCCGGACGGGGTGACGCCCGCGGCGCGCACTCCGGGTACCACCGTCGAGGTCCGTGACCTGTTCCTGAACCTCCCTCTCAGGCGCGGGTTTCTCGGGACGCCGCGCTCGGAGGCGAACGCCATCGCCCTCGCGGTGCAGTCGCTCGCGCTATCGCGCCCGGAGGTCGGGTTCTGGCTCCGCTCCGAGGGGCGCGGGGTGCTCGCACTGCCGCCCGCCAGGGGGGAGGGGCACGAGGCGCTGCGCGAGCGCGTCGCCCAGGTACACGGGCTGCCTCTGGCGAAGGCCCTGATACCGCTAGACGACCCGGTGGTTGGAGGCCTGATCTCACCCCTCTCCAGTAGCTTTCCGACGCGCCGCTACCTGCACGTGACGGTAAACGGCCGCCGGGTGGAAGCCGACGACTTCGCCCCGGCGGTCGCCCGAGCCTACGCCGACCTGCTCCCGAAGGGACGCCACCCGGCTGCCTTCCTCCGGCTGGACCCCGGCCCGGCCGAGGTGGACGTGAACGTCCATCCGGCGAAGAGTTCGGTTCGGCTGAGAGGCGGGCGCTCCGCCTACCCGCTGGTAGTCGGGGCCATCCGCGCCGCGCTCTCGTTGCAGCAGGAGGGCCGGCCAGCGCCGGACGAGGAAGCGGCTGATACCGGCATCTCGGCCATCGGCCAGTTCTCGGGCCGCGTCATCCTCGCCCAGCACGGCGAAGAGCTATTGCTGCTGGACCAGCATGGCGTCCACGAGCGAGTCCTGTACGAGCGGCTCTCGGCGGAGCCCCGCCGCAGCCCGGAACGGCTGCCCGAGCCACTTGCCGTGAGCCTGCCGCCGGAGCTCGCGCCGGAGGCCTGGTCCCATGAGGCGGAGCTGTACTCGCTGGGGTTCGAGTTCGAGCCTTTCGGGGAGACCACGGTGCGGCTGTCGGCGGCCCCGCAGGAGGCCACGGAGCCCGGAAGGGCGTTTCAGGCGGCGCTGGAGGCGCTCGCGGGCGGCGAGGACCTCGCTAAGGCCCTGGCGTGCAAGGGTTCTACCAAGTTCGGGGAGCGGCTATCCGGGGAGGAGATGGATCTCCTGATAAAAGAGTGGACGGCCTGCGAGTTCCCGATGGTCTGCCCGCACGGCCGTCCGATAATGAAGCGTATTTCGCTCGCGGAGCTCCTCCGCGAGTTTGGACGGGGCTAGCCGCCCCGTTACCGTACTCCGGCTAGCGCCGCTCCTCGTCTACCAGGGTCTGGCCGAGGTTCAGGATGGTCGGGGCCCACAGGCCGACGAAGATCCCGAGATCCCGCCTCTCCGCACGATACAGCGATATGGAGATCAGGATGGATATCAGCGTGGCCACCATGTAAACTATCTTGCTCGCACTCAATATTGCCTCCTTTTGGTTTCTACGAGTCTACTATAAAGTCAGAATGCCCGGCGAGAAGTAATAGTAAACCCAGAGCAAGAGACTACGCCGGCATCTTCCGCTCTTGCTCCCGTTCTTATCTACCATCACCCCCCGGTAATCCCGCCTATACACCCCGCTACGGTGAGATAATGTGCGGGAACGAGCGAACCTTAACACTATGTGGATCGCATGACACCATCTGTCTATCTGCCGGAGGGCTTCTATGTGGCGGGACGAAAATGTCGGGGCGGAAAGTGGCGGGGGTGCCGCCGGAGGTACCGCCGAAGACACTACCGGAGGCGACGCCGGAGGACGAGTGTTAGGTAGCGACGCGCGAGGCCCCATAGAGGCCGGGCAACTCGATACCGTGCCCTGGAATCATCCCGGCTCGGACGCCGTCGTCGAGTTCTCTACCGATGAACTGACGGCGTTCTGCCCGGTGACGGGCCAGCCCGACTTCTACGTGCTCAGGCTGAGCTATCGGCCCGCCGGACGCCTGCTGGAATCCAAGGCGCTCAAGCTCTACCTCTGGGGCTTCCGGGATAAGGGAGCGTTCGCCGAAGACCTCGCCGCGACCATGCTCGAAGACCTGGTGGCCGCCTGCGAGCCCCGGGGGATGACCGTGGATCTCACCCAGAAGGTGCGCGGCGGTCTGGAGCTTCGTACCGTCGTCCGCCACGGAGAGGGTTAGCCCGCCGGACCATCCAGCATGGAGGCGACGAGAGGCGGAGAGAAGCGGAGAACGCCGGTCACGCCCCGGAGCACCTCACCCGGGGCCGTCCGAGCCTACGATCTTATAATTGCTCCGCCGCCGGCCATCCAGGACCGTAGGGCGCTCCGTGTGGCGGACGTTCCCGGTCCGGGGCTCCGTCAGCCCACCGTTACCCTACCTTCACCCCGCTGGTATCCACCTCGAAGACCTCTTCGAGGGCCGTGACCCCGGCCGCCACACGGTCGAGCTCCGCGCCGTCCGGGGCGTTTCCCGCGAGCTCCACGACACCGTCCGAGATCGAGACGGCCTGGAGCCCGGTGTCTTCCAGCACCCCGGCCACCGCCTCCTCCAGACCCCGGGCGTCCGCGGCATCCGTTGCTTCGGCGTAGGCTTCGGTGGTCTCGCCGGTGTCCGGGTCTATGTACGCGTCGGTGCGCGGGTAGCCCGAGTCGGCCGGGGTGGACTCCTCGTCTTCCCAGCCGTCCGCCTCCCTGGACTCCCGGGCGAGCTCCTCCGGCCTCTCCGCCTCGGAGGGATCGTCCGGCTCAGTAACTAGCTGTCCCTCGTGCCGCTCGTCGTCCACGCCGGGCGGCGCTTCCGACGGGGCGTAGCCTTCCGGCTCGATCTCCTCCCCCGCGTGGTCGCCGGGCTCCTCGTCCGGGGCCTCGGCGTCTACCGTGGCGAAGTCCGCCTCCGGGTCCAGAACCAGCCGCGCGATAGGCACCTCGAAGCTCTCCTCATCGCGCTCGACCATCACGTGCGTTACCTCGCCACTCCTCTTGTCGGTAACGACCTCCGAGATGCGCCCGAGCTCCTCGCCCCCCGCATCCCGGGCCTCTATGCCTACCAGACCTCGCTCCTCCATCATGCAGCTCCTCTCCTACCAGAACGCTCGACTCTCCCGCCTGTGTACCACGCGAGCCGTGTATTAAGCAGGAACGGCGCCGGGTGCGTGGAGTCCGGTAGGTAAGGCGGGAGAGTCGGAATCTATCCCCTTTCCCGCCCTACCTATCGACCATACCAATCTTCTGGCGGGACTTCGATCGGAGAGTAGAGGTTGGCGACCGTGTAAAAATGTCGTTCCTCTGCCCCCAAGGAGCGCCGTCGAACCGGTGCTCACCGCCGGCCGCTTAAAACCTCGTATAGGTACACGCGCCGGTCTGAAACTCCTCTGCCTGGGGTAGGGTAGAGCCGAAAAGTGTAACGGAAGCCGCGCTTGATCTTCCCCCGAATGGTTATAAAATATGAGCGTTACGGACTTAGGTTTTTATATCAGGAGGAGGCGTTAGCCTTAATGGTTTGCGAGAATTGTGGTATACGGCCGGCGAGCGTACAGGTCTTCCGGCAGCAGGGCGATCAGCGCGCGCAGGCTTATCTGTGCCAGCAGTGCGCCCGGCAGTTGGGCATGATCGGTGGTTCGGGGGGCGGCTCCGGCGGCGGTAGTCCGTTCGAGATGCTCCAGAACCTCGTGCAGCAGCAGAGCCAGAGCTCTGGCGGGGTTCTGGACGCGCTGAACGACGAGGCGCGGGAGGCCGTGATGCGGGCCCGCGAGGCGTCGGCCGGTACGACCCGGACGGCGGCAATCGGTACGGATCACCTCCTCGCCGGGATCGTGACCGGGGACAACGTGGCGACCCAGGCCCTGCGGCGCGCCGGGGCGAACGTGGACGGGCTTCAGAGCCGGTTCCAGGAGTTCCGCGGCGAGCCCGGCGACGAGCTGTACACGTTTACGCCGAGTGCCAAGCGCGGCCTCCAGCTCTCGTTCGGGGCGGCGCGTCAGATGGGCTCCCAGGGCGTCGGCACCGAGCATCTGTTGCTCGGGCTGCTCGGCGAGGGCGACGGCAACGCGTACAGGGTGCTGTCGCAGTTCGGCGCCAACGACGCCGAGGCTATACAGCGCGAGATCGCCCGCCTCTCGCAGGAGCGCGGCGGCGCGGGAGCCGGTGGCATGGGCCCCGGCGGCATGGGCGGTACCGGCGGTTTCCCCGGCGGCCAGCAGCCCGGGTTCGGCGCAGCAGGCGGCATGGGCGGCCAGCAGGGTGACGGCGGTCAGAGCCGGACGCCGACCCTGGATCAGGTCAGCACCGACCTCACCGAGCGCGCCAATAACGGCGAGCTCGACCCGGTTATCGGCCGCGCCGAAGAGATAGCGCGCGTCATCCGTATCCTCTCCCGCCGTACCAAGAACAACCCCGTGCTCATCGGCGAGGCCGGCGTCGGCAAGACCGCCGTGGCCGAGGGTCTGGCCCAGCGCGTCGTCGGCGAGGACGTGCCCGAGTCCCTCAAGGGCAAGCGGGTGCTGTCCCTGGCCGTCGGCGACCTCGTGGCCGGGACCAAGTTCCGGGGCGAGTTCGAGGAGCGGATGCAGCAGATGCTCGCCGAGATACAGGCCGAGGAGCGCAACATCATCCTGTTCATCGACGAGCTGCACACCATCGTCGGCGCGGGCGGCGCAGAGGGCGCGGTAAACGCCTCGAACCTCATAAAGCCCGCTCTCGCCAGGGGCGATCTCCAGGTCGTCGGCGCCACCACGCTGGACGAGTACCGCAAGAACATAGAGAAGGACCCGGCGCTCGAGCGCCGCTTCCAGCCCGTCCTGGTCGACGAGCCTACGGTTGAGGAGACGACCCAGATCCTCTTCGGCCTGCGCGACCGTTACGAGGCCCACCACCGCGTGCGCGTCTCCGACGAGGCCATCCACGCCTCGGCCGAGCTCGCGGACCGCTACATCACGGACCGCTTCATGCCGGACAAGGCGATAGATCTCCTCGACGAGGCCGCCGCAGAGGTCAGGATGCGGTCCTCCATGCCGCCGGTCGACGTAAAGCGCATAGAGGAAGAGATAGCCGACCTCGAAAAGGAGAAAGAGGAAGCCGTGCGCCGCGAGGACTACGAGGAGGCCGCCGGGCACAAGCAGCGCGTCGAGCAGCTCAAGGTCGAGCTAGAGGAGCATGAGCAGGGCTGGGCCGGTCAGCGCGAGACAAACGCGCCGTGCGTGGAGCGCGAGGACATCGCCTCCATCCTGGAGGAGTGGACCGGCGTGCCGGCCACGAACATAGTCCAGGAAGAAGCCGAGCGGCTGATGAACCTGGAAGGCGTGCTGCACGAGCGGGTTATCGGTCAGGACAGGGCCGTGGAGTCCGTCGCCGAGGCCATTCGGCGCTCGCGGGCCGGTATCAAGGACCCGAACCGTCCGGTGGGGAGCTTTATCTTCCTCGGTCCGACCGGCGTGGGTAAGACCGAGCTCGCCCGGACTCTCGCCAGCTACCTCTTCGGCGAGGAGGACGCCATGATCCGGCTGGACATGAGCGAGTACCAGGAGAAGCACACGGTTAGCCGCCTGGTCGGCGCGCCCCCGGGCTACGTCGGCTACGAGGAGGCCGGGCAGCTCTCCGAGCAGGTCCGCCGGCGGCCGTACAGCGTCGTCCTCTTGGACGAGATCGAGAAGGCCCACCCGGACGTGTTCAACACGCTTCTACAGGTGCTGGACGACGGCAGGCTCACGGACGCCCAGGGCCGGACGGTCAGCTTCCAGAACACGGTCATTATCATGACCAGTAACGTCGGCAGCCAGCACCTGGTCTCCGAGCGGCAGTTTGGCTTTACCCAGAGCGAGGGTACGGACTTCGCAGACCTGGAGCGCCGGGCCCGCAACGCCCTGGAGCAGGCCTTCCGGCCCGAGTTCCTGAACCGGGTGGACGACATGATCGTCTTCCAGCCGCTCTCCAAGGAGGACGTGCTGCAGATCGTGGACATCATGCTCGCCAGGCTCAACAGGCACCTTGAGAGCCAGCAGATCCAGATCGAGGTCACGGACCGGGCAAAGGAGTTCCTGGCCGAGGAGGGCTACGACCCCAAGTTCGGCGGGCGCCCGCTCTCCCGCGCCATCCGGCGCTACATAGAGAACCCGCTCTCGAGCAGCATCATCGGCGGCGAGTTCAACGAGGGTGACGTGATCGAGGTCGACCGCGGCGAAGACGGCGAGGACGGCCTGACCTTCAACACGAAGACTGCGGCTACCTCGTAGCCCGGACGAACAAAGTAAGCAACCGAGGGGCTATCCGTGAAGCGGATAGCCCCTTTTCTTTCAGCCTCTCCAGAATAACCAAACATAAGCTACATTGAAGGAGAACCGTGCTTAGGCTACATTTAGCATGTGGAAGTCACCTCGTACTTTGTCAGGCGGGTGCTCGAGAACCCTGATAGAGAAGGTGTCACCAGGGAGTTGTGTGAGCAGATAGTGAGAGGTGCCTACACAGAGTGTTTTCAGCAACCTGATGGGCGTTGGCGTTATTACGGTCGTCCAGAGGGATACGCTTACTATCTGCGAGTGATCGTCACCGAAGATGGTACGGGTCTTTTCAACGCTTTCTTCGATGAGGGCTATACTCGCCAGAGGAGGAGCCAGCGTGGAGATTAGCTACTACCCAGATACCGATAGCCTGTTTATAAAGCTGCGGCCCGGTGCCGAAGCCACCGGTGAGGAGGTCGCTCCGGGTATCGTCTTCCACTACACTCCCGAGGGCGAAGTAACCGCTATTGAGATGGACTCCAGAGCCTCCCATCTGGCAGACGTTACGAAGCTCAAGGCTGAGGGGATGCCCACGGTATCGATATCACACTCCCAGGCTGGTTAGGGATTAAAGCCCCGAGAGCAAGCCTTGTTTCTTCAGTGTCTCTGCAGAGAAGAGATCGGATACTGTCTCGGTTGGTGGGTAGCTAACCAGCCTCCAACGCGACGGTGCAGCGTTTGAGCGCAGATAACAACCCCTTACGCTCCTCTCCCGAGAGACCGGAGACCATCCGCTCCTCCACCGCTGTAACGCGCTCGTGTGCCTGGGCAAGCAACTCCGCGCCGCTCTGTGTCAGGTGGGCCTGCACGATCCGACCGTGGGTGGGGTGGGCGTGACGCTCTATTAGCTTCGCCGACTCCAGGCCGGAGAGGATGCCGCTCATCGTCTGCGGGGTCACGAAGCACCGGCGCGCAAGCTCCGCCCCGAAGAGCTCCTCTCCGCGCTCCAGCACGCTCAGGGCAGCGTACTGTGGCGTCGTGAGCCCTAGCGCGCGCACCTCGGAGTCCATCGCCAGCCGCAGCGCGTGCTGCACCCGCTTCAGCTCGTAGCCGACGCTCGAGTCGAGATCCACTTTACTCAACGTCAACCTACCTCCTTGTAAATTATCAGGATACTGATATTTTCTCAGTGTCCTGATAAGTATAGCGCGGCGCGGGTAGCGTTGCGGAGAGGAGAGGAAGATGGCCAGGGTAGTCGGACCGGATTTCGTGGGGTTGCAGGTGTGGGATCTCGCCGCTTCGCGGCGGTTCTACGAGGAGAGATTGGGTCTTGAGGTGTCGCCGCAGGGGCCGCCGAATGCGGTCGTGTTCATGAGCCAGCCGATACCGTTCGCCGTGCGCGAGCCGGACGTGGACCTGGATTCCGTGGAGCGTCCCGGAGTGGGTGTAGCGCTCTGGATGCAGTGCGAAGACGCCGACGGATTGTGTGGCGGGCTGGAGAACGACGGTGTGGAGATAGCGCAGCCTCCGTTCGACGGACCGTTCGGTCGCACGTTCGCGTTCGTAGACCCGGACGGATATACGATCACCGCCCACGAGCAGTAGCTTAAGAAGGCACCCAAAAACCCTCTACAGCGCCTTGCTTCCTCCTATTAGAAGCGATTTGGTGAGCTTGGTGCTGTTAGTGACACGAATTATCGGAAGCTCGTGGGCACACAGCGGATTTAGGAGCGTCCTCACCGGGTCGTCTCCGTCACCAGCACCGCGTCGATATTCGAGACTAGGCGAGTGCCATTATCTTGCCCCGCCCAATTGACTGTTTGCCCTTCGCCTTACGGATGCCCGAGAAGCGTCTCCTTGAACACTTCGACCGCCTCGAGGTAAGCTTGCTCGGCGCACTCCAGGAGATCCCGTTCCTGCCCATCGCAGTCTTGGCCGATGGTGGACCCTCGGCGGTAAATTGCCACTCTCAAATGACCATCATCGTATGACAGAGAAAGTGGAGTCTAAAAGGTCCTCGGTACGTTGCAGCTCATGCCATCTTGTCTTCCTCTAGCACTCGCGCGAGAATCTCCACCCCCCTGGCAAGCTCCTCGGGCCCAGCGCCCACGTAGCTCAAGCGGAGAAATGGCCCGGTCGGCTCGGCCGGGAACCAGTGCCGACCCGGGCTCACCACTACACCCTCCCGCCTGGCGTTCGCGGCGACGAGCAGGTCGTCAGCCCCTTCCGGCAGCCCGACCCAGAGGTGCAACCCACTCTTGGGTACTGGGGGCATCCGTACTCCGGGCAAGCGGGTCCCCACGACGCTCACGAGCGCGTCGCGGCGCAGCCGGAGTTCTTTGCGCACCTTTCGGCGATGCTTCTCCCAGGCCGGAGAGGATAAGAGGTCGAGAGCCGCTTCCTGCAAGGGTCCGGCCACGAAGAGATCGCCGACCAGCCGGGCCGCCTTCAACCTCGCGCCCGCGGGTCCTTTAGCGCACAGGGCCGCCAATCTCATGCCCGGTGCCAGGATCTTGCTTAGCGAACGCACATACACCACGTGCCCGTCGGGGTCCCCGCTTGCCAGTGTTGGCGGCGGCTTGCCATCCAGAGCGAAGTCGCGCGCCCAGTCATCCTCTATCAGAAACGCCCCGGCTCCTCGCACCGCTCCCAGGACCGCCTCTCTACGTCTCAAGGAGAGCACGGCTCCGTGCGGGTTGGCGTAGAGCGGCTGGCAGTAGAACAGCCTGGAGCCCGTGGCCGCGAACGCCTCCTCCAGGAGCTCCGACCGTACCCCGTCCTTGTCCGTGGGCACGGGCACCGGCACTAGACCCGCGGCCTTCGCCGCCGCGATCGCGCCCACGTACGTCGGAGACTCGACGAGGACCGGTGAGCCTGGTGCCGCCAGTGCCTGGAACGCCGCCGAGAGAGCCGCCTGCCCGCCCGAAGCCACGACGGCGTCGTGTGCCCCGAAGCCACCTCCGGCCTCCCTCGCGAACCATGCCCTGAGCTGCTCCGAACCTTCGATCGGGGCCCTGCCCCATGCTCCCGGCCGGCGCGCGGCCCGTCCCATCGCCGCGGCCAACTGCGTTAGAGGCTGCAGGTCCTCGGAGAGGTACCCGCTCGTCAGAGGTATCGACCCGGGTCCTGGCACCGCCAAGAGCTCACCGAGGCCGTTGGCGGCCACCGTCCTCTCTCCGAGCGCCACGCTCTGCCACCCGTAGTCTGGCGCTGATCCACCCGAAGGTAGAGCCTCCCGCGCCGCGACGAAGCTGCCTCGTCCAGGCTTCGCTTCCACCAACCCCTCCGCCACGAGCCGCTGCACGGCCCTCTGCACCGTCACCGGTCCTGCCCGGTGGCGGGCCATCAGCTCTCGCACCGAAGGCAGCCTCTCCCCAGGCTGGCCGGCCTCGGCCTCCGACCTCAGGGCTTCAACTATTTGCGTTACCATGTTATCGTTATCCATGAATAATAATAGTAACGTTACAGCAACCAAGACGAAAACGCAAGCCCCGAGGACCCGGGGCTTCTTGTTCGGGTTCCTGGGAGTTTTGGCCTTCAGCTTCACCGTCCCCCTGACCCGGGTGGCGGTGGCGGACTTGGACCCGGCATTCGTGGGGCTGGCGAGAGCACTCGTCGCCGCGGTGCTCGCGGCACTGGTGCTGGCCCTGACGCGCCAACGTCTACCGGAGCGTCACCAGTGGACGAGGTTGGTGATCGTGGGCTCGGGCGTCATCGTTGGATTCCCACTCTTTACATCTCTGGCCTTGAGGGAGATGCTGGCGGCGGATGCGGCGGTGATCGTGGGGCTCTTGCCGGCGGCAACGGCGGTGATGGCCGTGTTACGGGGTGGAGAGCGGCCTTCTAGGGCGTTCTGGGGCGCTTGCGCGTTCGGGTTGTTCGCGGTGCTCTTGTTCGCGGTATCGCAGGGAGCAGGTTTGGTGCCGGAGCGAGGGCATCTTCTAGCCCTGATCGCGATCTTCGCATGCGCCCTGGGCTACGCGGAGGGTGGGGCACTCGCCCGGGAGATGGGCGGGTGGCGCGTGATCTCCTGGGCTCTGGTGATCTTCGCGCCCCTGCTTGCGCCCTTTGTGGCCTGGTCGGTTTTCGGAGAGGGCGGGGCGGGACTTTCCGAGGCCGGAGCCGCAGCCTGGGCGTGCTTCGCCTACGTCTCGGTGATAAGCATGTTCCTGGGATTCTTCGTCTGGTACAGGGGTCTGGCAGAGGGTGGCGTAGCGCGCGTTGGTCAGGTTCAACTCTCCCAGCCCGTGCTCACACTCGTGTGGTCCGCTCTGCTGCTCGGGGAGCGGGTCGGGTCCTTTACCGTCCTGTGCGTCGTGCTGGTCCTCGCAAGCGTCGCCGTGGGTCAGAGAACGAGGGTCAAGGGCGGTGCCGGGGGCAGAAAAGCAGAGTCCGTAAGCACGCAGCGGAAGAGGTGGGTCGGATAGGTCGTATAGGTCGCCGTGGGTAATCTATTGAAGAAAGGACCATCGCATTGAAGCAGATGCAGGAAAACGAAATCGTTTCGCTGACCGCCTGTGTGGCGTACATCTTGGGTGTCGGACCTTCGGAAGTTCCTGGCGATGGAGGGGTACGCTTGAACCAGTGGCTTGCCGTGCGTAATCTCGGGTTAGTTCCGGTCGAGTCACCTCAGAGTTTTGAGTGGCCCGGACGGTTTATCGGCCTCTGCGCTGACACTTCCTCTTGGGCCATTTTCTTTGGGGCGCCGCCAGGTGTCTTGCATGATCCGTTGGACCAGTCAACCAAAAGAGAGGGGGTGGCTTTCAAAGCTGCGTTCGTGCTTGCCGAGCATGATCCTCTTCGTAGAGCCGAGGTCGGTCAAGGATCTAAAGAAGTCGGCAGGATCGAATTGATCGGGGTTGCTGCTAAGGCCGAAGCCCCTATGAGGGTAGTCTCATCCGCTGAAGCCACCGTGTGTTGCGGGTTAGTGGGTGACCGCTACGAGAAGGGGGCCGGAACATTCTCGGACCCGGCTGGCCGCGGTTACGATCTGACCTTGGTGGAGGCCGAAGCCATTGAGGGACTGACTGCGAAGGGTGTGAAACTCGCGCCGGAGGAAGCCCGGCGGAACCTCGTAGTAAGAGGTATAGCTCTGGATGACCTGATCGGGCGTCGCTTTAAGGTCGGAGAGGTCGAATGCCTCGGCCAGAGACGATGCGAGCCATGTGCGCAGCTCGAAAAGCTAACCCGGCCAGGAGTGCTGCGCGGCTTGGTGCATAGAGGAGGGCTACGCGCCGACATACTCTCAAGCGGAGAGATTCATACCGGCGACCTTATCGAGGTATCGGAGTAGGCGCAAAGCTTACTAATGTCGCTCGGCTTCCTCACCGAAGAGCAGTGGTGCTCCTACGGACAGTATGCTGATTCCCCCCTCCTCCGAACAACTGGCCCGCTGTTTCCACCTGGATGACGAAGACAGGCTTCTGATCTCCAATCGCAGAAGAGACCGCAACCACCTGGGCTTCTGCCTGCAGCTAGTCACCGTTCGCTTCCTTGACACTTTTCTAGCTGGCACGAACAGCAGTGTAATCGAGCGCCGGGGTCCACCGGCATCTCAGCGAGGCTGGCGGGTGCGGGGCACGTATAGGCTGTGGACGTAGTCGCGGACCATGCGCTGGGTCGAGAAGCGGGGGGCGACCGTGGCTATCGCCTCGCGCATCACCGAGACCCACGCCTCTGGCACGCCGTCCGCGCCGCGCTCGTAGAAGGCGGGCAGGATCTCCTCTTCCAGCGTGGCGTATAGCGACTCGGCGTCGGCGGCGTCCTGCTCCTCGTTGGTGGCGTAACCGGAGCCGTTACCTATGTTCCAGCCGTTTCGTCCGTTGTAGGCCTCGGGCCACCAGCCGTCGGGGACACTGAAGTTCGGGGCGCCGTTCAGGGAAGCCTTCTGGCCCGAGGTTCCGCTGGCCTCCAGCGGACGGCGCGGGTTGTTCATCCACAGGTCCACGCCCTGCACCATGCGGCGGGCGAGGTCCATGTCGTAGTCCTCCAGGACGAAGAGGCTGCCGGCGAGCTCGCCTTCGGCGGCCTCGTGCAGGGCCTGGATGTACTCCTTGCCAGGGCTGTCAGCCGGGTGGGCCTTGCCCGCGAAGACGAACTGTACTGGGCGTCCGGCGTCGGTGGCTATCCTCTTTATGCGCGCTAGATCCGACAGGAGAAGCGTCGCCCGCTTGTAGGTTGCGAAGCGGCGGGCGAAGCCGATGGTCAGGGCCTCCGGGTCCAGCTCCTTCGCGGTCAGGCCGTCGCGTCCGGCGCGGGCCTTGAGGCGGGCGTTCACGTTCTCGACCATCTCCAGCTTCGAGGTCCGGTGGGCGTCCCAGAGCTCCCCCGAGGGCGCCTCGTAGGCGAAGGTCCACACTCCTGGGTCCTCGGCGGCGTTGCGCCAGGCCCGGCCGCCGGAGTAGGCGTCGTAGAGGTCGGCCATGTGCGACGAGAGCCAGCTCCAGGTGTGGACGCCGTTCGTGACGTGGGTTATGGACCGGCCCCCGTCGCCCGGGAGCGGGTCCGGGGAGCCTGGCTCTCCCTGCGTGAAGAGGTGGCTCCACATCTCCTCGGAGACGTCGCGGTGGATGGCGGAGACCGCGTTACGCCCGGAGGAGAGCCTCATGGCGAGCACGGTCATGTTGAAGACCTCGCCCCACTGCTCGGTCTTGCGCCCGAGCGCCCACAGCCCCGCATCGTCGGTGCCCAGGCGGGCCGCCCAGGAGTCTGTGAACTCCCCGAAAAGTTCCGGGGAGAACGCGTCGTGCCCGGCGGAGACGGGGGTGTGGGTGGTGAAGACCGTGCTGCGGGAGATACTCTTGCGCGCCTCGTCGAACGAGGAACCGGCGGCCACGAGCTCCCGGATGCGCTCCAGGCCGAGGAAGGCGGCATGGCCCTCGTTCATGTGATAGACGGGCGGCCGCAGCCCGACGGCGCGCAGAGCCCGGACGCCGCCGACGCCCAGGATCACCTCCTGGGCGATGCGGGTGCGGTTGTCGCCGCCGTAGAGCCGGGCGGTTATGTGACGGTCTTCGCCGGTGTTCTCGGGGATGTCGGCGTCCAGTAAGAGCACCTCCGAGCGCCCGACCTCGACCCGCCACACCTTGAGGTAGAGCTCCCTGCCGGGGAGCTCTACGGTCACGATCACCTCTCCGCCGTCGGGATCCAGCGCCGCCCTTACCGGCCTCCCTTCGGGGTGGAAGGGCTCGTAGTCCTCGCGCTGCCAGCCCTCGCCGTCTATGCGCTGGCGGAAGAAGCCCTGGGCGTACAAGAGCCCCACGCCGACGAGCGGCAGGCCGAGGTCCGAGGCGCTCTTTACGTGATCCCCGGCGAGTACGCCGAGGCCGCCGGAGTAGATCGGCAACGACTCGTGCAGCCCGAACTCGGCGGAGAAGTACGCGACCAGCGGCCCCCGCGAGCGGCCGTCCAGAAGCTCCGGGTAGGCGTAGCCCATCCAGGTCTCGCGCTCGTGCAGGTAATCGTCGAAGCCCTTGAGGACTTGGTGGTAGGCGTCCACGAAGTCGGCGTCCCGGGCGGCGGCTTCCAGGCCCCCGGTCTCCGAGAGTAGCCTGACCGGGTTGTGCTCGGTCCTCTCCCACAGCTCGGGGTCTAGGCGGGTGAAGAGCCTCCGGGCCCCCGGCTGCCAGGTCCAGAAAAGGTTGTAGGCCAGCTCCGGCAGCCGCCGTAGCCGCTGTGGCACGTCGATGTTCACGGTCTGGGCCGCCTCTCTAGGGTCGTGTTGGGTCATGCTGACGGGATACCGGGGAACTCCTCCGGCGCAACCCGCTCTACAAGCCCTGCAAGTGATCTACAGAGACGCATTGTAAGGGGGTTTCGTGGAGGTGCAAACGCCCCGATCTCCGGGACCGTGCCGCCCGCCTACGCCGAATCTTCCCCGAGCTCACGCAGCAGCCGCTTTATCCTCGGGGCGAGGGCGTCGAGCTCCTCTGGGGCGCAGTTGACGTGGACGTGGACGGTAACCCCGCTCCCGCCGACGCCCCCGGCGCCTGCGGACGAGCTCTCCGGGTCATCCGAGACCGCCGAGGCTGCCGAGGCGTTCGAGAAGGAGAGCTGGGTCTGATGGTCCGCCTCCGCCCCGGCGTCTTTGCCGGGCTCTTCCCGCCCGTTCTCACGCGGGTCCTCTCCGGCCGATCCCGGGCCGGGTTGTCCGGCGCCCGCCGCGGGGGGCGAGGAGTCTCCCGGCAGGGTCTCTGACGGATGATCGTCGTAGTTGGCAACGAGCATCCCGGCCTCCTCGCTCAGGAGGTTTGCGGCTTTGAGGATTCCGATAACTGCCAGCGCCCCGGTCATCACGGGCTTGTTGCGGGGCTGTCCGGCGTAGTGCGCGATGTAGGCCTGCAGGGTGGAGGGGAAGATGCCCTCGCGCAGCTTCACGGCGGAGAGCACGTTCTGCATGAACTCGTCCCGGGAGACCAGATCGCGCCACTTGCGCTGGATCGCCGCGCGGTCCTTGCGGGCCAGCGCCAGCGCCAGCGACCGTCCCTGCTCGGTGACGAACTTCTCCCGGTCGCCGGCGAGTATCCCGATGCTCGTGAGAAACGCGTTGTTGCGGCTGACGCTCGACTGGTGGACGATGTCCAGCTTGCTCACGTCCCCGGGGTTGGACGCCTCGTCCCGGGTGCCGTACGCGACGATTATGTTTGCGAGATCCTCGTAAGAGGAGCCCGGCAGCCTGAAGCCTTCTTCGGACATCTCACACCTCCTCTGCGCCGGTCCCCAGGAGACGACCCCGCTGCACGCCGCCGCGCGTTGCCGTACGTTACCCTACGTTGCTGCGCGGAATATTACATTAAAATCCCTCGTCCCGAAGCGGCCCGCGACGGATGAGGGCGCGGGCGGCACACGGACGACGAGTCAGAGCACCCGCCTCCCCGCCATCCTCTCGTTGACACCTCGCGCGCCGTGTAGTATTTACTTAAGCTACTTATTTAAGCTGCTTATTCTTGTGGAGGCCGGGTTTGGACGGACGGGAAGGCGCGGAAGGTACGGGAGGGACGCGGGAGGAGATCGTCGCCGGGATCATCGACGAGATGCTGCTCCTGCTGCCGGTTCTCGGGCGGGAGTTGGGCCGGCCCACGGCGGTGGAGCTGGAGGAGATCCCGGAGCACCGGCTGCCGGAGGACTCCCAGGTCTCTACCGGGCACGTCCAGATCATGATCGCACTAGCCCGGGGTCCGCACTCCGTGGGCGGGCTCGCGGAGGTGCTAGAGGTGTCGAGGCCGGCGGTGACGCAGCTCGTGGACCGGCTGGTTCGCTACGGGCTCGTGGAGCGCCGCCACGATACGGAGGACCGGCGGGTCGTGCTCGTGGACCTCGCCGCCGCGGACCGGGAGTCGGCGCGGAGGATCGTGGCCGCCCGCAGGAGGCCGCTGGAGCGGGCCGTGGACCGGATGGAGGAGGGTGAGGCGCGGATTTTCTCGCGGGGCCTCAAGCTCCTCGCGGAGGAACTCCACGCCGAGCACCACGTAGAGAGTCAGGGAAGTTAAGGAGCCGGATGAGTCGTATCGTAAGCTGGTGTCTTGGCAACAAGTCGGTCGTGATGCTCGCCGTCGTGCTCCTTATAGGAGGCGGCGGGTACGCCGCGACCCAGCTCAACCAGGAGCTGCTGCCCGACGTGGAGTTCCCGTTCGTCACCGTGCAGACCGCGGTGCCCGGGGCCGGGCCGGACGTGGTGGACGAGCAGGTCACCCAGAGCATCGAGGATGCGGTCGAGGGTGTAAGCGGGATCGAGGGCATAGAGTCCAACTCCACACAAGGGTTCTCCCTGGTAAACGTGGAGTTCGGGTTCGACACCACCCCGGAGGAGGCCGAGGAGGACCTGCAGTCCGCACTCGAAGGCGTAGAGCTCCCCGAGCAGGCCGCGTCCCCCGAGGTCGCGACCCAGTCCGCCGACAGCCTCCCGGTCGTAAACCTCTCGCTCGAAGCCGGGGACCGCTCCCTCACGGAGCTCACGCGGTACGCCGAGGACGAGGTAATACCGGGCCTCGAAGAGGTCGAGGGTGTGAGCAGCGCGAGCCTGCTCGGCGGCTCCGGAGAGCAGATAAGCGTCCGGCTCGACACCGAGAAGCTCGAAGAGAAAGGCGTGCCCCCGGAGGCCGTTGTCGGGGCGATAAGCGGGGCCGGCGGCTCTACCCCGGTCGGCGAGGTCGTGGTGGACGGCGCCTCCGCGCCCGTCGTAACGGAGACCGGGCTCGGCGGCATCGAGGCGCTACGAGAGCTGCCGGTAGGCGGCGCAGCGGCCGCCGCTCCCACGGGCGGAGCCCCGAGCGGGGCCAGTGGCTCCGGCGGCTCCCCCGAGGGGGCAACCGGGGGCGCGCCGCCGTCCGGAGGCTCGTCTGGTGGAGCGCCATCAGGTGCAGCGCCCAGCGGAGCGCCGTCGGGCGAGGCCCCGGAGCCGGTGCTTCTGGAGGACGTTGCGGAGGTAAGCCAGAGCGAGGAGAACCTGGCCGGCATCTCGCGCACCGACGGCGAGCCGAGCATCGGGCTGTCCGTGATCAAGGAGCAGGAGGCGAACACCGTCGAGGTCGCGGAGGGGGTCAGGGAAGAGCTCGGCGGGGTACGCGACGAGCTCGGCGACGACGGCGTGAACGTCGTCTTCGACACCTCCGAGGACGTCGAGGAGTCCGTGAGCGGGCTCGTGGAGAAGGCGCTGCTCGGCGCGGCGTTTGCGATAGCCGTGATCTTCATCTTTCTGCGCTCGGTGAGGGCGACGCTCGTGACGGCTGTCTCCCTGCCGACCTCGGTGCTCGCAGCCCTCCTGTTCTCGTGGGGTGAGGGGCTGACGCTGAACATCCTCACGCTCGCGGGGCTCACCATCGCCATCGGGCGGGTGGTGGACGACGCCATCGTGGTGCTCGAGAACGCCTACCGCTACATCCAGGAGGAAGGGCTCGACCCGGATGAGGCTGCACTGAGGGGCACGAGCGAGGTTGCGAGCGCAATCACCTCCTCGACGCTGTGTACCGTGGCCGTGTTCCTGCCGCTCGGGCTCGTCGGCGGCATCGTGAGCGAGTTCTTCCTGCCGCTGTCGCTAACGGTCGCGTTCGCCCTGATCGCGTCTCTCATAGTCTCCGTGACCATCATCCCGGTGCTCGTGAGCCTGTTCATAAAGCGCCGGGGCGTGCCCCAGAATACGGCCCAGGACCCACAGAACTCGGGGGAGCAGCGTCAGGGGCTCCTGGTCAGGCTCTACACCCCGGTGCTCCGCTGGGGCCTCGGGCACCGCGCCATCGTGCTCGTGGTGGCCGGCGTGCTCTTCGCGGGAGGCCTCGGGGCGGCGTTCCTGCTGCCGACGAGCTTCTTCCCGCCGAGCGAGTCCCAGACCGTAATAGCCGACGTGGAGCTCGAAGACGGGTCTTCGCTGCAGGAGAGCTCGGAGCAGGTCAGGCCCTTCGAGGACTTCCTGCTCGACGACGGGGGAGTGGAGAGCTACCAGCTCTCCGTGGGCGGCGAGAGTGCCCAGGGACAGCCGGGCGCGCGTCCCGACGACCAGGCCCAGGCGTTTATCTCCGTCGCGGAAGACGCGGACGTGGACTCGACCCTCGAACGGGTGCAGGAGCGAGGTGAGGAGCTGTTCGGCGGAGGCTTCCAGGCCCAGGTCCAGGAGCAGGGACCGCCGGCCGGCGGGCTCGCGGTCTCCGTAACCGGCGGCTCCGAAGAGGAGCGCGCCGTCGCCTCCGAAAAGATAGTGGACGAGATCTCCGGCGTCTCTGGCCTGGAGAACGTGCAGACCGACGCCACCGGTGGCGGACGGCAGATCTCGGTAGACGTGAACCCGCAAGACGCGGCCCGGGCCGGGGTCTCGCCGAGCGCGGTCTCCCAGTCGCTCGCGACCTACATAAGCGGGGGCGGCTCGGACCTGAGCATTACGGGCGACACGCCGGTCTCCGTGGGGGTGCCGGCCGACCGGGTAGACTCCGTGGACGACGTAGAGAGCCTGCCCGTCGGGGCGGCCGGGGCGAGCGTGGCGGACGTCGCCGACGTCGAGCAGTCCGAGGCTCCCTCTGCGATAAGCCGCACCGACGGCGAGGCGGGCGTGACCGTCTCCGGTGACATCTCCGGCGGCGACACGAACGCCGTCTCCACGGCGGTAGAGGAGCGGGTGGGTAACCTGGAGCTCGCAAACGGGGTAGAGGCGTCCGTCGGCGGCGAGTCCGAGGACATAGCAGAGAGCTTCAATCGCCTGTTCATCTCCATCGGGGTCGCGCTAGCGGCGGTGTTCCTGATCCTGGTCGTGTTCTTTAGCTCGCTGCTGTTGCCGCTCGTGATCCTGCTCGCCGTGCCGCTCACCACCATCGGGGCGTTCGGGGCGCTACTCATCACGGACACCGCGTTAAGCCTGCCGTCGCTTCTGGGCGTGCTGCTACTCATCGGGATCGTGGTAGCGAACTCCATCCTGCTCATAGACTTCGTCGTGAAGGCCCGTGGCCGCCACGACAACGTGACCGAGGCTATCGTGGAGGCCGGGCGGGCCCGGCTGCGGCCGATACTGATGACGGCGCTGGTGACGATCTTCGCGCTGTTGCCGCTTGCTTTAGGCTTCGGCGGCGGGGCGGTACTCATCTCCAACAGCCTGGCGATACCGGTGATCGGGGGCCTCTTGACCTCGACGTTCCTGACGCTCCTGGTGGTGCCGGTCGGCTACTCGGTGCTCGAAGGGGGCCGTGACCGCGCCCGCTGGCGGCGGGAGAAGCGCCGGCTCGCCAGGCTCCCGAAGGAGGAAGCCTAGCTTGGAGCCGCTCCGGGCCGGGGATCTGGCCCCGGCCACGCGCCTGTTCGCTATAGGCTCCGGGCGGGAGGTGGACCTGCGTAAGAGGGAGGGCGTGCCGCTGGTGCTCGTCTTCCATCTCCAGGGCACCGCCTCCGCGGCCGTGAATGTAAACCGGGCCGTGCGGGAGAGGTACGCCGCCGGCGAGGTAACGGTTGCGAGCGTCGTGGACCTCTCGCTGGTGCCGACTGTGTACTGGGGCACGGTGTGGATAGTGCTGCGGCAGGCCTACGAGCGCACGGCCTCTGATCTACCACCCGGCGCGGACCCCGAGGAGTACGTGATGATCCTGCCCGACTGGGCCGGACGCGTCACCCGGTCCTTCGGCCTTAGGGATACGGGCCGGGTGGCGGCCGTGGCCGCGGTAGACGGCGGTGGCCGGGTCGCGGGCGTCCGTCAGGGCGGAGACCCGGGGGATACGGCGCTCGCCTTCCTGCGGAGCCTCCCGGAGCAGGGTGGCGCGTAGCCGGCGGTTTGTGTTATGAGGTACGGGGGACAATATCCACACTACCCGCACCAGCAGATGACCTTGACGAGCGGCCGGAAGGAGGGCCCGCATGGGCGAGCAGGGACGCGGCGACCGTTTCCGGGAGCTTGAGGAGGCTTACTCCGGTTACTCGGTCTACGACCGGGACGGGGACAAGATCGGCAAGGTGGACGACCTGTTCGTGGACGAGTCCGGGCGCGAGGAGTATCTCGGCGTAAGGTTCGGGCTCTTCGGTAACAGGATCACGCTGGTACCGATGGAGATCGTGGCGGTAGACGAGGAGGAGGACTGCGCCGAGGTCACGATCGACCGGGAGGAGGTCAAGCACGGCCCCGCGTTCGGCCACGGTGGCGAGATAACCCCCGAGTTCGAGCAGAGGGTCCGGGCCCATTACGGCCTGCCTCCCCTGGAGGGCGGACGCTACGAGGAGCACCACTCGACGCCCCCGGCGGAGGACGGCGACGAGTATCGGGTCAGGATCCGACGCCGCACCCGCGAGGAGACCGATACGTAGAACTCCGGGTCCTGGTGTTTGTGAAAGCTCCTGAAAGCTCCTGGATCCCAGATGAGGGACACCGGGAGACCCTATAACCTCGGTAAGCGTTCCTGATAACAGAAAGCCGCCGGGGCTACGGGCGGGCGCGGCCGGAGAGCGGTTGCCTGTGCGAGAATGGTCGTCGTATGTATCGTGGGGGACAGCGAGCGGCGCACCGGCCGGGGCCGGGCGGACGCCTCCGGATATCCGGTAGGAGCCTGCTGAGGCATGGTACGGGGACCTTACGTACCTTACACGCCGTCTCGACGATGAAGGGGAGGCTGCGGCAGCGGGCGGGCTCCGTGCCGCCGACCTCGCTGGTGCTGTTCGCGATACTCTCGATGCAGCTCGGCTCTGCGACCGCCAAGGGTCTGTTCGAGGCCGTGGGGCCTTCGGGGGCGGTGTTCTTGAGGGTCGGGATCGCGGCCGCGCTGTGCGTGGCGGTGTGGCGGCTGCCGGCGCGGGGGTTGCCGGTATCGGATTACGCTGTCGTGGCGGCCTTCGGGCTAGTGCTCGGCGGCATGAACCTCTGCTTCTATCAGGCGCTGGACCGCATCCCGCTCGGGGTGGCGGTGACGCTGGAGTTTACCGGGCCCCTGGCGGTCGCGATCTTCGGCTCCCGCCGGCTGCTGGACCTCGTGTGGGGGTTTCTCGCGGCGGGCGGTATCTTCCTGCTCTCGCCGCTCGCCGCCTCCGGCTCCGGGGCCCCGGTGGATCTCGTCGGGGCGGGTTTCGCCCTGCTCGCGGGTATGTTCTGGGCCGGCTACATACTGCTCGGAGGCATGGTCGGACGCTCGCTGGGCAGCGGCGCCGGGCTCGCGCTCGCGACCTGCGTCGCCGCCGCCGCGCTCGCCCCGGTCGGGATAGCCGGGGCCGGCATGGATCTGCTGACGCCACAGGCGCTGCTCGGCGGCCTGGCGATAGCCCTGCTCTCCACGGCCATCCCGTACTCCCTGGAGCTGGAGGCGCTAAAGAACATACCGGCCAGGACTTTCGGGGTGCTTATGAGCCTGGAGCCCGCGGTTGCGGCGCTTATCGGGTTCGTGCTCCTCTCCGAAGAGCCCGGCGTGCTCCCGCTCGCCGCCATAGCCCTGGTGACCGTGGCCGCCGCCGGGAGCTCGGCCTCCAGAGAGGGACCGGGAGGCTCGGATTAAGGCCGGCCCCGGATAGGACACTCCCGTCACGAGCCGGTGCGGCGCGTTATGATAAGAGGTTCGGGCCCGTGGAAGGCCACGTCCGTTAGAGGCTCTCGTAGGAGGTGCGGGTGAGGATCAGGGGTATATTGACGGGCTTTCTGAGCCTGGGGCTGGTCGGGGCCGGGGTGGTCCTCATAGCCATGTTCGCCCTGAACTTCTTCCAGGGACCGGGCTCCTCGGGCTCCGACGGCTCCGGCGGCTCTGGTAGCGGGTTCAACGTGCCGGAGCTGAACGAGGGCACCTCGTCCGAGGTGGGCGGTCCCTCCGACAAGACCCTGAAGGTCACCGTCCCGGCCATGAGCCGCATAGAGGACGACAAGGTGCCCACGGCCGCCGGAGACAGCGAGAAGGCCCTCAAGGACAACGCCGCCATACACCTCAAAGGTACCGGCTACCCGTGGCAGCAAGAGGCCAACGTGTACCTCGCCGGTCACCGCCTCGGGTTCCCGAGAACCGAGAGCTTCCTGACCTTCTACGACCTCCAGAAGGTGGAGGACGGCGACAAGGTCTTCGTAGAGGATGCCGAGGGCACCGAGTACACCTACCGGGTCTTCAAGGAGTTCGTGGTAGGGCCCTCGGACCTCTCCGTTACAGAGCCCGTAAGCGGCAAGAACATCCTCACGTTGCAGACCTGCACCCTGCCGGACTACTCGGAGCGCCTGATCGTGCAGGCCGAGCTGGTAGAGACGGAGCCGGCAAACGCCTGACTTCTACAAGCTCTCCAGAGTTCTCCTGCCTGATCTACGGCAGGAGGTAGGTCCAGTCCGGGGAGCCGTAGTAGGCGGTTAGACTCTCGGCCTCCGAGAGCTCATCGTCGGTCAGCGAGTCCTCGGCCAGGTTGTTCCCGCCGGCGTAGTCGGTCTCGAAGGTCCGGATCATGCGCTCTATTACCTCTTCGCGCGGCAGCTCGGTCTGACGCCGGATAGGACCGACGCGCTTCTCGGCGCTCTCGACCGCCTTGTCGGAGAGCTTCTCCCGGCCGACGCGCAGGACGCGCAGCATCTTCTCGGCGTCTATGTCGTAGGCCATCGTCGTGTGGTGCAGGACCGCGCCGTGGCGGCGGGCCTGGGCCGCGCCCCCGATCTTGCCCGCCGCCGAGCTTATGTCGTTTATCGGCTCGTAGAAGGCCTCCACGCCCATCCCGCGCAGGGCGTCCACTACCCAGGCGTCCAGGAACTCGTAAGACTCGACCGTCGAGAGGCCCTCGACCAGCGAGACCGGGGCGTACATCGAGTAGGTGATTATGTTCGCCGGCTCGACGAACATCGCGCCCCCGCCGGTGGTGCGGCGCAGGATCTCGACGCCGTAGTCCCGCGCGGTCTCCTCGTCTAGCTCGTTGGATACCGCCTGGAAGCGGCCGATCACGACCTCCGGCAGGTAGCGCCCCCAGAACCGCAACGTCGGCGGCCGCTCTCCCTCCCCGACGCGCCGGGTCAGCACCTCGTCTACCGCGACGTTCATCGCCGGCTCGACGGGGCCGCCCCGGATCACACGCCACGAGTACTCAGACCACCTCGGGCCCACGCTCACGACTCGCTCCTCTCCGCGCTCTCCGCACTTTCAGTGCCGAGCGCCCGCCGGACGGCCTTCGCGATCGCCTCCGGGGAGAAGCCGATCATCTCGGTCCGCGGGTCGAGCGCCTCCCGCACCATCCCGGCGAGATCCTCCTCGGGTGCATCCTCCGGGGCTCCTTCGAGCGCCCGGACCAGCGCCGCGAGCTCCTCGGCGGGCTCCAGGAAGAAGTCTCCGGTGACCCCGACGCCGGAGAGCCTGCCGTCTTCTACCGTGAGGTCCACCGCGACCAGCTTACCCTGCGGCGTCTTGTACTCCCCGTGCGTGGCCCCTCCTCTCGCGTGAACTTCATAAACTACACAAGCCACCATCCAACCCGTCTAACTTCCCGATGAAACCAGAGAGCCGGGGCTTCCGCAACGGAGGCTGATAGACTCTTCCGGATATGCTAAGCGTGATCCACCAACCTGCGCCGGGGGAGCCGGGATGGAGCTGCTGACGCCGGAGAGGTTCGACGACCCTCGCACCCAGTACGGTTACGTCGGGGCGGTCTTCGATCAGGTCGCCTCGGGCGAGAGGCCGGCCACCGTCTCCATACTGCCCTCATCCCGGCACGTCGGGATGACGCGGCGCGACGCCCGGAGACCGGGTTTCGAGCAGGCCGTGCGGGAGTCGGAGGAGGAGGGCTATCCGGTGTTTCTCAGGGGCTCCGGCGGGGGCGCCACGGCCGCCGACTCCGGCACCTTCGGGTTCTCCATAGTCCGGCCCGCCGCCGAAGACGGCGCCAGGAGCATCGGGGAGCGTTACGACGAGGCCGCCGACCTGGTCCTCGCCGCCTTCGGCCGTCTCGGCGTCCGGGCCGAGGTCGGCGAGGTGCGGGCGGAGTTCTGCCCCGGCGACCACAGCATCCGGCACGGCGGCCCCGAAGACGGCATGAAGCTGGTCGGCATCGCCCAGCGCCTGACTCGCCGGGCCACGAGCGTCGGCGGCATAGTGCTCGTCAGCGGCGAAGAGCGGCTCGCCCGGGTACTGGGCCGGGTGTACTCCGCCCTCGAACTCCCTTTTCGCCCCGAAAGCGTCGGCAGCCTGCACCGGACCGGCTCCGGGGCCACCACCCAGGAGGCGGTACACGCCTTCGCGGAGGAGGCCCGCCTGCGCTACGGGGCCGTGCCCGCCGCCCTGGATAAGGCCACGCTGGATGTCGCGCGCTCGACCGGTCATCGTTTTCTCGCCCCCGAAAGTTCTGTTAGAGGCCGGGCCTGAGAGGCCGGATTCTTAATAAATCTTCCTCGGGGCTCTGCATGATGCTAAAGTTCCTTTACCGCCCGGCCGATAATACGAGGCGCTACACGAGACATGTGAGGTACGAGCCGCGCACCGCACGGTCGTAGTCTCGCGTAAAACCGGAGTCAGCGGAGTTTGAAAGTTTGAAAATTCGGGTCCGGCAGGGGGCCGGCCCGTAAATATACGGAGGGGGAAGATTGCTACGTTTGACCTTGGCCTTGACGGCCGCGCTGGTTGTATCCCTGATCTTTGCGCCGGCGGTCTCCGCCAGCCCTTACAAACAGGTGGTGGACAACGCCTCCAAGCGATTCTCCGCCTCCGGTAACTGGAAGGGCAGCTCCTGGAGCGACCAGAAGGTCGGCAGGAACTACCGCTACGCCAAGCCCCGGTCAATCCGGGACAATGCCTCGTACAAGGTCCGGGTGCCGAAGACCAAGAGGTACAGGGTCTTCGCCCGCTGGCCCGCGAGCAGAGGCTACAACAGCTCTACGCCTTTCGGGGTTCGCACCACCTCGGGGATTAAGTGGGACCGGGTGAATCAGACCAAGAACGGCGGTAAGTGGGTGCGGCTGGGCACCTTCAAGCTCAAGGCCGGAGACTCCAGGAAGGTCTTCGTAAGCCGGCGGGGTAAGGGCAAGGGGTATGTTATCGCCGACGCGGTGATGGTCAGGGAGGTGCAGAGGAAGAGGACCACCCTCACGCGGCGTCAGAAGGCTCTGCGGGAGGCGAAGACCTGGCTCGGGGTGCCGTACCGTTACGGCGGGACCTCACGCCAGGGGGTGGACTGCTCCGGCCTCACGATGCGGGTCTTCGATAAGGTCAACGTGTCCCTGCCGCGCACGGCGGCCTCACAGTACAGGAGCGGAGGCGCCACCCGCACGCCCCGGGTCGCGGACCTCGCCTTCGGGGACTACAACAACAGCGGCAGGATCGGACACGTCGGCATCTACTCCGGCAGGAAGAAGATGATCAACGCCCCCTATCCGGGCACCGTCGTGCGCTACGACCCGATACAGCCCCGCTACCACGTCGGGTACCGTAACCCGTTCCGCTAAAGAACCCTGAAGGACCCTGGCAGGCCCTGAAAGAGCGGAGCACGTCACATATTTCCCGGGAGGGGCGATAATCTTCGCTCTTCCCGGGCCTCCGGGTGGCATCATCGGGGTATGGACGGACCTAGCCACCCACGAACCGGCGTATTCGCCGGCATCTACGATCCCGTTATCGCGCCCTTCGAGCGGCTCGGGCTGGGGGGACTGCGGCGGGAGACGTTGCGGGGGCTCTCGGGGGCCGTGCTGGAGCTCGGGGTCGGCACCGGAAGGAGCCTCCGCTCCTACCCGGACTCCGTCTCGTCGGTGACCGGCGTAGATCCCGACGAGACGATGCTCGACCGGGCCGCCCGCCGCTTGCCGGAGGCCGGGATGCCGGTCCGGCTCCTGCGGGCCGCCGGCGAGGATCTACCCTTCCCTGACGGGAGCTTCGACGCCGTTACCGCTTTCTTGACCCTGTGTACGGTGCAGAGCCAGGAGGCCGCGTTGCGGGAGGCGTGGCGGGTGCTCGCGCCCGGCGGCGAGCTGCGGCTGCTGGAGCACGTGCGGGTCGAACGTAAGCCGCTCGGCCGCCTACAGGAAGCGCTGACGCCGGCCTGGAGCCGGCTCGCCGGAGGCTGCCACCTGGACCGGCGGACGCTGGAAGGGGTGAGCTCGGTGGGCTTCGAGGTCGAGCGGATCGGGCGTTATCTGGGCGGTGTGGTGCTCCGCATTCACGCCCGGCGGGCCTGATGAAGCCGGCCGGGGGCTCTGTTGACTCGATAAGGCTCGACACCCGCCGGGTGAGACGCATCAGGCTGGTTATCATCGTCGCGATGCTGGCGGCGTCGGGGCTCGCATACCTCCTTTCGCCGGCGTTCAGGACCGGGATCGAGTCCGTCATCCGCATACTCGCCCGGGGCGACGTCTCCGGGCTGCGGGACTACATCCTCTCCTTCGGGGCGTGGGCGCCCGTGGTCTCGACGCTCTTGATGGTGTTGCAGGCGATAGTTGCGCCGCTGCCGGCTTTCCTCATAACGTTCGCGAACGGCCTCGCCTTCGGGGCGTTCTGGGGCGGGCTGTTGAGCGTGTTCGGGGCCTCGGCGGCGGCCGTGGTGAGCTTCTGGATCTCACGCACCCTGGGCCGGGGGCCGGTGGAGGCGCTCGTCGGGAACACGAGCCTGGAGTCGGCGGACCACTGGTTTGCCCGCTACGGGGCCTACGCCGTTCTCGTCGGGCGGCTGGTCCCGGTATTGTCGTTCGACGTGATCTCCTTCGCCGCGGGACTCACACGCATGAGGTTCCCGGGCTTCCTGATCGCCACCGTGATCGGGGCCTCCCCGGCGACCTTCGTGTACGCCTACCTCGGGGGCCACGCCCCGCAGTACGTCGAGATCCTCTTCCTGGCCTTCGGCGTCATTATCGCCGTCGCCTTGGTGACCGTCTTTCTCCGCCGGCGCAGAGAAAAGAGCCGCAGCCGCGTCAAATGACCCCCAGAGCGGTCCGTGCCCAGGGGTGCGGACGTCGTAGATGCTCAGGGCGGGTAAAGCATGCAAGGTAGAAAGCCTCGCGGCGGGTGATACGGTTGGCACCACCACGATGCACGGGGTTAGAGCCGAGGTTAGCCCTGTCCCACCCGGACCCGCTCGGCTCCGAAATCCGGTAAAACGCCGCCGGTGGCCACCGCGCCGACAACCGTCGTACCGGCGGCCACCCACGCCCAGCTACATCCCGGTGCGGGTTACGCTAGCGGCCGGCCCCGGGGCCGGATGTGTGAAATATCCTGTTTACCGGCGCTCCCACTGGCGGTAAAGGCGAGCAAAAGGCAACAAAATGTGGCATATTATCGTGTCAGATTCCTCCATGTTGGGTAACCGGATGGTCCGCGGCCCGGACGGTATCCAGCATGAGACAAGCGATATATAATGCGCTGTCGAGGGAGGCGTCTAGAACATTTCGCAGAGGTTCGTAGTTCGTAAAGGCGGTGGAGCGCTGGAAGCCCCGGTAGGAAAAGTCCTTGGAGGGAGATACAGGGTAAAGGGCACGCTCGGGGCGGGCGGGATGGCCGTGGTGTATCGGGCCGAGGATGCCATCCTGGGCCGCGAGGTCGCCTTGAAGACCCTGAGACAGAGCTACGCCGAGGAGCGCGCCTTCCTGAGACGCTTCAAGCGGGAGGCCCGGGCGATGGCGTCCCTGGATCATCCCAAGATCGTCCGGGTATACGACATCTGCGAGGAGGGCGAGGCGCCCTTTATCGTGGCGGAGTGCGTCGAGGGCGAGGACGCGGGCCAGAGGCTGTCCCGGATCGGCAGCCTGGAGATAGGGGAGGCGGTCAGGATCGCCGGGCAGCTCCTCGAGGCCCTCTCCTACGCCCACGAGCAGGGGATAATCCACCGCGACGTCAAGCCCTCTAACGTGATGCTCACCGGCGGCTCCATAAAGGTCGCGGACTTCGGCATCGCGCGCATCGTCGAGGAGGCCCGCAACGGGGCCCCCGACAGACAGCACGATCAGGACGACCAGGACGACCAGGACGAGCTCCAGTCCGGCGAGGTCATAGGCAGCGCCCGCTACATGTCGCCGGAGCAGATCATGGGCCGCCAGGCGACGCCCCAGAGCGACATCTACTCCGTGGGGATACTCCTGTATCACTGTCTGACCGGCGAGCCGCCGTTCTCGGGCGACACCAGGAGCGTGGCCCGCCAGCAGATACACCGCGACCCGCTTCCGCCGCGCCGGCTGAACCGCAAGATCCCGCAGGGGCTCGAAGACGTGATCCTGAAGGCCCTTTCCAAGGACCCTTCGGCCCGTTACCCTTCCGCAGACGCCATGCTCTCGGCCCTGCGCAAGGAGGCCCCGGCAAAGCTCCTCTCACCGGCGACCTTCGGGCGTCTCCTCGGCGACCGCAAGAGATCGCTGGCGACCGCCGCGCTGGCCGCCGTCCTGCTCTCGGGGGTCGCGGCGGCGGGAGTCTCGGGCTACGTCGAAGGCCCGGAAGACCTGGCGGCCAGCCGCTCGTCCCAGCAGGGCGCCGGGATCACCGGCAAGTCCGGGGAGAGCGGCCAGGCGGGGCAGTCGGGAGAGGCGGAACAGAGCCGGGGACTCTCGGTCTTCGGCGGTCTCGGAGGCTCGGACGAGGACACCGGCTCCGGTGAAACGGCGGCCGGGGATACCGCCAGCGGTGATAATGGGTCCGGGAGTACCTCGGAGGGGGACCTCGTCGCCGTACCGGACGTGGACGCCTACTACGACTACTACGCCGAGGACGTGCTCGCCAGCCGGGGCTTCGAGACGAAGGTCGTCCACGAGTACCACGAGGGCTACAGCGACCGGGGCGTAACCTGGGGCACTGACCCGCTGTACGGGGAGCGGGTCCCGGAGGGCTCGACCGTTACGATCTACGCCACCCCCAAGGATCAGCCCCAGCCCCAGCTCTAGGAAGCTCTAGGAGACACCAAAAGAGGCCCCGGAACCCTCCAGAGCCTCTTTTCAGCCTGCTATGTTCTCCCGCCGACTACCGGTCCTACCGACCTTCGCCGCTGTCCAGCATGTTCGCGATAAACGGGTAGCGGTAGTCCACGCCCTGCCGCACCTTGTAGGCGGCGTAGAGCTGATGGACGAAAGGCACCAGCCCGAGCAGGAAGCCCAGCGGGGCCACCACGAAAGCTCCAAGACCGAAGGTTAGCACCACGAAAAGGGTGGCGACGAGGCTCCCGACCGCTCCGAGCAGCAGCCACGCCGCCTGATACCAGAACGACTGCAGGGCCTGGAATCCCACCGCCGGGGACTGGTTCTTGTAGACCAGCCAGATTATGAGGGGCGCCACCGGAAGAAACCCCGTCACGGGCCACACGAGCACGCTCAGGTGCGAGAGGGCCGACCACGAGCGCTCGTCGCTCGGGCTGAGGCTCTTACCGGTGTCGCGCATCGGGATGTAGCCGGCCCGCCCGCCGCGATCTCCGTACCCTTCGTAACTCTCGTAACTGCTGGAGCCGGTCTCCAGATCGTCGCCGGGCTCTCTGGGCCTGCCATAGTTGGCGCGGTCCTGCTGCATCTCCAACCTCCATCCGGGACACTTGTAGATACTTGTAGTGTTAGGTGCTATCTGTAGATTATATCTCCGTTTGCCCCGCTCGTAGCCACGGTATCCGCATATACGGAGCCCGGCCGGTAGAGTTTCGGCGCGGGAGAGGTTAGATTGGTGAGGAGTACAGAGAGCATGCAAGATACGCAAGGCGGCTACACGCAGAAAGGATAGCTTTGGAGCTAAAGACCAAGGATGAGATACGGAACGAGATCCTGCAGGAGTGGCTCAGGAACGCCTGGGTCTACCCTCAGCAGGGACCCGACGAGCAGCAGTATCTCCGGCTGACCCCCGGCGGCCGACTAAAGCTGCGGCGCAGGATCGGAGAGATGGAGTCCTCGCTCGGCGTCTCCGGCAGGGAGCTACTAGGGCAGGAGGAGACCGGTGAGCTACCCGCAGAGCGTGAGAAGCTGGAGCTCGCGATGGCCGTCCAGGCCTACACCTCCGAGCGCCAGCTAATACAGAGCCAGGGCGGGAGCCTCGGTTCCTCCGCTGTCTCGTCCGCACAGGAGACCGGCGAGGAGCCCGGAGGCTCCGGTGAGGAGACGCCTCCCGCGGAGTAGCTATCCCGGGTTACCTCGCATTATTCTGCGCCCAGATACTTCATGCTCACCTCCTGGTAGTGGCCGCACTCCGGGCAGGTGAAAGGGCGGCAGCTACGGACCCCGTAGGCGGGGACGATGGTGGTCTTGTTGTACGGGTAGGCGTGGCCGCAGACGCTGCACTTCTGCTTGTAGGTGACCACCGTCCCCCGCGTGTGCACGATCTCGCCGCCCTCTATCTCTATGGTCGTAGCCAACTCTTCTCCTCCGAATCTCTCGCCGGGCGCGGGTCTCTGGGAGGGCGTAAACCCCGAAAAAGCCCTGCGGCCTCACAGGGAGATTGTATCCGCCACGCCCCGGTACCGATGTTAAGCGCGCATAACAGAACGGGGTCAGGAGGGCGCGGCCGGGGTGGGGCAAAGAGGTTGGTTAGCGACGAGCTACGGGAAGCGGTAGAGTCTCCGCCGCCCCGAGCGCCGAACGAGACCTTTGGCTCCTTCGGCGGGACGATCGGACGATACCCACGGGCCTCGTCTTCGTCCTAAAGAGCGGCATACGGCCGGCGTGTGGGAAGAATTGCTAAGGTCCTGCTCTGCCGTCTGGCAGAAGCGAACCACATAGATTGACCCCGGGCCTCGGTAGGTTTTATAGCTTATGTACTACAGCTTCTGTAGCCGCTACCGGGGGGCTCCGGTACTGGACCAAATCCTACGGATGAGGGTAAGTCGGGTGCAAAGCGCCGGGTCCTCGTGGGCCGCCAGGGCTTACCGCGCGTTGACTTACGATCCGGGGCCAGCGTCCACGGTCGCCCGAGTCGGTGGTGTCCGAGGAGGTAGAGGCCGAGAAGACGAGCAAAATGGAGCTGAGAGTATCGTTCATCCAGTAATTCTTATGACGACTCGCGGCGGGTCGCCCGGTGTAAGGTTCGTCCGGTGAGCGACTCGCGGCAGCCCGACCCCGGACGGTGGCGTGCCCTGGTGGTGTGTCTGGTCGCGGGTTTTATGATCCTGCTCGACGTCAGCATCGTCAACGTCGCCCTGCCCTCCATACAGCGGGATCTCGACGCGTCGGCGGCCGAGCTGTCCTGGGTGGTCTCCGGGTATGCACTGACCTTCGGTCTCGTGCTGGTCCCGGCGGGCCGGCTCGGGGACGACTACGGCCGCAAGAAGATGTTCCTGATCGCGCTGGCGCTGTTCACGCTCACCAGCGCGCTGGCCGGCCTCGCGCCGAACGCGATCGTCCTGGTGATCCTCCGTCTTCTGCAGGGCGCGACGGCCGGGATGCTCAACCCACAGGTCCTCGGGTTTATCCAGCAGCTCTTTCGCGGCTCCGAGCGGGGCCGGGCGTTCGGGCTGTTCGGGGCCACCGTGGGCATCTCCACCGCTATAGGACCGCTGCTCGGCGGTCTGCTCTTGATGCTCGGGTCGGAGGGGAGCTGGCGCTACGTCTTCTGGGTAAACGTCCCCATCGGCTTCGCCGCGCTGGCGCTGGGCCTCCGGCTCCTGCCCCGGGACGAGGCCCCCGGCGGGCGCCAGCGGCTCGACGTGATCGGCGCGGCGCTGCTCGGCGGGGCTGTCGTGTCTTTGATGCTGCCGCTGGTGATCGCCGAGCAGAGCCCGGCGTCGGCGCCGTGGTGGCTGATCGGGGTCTTCGCGGTACTGCTCGGGGCGTTCGTGGCCTGGGAGCGGCGGGCCAAGCGCCGGCACGGCCAGCCGCTGGTGGACTTCGCCCTGCTGCGCACCCGCAGCTACGCCCTGGGCTCGACGCTCATCCTGCTGTACTTCGCCGGGTTCACCTCGATCTTCTTCGTCCTGAGCATCTACTACCAGCAGGGGCACTCGTACTCGCCACTGGCGGCCGGGCTCGCGCTAACGCCGTTCGCGGTCGGCTCCGCCGTGAACTCGGTGGTCGGCGGCCGACTGGTGCCGCGGTTCGGCAGGCCGCTGGTGGTCGCGGGCCTCGGGATCGTGGTCGTCGGGCTCGCCGCCACCGCCGTCGTGCTGCGTCTGGAGCCCGCCCACGTTGGCCTGGCCACCGCGCTGCCACTGTTGATCGCCGGCCTCGGCAGCGGGCTGGTGATCTCGCCCAACCAGACCATTACCCTCAGCGAGATCCCACCCTCCGAGGGCGGCACCGCCTCCGGGGTGCAGCAGACCGGCCAGAGGGTCGGGACCGCCATCGGGATCTCCGCGGTCGGGGCCATCTTCTTCAGCCGCCTCGGCGCTTCCGGCGGCGACTACGGCGACGCGATCAGCACCGGCCTTATCCTCACGCTTGCCTTCGTCGTCCTCGCGCTGATCGTCGGCCTCATAGACGTCTGGCTCGGACGCCGGGCCAAAAGCGCCAGCAAGGTCGAGCCTAACGGCTAGCCGGGTGTCTCATCCTCCCGTTCCGCCAGCGTCCGCTGGCGCGATGGCTCCAGTCTAGCCGTTTATCATCCCCTCGAGCACGAGGGCCGTCCACCCTCTCGGAGTCTCTCCGGAGGCCCGCGCGCGGCACCACACGAGGGTTCCCTTTACGTGACTCTCGACGTGACTCTCTACGTGGCGGTCCACGGTTCCGGCGTCGGGTCTCGAGGACGCCGACCAAAGCTCTGCTCAGCCGCCGAAGAGCCGTCTAACCCTCTCCCGCCAGGGCTTTTGCGCCGGGGCGGAGGCTGGGTCCGCTACTCCGCCGAGGCGGTCGAGGCCGTGCTCGGCGCGGACGGCGTTGCGGCCGGCCACGAAGCCCTCGTCAGACTCCCAGGCCGGGCCGATCTCGCCCCGCGCCTGCTCCTCTATGGCGGCCACGGTACCCTCGCCCGCGCCGCCGAGCCGGGCCGCCTCGTACTTTACGCCGAGGAGCAGCTCGTTCTTGTCGTTCTTGCTGCCGTTATCCGGGATGTGGTCTCCGGCCCGGCTCAACCGCCGAAAAGCCGCCGCACGTTGCCGGTGAAGATGTCGTCTATCCTCTTCTCGGGCACGCCGGCGTCCTTTAGCTTCGGCACGACGTTGTCGAAGAGGTGGGTGGTGTGCCAGTTCCTGAGTAGCTCCTGCACGGCGTCGGGGAAGTGCAGGGGGCGGCCGAGCCACACGTTTACCTTGTCGTGGGAGAGCAGCATGCTGTCACCGTAGCCCATGCCGAGCAGCCCTATGAGACAGGCGGTGCGCATCTCGTCCATCGGCGCGCCGACGATGCCCTGCACGCCGAAGCGGTCGAAGGCGATGTTCACGCCGTGGGCCAGGGTCGCCATGTGGTAGGCGACGTTGGTGTTGCCGTCCATGTGGCCGATGGCCACGCGGGAGGGGTCCGCTCCGGCCCCGATCAGGAACTCGGCCTGCTCGGGGCCCATCGTGCCCTCCTGGGTGTGGGTGATGATCGGGACGCCCGTATCGCGCTGGGCCTTGGCTCCGGCGCTGAAGAACATCTGCTCGTAGGGCGTCATCTCGCCCTTGCTCGTGGCGAGCTTTATGACGCCGGCCTTCACTCCGGTATCGCCGATGCCCTCTGTGATCTCACGCATCATCAGCTCGTAGATCTCGGTCTCCGCGTCGCCGAGAGAGGAGCGGAACTTGAAGTACGCCGGGGCGCCCTCTCCCTCGTAGTAGTAGCCGGTCGAGCAGACGATGTTTATCCCGCCGCGCTCCGAAGCCTCCTTTAGAAACTCCGCGTCGCGGCCGCAGTCGTTCGGGGTCGCGTCCACGATGGTCTGGACCCCGGCTCCCCTGGCCCGCTCGGCCACGTCCAGCGCCACGCGCATGTGCTCGTCGCGGTCGAAGCCGCCGAAGCCCACGTCCCCGTAATATCCCGGATAGCCGAAGATGAAGTGCTCGTGCATCAGGGTCTTGCCGAGGTCGTCCGGAGACACCCCGCCCGCTACCGTGTTTACCGTTTGCACAGACGCTGCCACGGCATCCTCCTTTTAGCCGATTCCCTTATCCCAGAGAGAATTCTATCGGGTGGCGCGCTCTGCCGCCGATTTCTGGTTTGCGGGCCGCCGCTTTTGCTCCTGCTTTTTAAGCTCTTGCTTGGCGACGGAGGCGCGGTGGACCTCGTCGGGGCCGTCGGCCAGGCGCAGGGTGCGGGAGTTCGCCCAGAAGCTCGCCAGCGGGAAGTCGTCGGAGACCCCGCCGCCGCCGTGAGCCTGTATGGCGCGGTCTATGACGCGCAGCGCCATGTTCGGGGCGACGACCTTTATCTGGGCGATCTCGCTTCTCGCCTCCTTGTTGCCGACCGTGTCCATCATGTGGGCGGCGTTCAGCGTCAGGAGGCGGGCCTGCTCTATCTCCATGCGGCTGTCGGCGATCCACTCCTGCACGACGCCCTGTTCGGCGACGGGCTTGCCGAAGGCGACGCGCTCGTTGGCCCGGTGGCACATCAGCTCCAGCGACCGCTCTGCGACCCCGATGAGGCGCATGCAGTGGTGTATCCTGCCCGGCCCGAGCCGGCCCTGGGCTATGGCGAAGCCCTTGCCCTCGTCCCAGAGCATGTTCTCCGCCGGGACGCGCACGTCCTCGAAGTCTATCTCCGCGTGGCCGTGGGGGGCGTCGTCGTAGCCGAAGACGGGCAGCACACGCCGGACGTGGACGCCGGGGAGATCCAGGGGCACCAGGATCATGGACTGCTGCTCGTGCTTCGCTGCATCGAAATCGGTCTTGCCCATGAAGATGGAGATCTCACACCGCGGGTCTCCGGCCCCCGAGGACCACCACTTGCGGCCGTTTATGACGTACTCGTCGCCGTCGCGGACTATGGAAGCCTCGATGTTGGTGGCGTCGGAGGAGGCGACGTCCGGCTCGGTCATGCAGAAGGCCGAGCGGATCTCACCTTCCAGAAGCGGCTTGAGCCACCGCTCTTTCTGCTTCTCGGTGCCGTAGCGGTCCAGGACCTCCATGTTACCCGTGTCCGGCGCGGAGCAGTTGAATGCTTCCGGGCCAATTGGGCTCCGACCCATGATCTCGCACAGGGGCGCGTACTCCAGGTTCGTTAGCCCCGCGCCTAGCTCGGAATCGGGCAAAAAGAGGTTCCATAGCCCCTCGGCCCTGGCCTGTGCCTTCATCTCCTCCATGACGGGCGGCACGCTCCAGCGCTCGCCACGCTCGGTGGCCTCCCGGAGCTGCCGGTGGAAGACCGGCTCGTTGGGGTAGACGTGCTCGTCCATGAACACGCCCACCCGCTCCTGTAGCTCCCGTACCTTCTCCGAGTAGTAGAAATCCACGCGCCACCTTCCCGTCGTTCCTGGTTGCCCCTCTTATAGCCCCCTCCCGAGGCGATTCTTGCACAGCCCCACACCGCCCGCAACGGAGCTTTCCCGAGCCGGCCCGGGAGGACCGGAGCGGGGGAGGGACGGCGAGACCGTGCTATCATCGTCGGGTGTACGCCTTCTGGAACGTTGCAGGGCCTTTAGAGCACGCCGGGGAGCCCATCGTGGGGCCCGGTAGGGCGTGAGCCAGGGGGCCTGGATCAGGGTAAGGTACCGGCCGGTACTGCTGGCGGTGGCGGTCGCCACCTGCGGCGTGTTGCCGGCATTTCTCACCGGGGGGCTCGCTTTTCAGGTGCGGGGGGAGCTCGGCTTCGGGGCCGCCTACCTCGGGCTCGCGGTTGCGGCGTTCTTCGCCTCCTCGGCGCTGTGGTCGGTGCTATCCGGAAGGGTGGTAGAGAGGATCGGCTACCACGGCGGGATGCGGCTCGCCGCGACGGTGAGCGCCGCATCTCTGCTTGCGGTCGCGGTGCTCGCCGGGTCCTGGGGCGCGCTCGTGGCCTGTCTGGTGGTCGGCGGGTTCGGCAACTCGCTCGCCCAACCGGCGGCGAACCTGTCGCTGGCCCGCGAGGTCCCGGCGCACCGCCAGGGGCTCACGTTCGGGATCAAGCAGTCCGCCATACCGACGGCGACCCTGCTGGCCGGGGCCGCGGTGCCGACCCTGGCGCTTACCGTCGGCTGGCGCTGGGCCTACGTCGGAGCGGCGGCGCTCGCGCTGTGCGTGGCGGCCCTGGTGCCCCGGGATGCCCCGGCGACGGCGCACGCCCCGGGGGCGCCCGGAGAGCGGGGAGCCAAGGGTAGAGGCGGGGACGTGCGCGCCGCGCCGATGGCGGTGCTCGCGCTCGGGGTCGGCCTCGGCTCCGCAGCCGCGACGCCGCTCGGGGGCTTCCTGGTGGAGGCCTCCGTAGCCTCCGGGATACGGGCCGAGAAGGCGGGGATACTGCTCGCGGTAGGCAGCGCGGCTGGTATCGGGGTCCGGGTGCTCTTCGGGCACCTCGCGGACGGGATGAGGAGCGGCCGGCTCCGGCTGGTCGCGGCGATGCTCGGGGTGGGGACGCTCGGGTTCGGGCTGCTCGCCGTCGGGAGCCCGGCGTCCATCTTGGCGGGGACCGTGATCTCCTTCGTCGCCGGCTGGGGCTGGCCCGGGATCTTCAACTTCGCCGTGGTAAAGACGAACCCGCAGGCTCCCGCCGCCGCGACCGGCGTCACCCAGACCGGGGCCTCCACCGGGGCCGCCGCCGGACCTCTCCTGTTCGGGGTAATGGTCGCGCTCTTCTCCTATGGTGCGGCCTGGATGACCTCGGCTCTGCTGGCCGTGGCCGCACTGACGGCGGTGCTCATCGGGCGGCAGATGCTCCTCCGCGACCGGGAGCAGGGCGCCGTGCGGTAAAGAAGCCGGAGAAGGTCGAGAAGCACCCTCGCCCGGGATATCTGCTCCCCGGGCCATGTTTCGAGCCGCCGATCCTCTGGGTAATGCTGGTAGAGGGTAAAATTACCGCGTAAACGCGGAAGAAGCGTAGAAGCTAGAAGAGAGGTAGAGGATGGCTGTCAGCAGCATGTACGAGGTATTCGTCCACGAGTTGGGTGACGTCTACGATGCCGAGCACCGGCTCCAGGAGGATCGGGAGAACAGGGCCGAGAGCGCCAACGACGGTAACCTCAAGAGCGCGCTGCAGGAGGACCACGAGGAGTCCCAGCGGCGGATACAGAACATCGAGAAGGTATTCGAGAAGCTCGGCGAGGAGCCGGAGCGCGAGACCTGCCAGGCCACGCAGGGCCTCATAAGCGAGGCCCAGTCCGGCATAGGAGAGGCCGAAGGCGGAGCCGTGCGCGACATCCTCATAAACGCGGCGATCATAAAAGAGGAGCTTTACAAGTCCGCCGCGTACCGCAGCATCATCAACAGCGTGCAGTCGCTGGAGAACGAGAACGACTCTCCGATGGAGGGGCGGGATGAGATCTCCTCCCTGCTACAGGAGAACCTGGACCACGCCGAGAAGGCCGCGAAGGCCGCCGAGGACAACGTCCCGGGCCTCTCCGACGTGGCGAAGAAGGCCGGGGCCTTCCGCAAGGTGCAGAAGTCGGACCAGGACGACGACCAGGGCGAGAAGAAGGGCCTCATGGACAAGCTGAAGGGCAACTAGAGGCAACTAGGGTAACCAGGAAGCCCGGCGTCCGGGCGACGGGTCCGAGCGCCCGCCCCCGCACCGGAAGCCTAGATACCCAGATCATCACGCGTGGCGCGCGGGCTTCGGTCCGGGCGCCACGCTTTTTCGTGCGTTTCGGGTGTTTCGGGTCTTTAGCGTGTCCGGGGCCGCGCTTGCGCACCCGCCCACGGGCCCGCCCACGGGCTCTGTAGTTTTGTAGAGGATAGAATCATAGACTTCTCAAACGCGGAGCGGCACGAGCGGATGGTCGGGCTGCACGAGAGGTTGGCGGAGGCGAAGATCGAGCGGGAGAGGAGGGTCGTCGGGCACCAGATCACGGCAACCGACCGTCAGATAGACTCCCCTCGTGTACGAGCTATACGGCCTCACTGACGAGGAGGTCCAGATAGTCGAGGCGGTGATGCATTAGATTTGGGGGTTCCCACATCAATACGCGTAATTATTAGGGAAAGTGCTTCAGTGGGCCGAGGGTGAGGTACTCTTGCAGTCGAAAGTAGATGCTTACATGAGTTTGTTGGTACACGAGAGAACGAGTGTCAAGATGGGTGGTTATGAATCAAAATCCACTTGAGTGTCTTCTTGCTGCCATCTTGTTGCATGGAGGTTAGGGCTGAACAGTAGACGAGCGGTAGTGCTTGCTGGCGCGGTGCTCGCCGCCGTTCTGTCGGTTATGGGAGTTACGGCTGAGGGATGGGTGCCAGCGGTTGTTCGCTCCGCCGGAGAGAACGAGGAGACCGTAAGGACGTTGAATGTTTATGGCGAATCCTTGTCTTACTTTGTCTTCGGGCCGCTGACCCTGATTCTCACCGCGTTGGGGTTACTATCAGGGCGTGGGAAGGACACTGGTAAAAGAAGCGTCGCGTTGGGTGAACGGAGCGTTAGTGCAGGCGGCGATATACGTGGGAACGTCGCGACCGGCAATCGCTACGAACTAAACTTCAAGTTCGGCGGGGAGCTCTATGAAGAGTCCGCGGCTAGGACATCCGTGCCTTCAATGTTCGGCATGGTTCCTGCCCTGCCTGAGACGTTCGTCGGCAGAGAGAACGATCTTGCCGAGTTGAAGGAAAACCTGAGAACGGGCGTCGAGGATGAGACGTCGGCACCAGTGCAGGTGCTTACCGTGGTTCATGGCTGGCCTGGGGTCGGAAAGACTACGGTCGCCGCAGCTCTCGCCTGTGACAGAGAGGTAGAGGAGATGTTCCCCGACGGGGTGCTCTTTGCCTCTCTCGGACAGGAGCCTGAGATCCTCTCTACTCTCGTTACCTGGGCTAGGGCTTTGGGCGCAGGAGACTTGTCGGATGCAGAGAGCGTATCGGAGGCTTCGGCGCGTCTGGCGGCTGCGATGCGCGAGAAGCGGGCGCTGCTAATACTAGATGATGTCTGGGAGTCTGCACACGCTGCCTCTCTAGCTGTAGGAAGCCGGCGCTGCGGCACGCTGGTCACCACCCGCCTCAGTCGGGTGGCGCAAGAGATCTCTCCGAGGACTGAAGGTATCTACAGACTCGGGGTGTTATCTAAGGAGGAGTCGCTAGAACTTTTGAGGCAACTCGCCCTAGACGTCGTAACAGAGCATCTGGAAGAGTCGGGCCAACTGGTGCAGGAACTCGACGGCTTACCGCTGGCTATCCGGGTCGCTGGTGGCCTTCTCGCCGCAGAGTCCTATCGAGGGCTGGACGTTCCGGAACTGCTCGAAGAACTGCGCGAGGGCAAGAGATTACTCGCGGCACAAGCCCCTCCTTCCTACGTGCAAGCCGCCGAGCAGGAGGTGCCGGTTACTGTCACCGCGTTGCTGCGTAGAAGCACCGAGCGGCTGAGACCACTATATCGCAAGAGGTTTGCCATGCTCGGCGTCTTCCCACCCCGGCCGATCTCGTTCGATATCCCGGCAGCGCAAGACGTGTGGGATATGCGATCCGGCCCACGCATGACCCTGCGAGCCCTCACGGATCGCGGCCTGATCGAACCGGACGGCAACGGACGATTCCAGATGCACTCACTGCTCTCCGCGTTCGCTGTTTCAATGATCGAAGACGATGCCGAACTACCAAACATTAGAGAGCTCCAACTGCGCCGCCTGAGATACTACGAGACCAAGATCTTCTACTTCAACGAGGCTTACAACCAGGGTGGGGATGAACAACGGCGTGCCCTGGAAGACCTGAACCAGGATTACGACTGTATTCGCGCCGCCCACGCCTGGGCGGTGGCCCACATGTGTGAGGACGAAGAGGCCGCGCGGATTGTCACGGCATACGCCAGCGCCGGTCCCAACATCTTTCTAATCCGGCTGCCGCCGCGGGAGCTCATTCGGTGGATAGAAAAGGCGATCGAGGCTGCCGGGATGCTCGGATTCGAGGAAGATGTGAAAGCTCACAAGGCTAATCTGGGGGCTGCGCACGCGATGGCCGGCGACCCGCGCAGTGCGCTTCCCTACTTTGAGCAAGCCCTCCGCAACGCCCGCAACAACGAGGATCGTCCCGCAGAGAGCGCGGCCCTGGGCAACCTCGGACGAGCCTACTACTCGTTCGGTGACTACGCGAGGGCCATTGAGTACACACAGGGCTGCTTGGAAGTAGCACGAGAAATCGAAGAGTGGCGCACCGAATCCCAGGCTCTCGGAACTTTAGGAGAAAGTTATGCGGCAACGGGCCAGCACCAGCAAGCTCTTCGGTGCTTCAAAGGCTCGCGAGACGTTTCCCGTGTAAATAGAGACTCGTACACCGAGGCTCGGACCTTGCGTAAGCTGGGTATTTTTTACCGGCAGTCAGGAAACACCTGGCGGGCGGGGGTATTTTTCAAGGCAGCGGCTTCTGTCTTTGGGGAACTTGGAGACGATCTGGAGTGCAACAGGACGCTCTTGAGCTTAGGCATTCTATGTATGAACGAAGAAGAGTACGAAGAGGCTATCGACTACTTTGAACGTGTAATCGCCTGGGCCGAAGAAAACAACGATGAGCAGTCGCTGGCCGTCGCGTTGATGGATAAGGGCAACGTTATGGATTGTCTTGGTCATCCGGATCGAGCCGAGGACCTTTATCGTCGCGCAGTCGTCTCTGCGCACAACGCCTGTGCACCTGAGGAAGAAGCAGACGCCTCGTTTAACTTGGCGCAATTAATCGAAGCGAGAAATTTTACCGAGGCCGTTGCCCTCGTCCGTCGGGCACGCTCGCTATATGAGACGGTCGGAGACCCCAAGCAACAGATGGTTATCACGTGGCTCAGAGAGCGTGGGGCACCTGAATAAATGACTGTTAGAGGGTAGATCGAGCCGAAGAGGACCGCGTGATCGGGCACCAGATCTCGGCCACCGACAAGCAGATAGACGCTCTCGTGTACGAGCTGTACGGCCTCACCAACGAGGAGATACGGATAGCCGAGTAGGCTACGACTCGCTAGACTAGAGTCAGCCGACTCAGAGATGGAAGACGAGAGACTATAATGCAGGCCAGAGAGCCGAAAAGGAGCACCGCCGTGGAGGGCGCTGTTAGAGCCATCGAGGTTACTGGGAGCATAGACGAGCAGCGGCGGCTGCATCTCGACGAGCCGCTGCCGTTCGGTGGCTCCGGCAAGGTGCGGGTGATCGTGCTGATCTCCGAGGAGGCATCGGAGAGCGCGGAAGTTTCTGAAGAGGGGGAGTGGCTCCGATCCGCCGCCAACAATCCCGCATTCGGCTTTCTGCACGACGCCGAAGAGGACATCTACACTCTGGAGGACGGGCGGCCTTTTGGCGACCAGGGGTAAGGTAGTCCTCCTACCATTCCCGTTTGACGATCTCTCCACCTCCAAGGTTCGGCCCGCGGTCTGCCTGACGGACCCCATCGGTCCTTACGATCACGTGGTCCTCGCTTTCATAACCAGCCGGATGCCGGATCAACCATTGGATACCGACGTGGTGCTGGACCCTGAACGTCAGGGTTACGGCGAGACGGGCTTGCGCGTGGTCTCCGTGCTGCGGCTGTACCGCCTGATGACGGTGGCGGCGCCCTTGATCCGGCGCGAACTGGGCTCACTGCCGCCCGACGTGTGGAACGAGGTACAAGAGAAGCTTTGCAGGCTGTTCGACCTCGGATGATGTGGTGGAGCGGATTCTCGGGCTGCACGAGAGATTGGCGGAGGCGAGGATCGAGCGGGAGCGGACCGTTATCGGGCACCAAATCACGGCGACTGACAGGCAGATAGACGCCCTCGTGTACGAGCCGGCCTCACCGACGAGGAGATACGGATAGTCGAGGAGCATTCCTAGAAGCAGGCTCGGGGGCCGTTAAGGCGAATCGTCCCGGCCCGCGTAGAGTCAGATGCCTGGCCGGGGTGGCGGCCATCCTCCTCTCGTGGGGCAAGCCGGTGGGCGCCGGGGACCGGGCGGGTAGGATTTTCGTATCCGTTGCGACTATGTGAGCCTTCGTGTACATTGGCGCGCATACGGGAGTCGGGTGGGGATGCTTTCGGGCTGTTCCTGATCGTCGGGGAGGTGGTACGTGGAGTCGGAGAGCAGGGATAACAGCCTTTCGCGGAGCATGGGGCCGGTGGGGGCCATCGCCACCGTGATCGCCGGTACGCTCGGGGCGGGGCTATTCGTTACGATAGGCACCGCCAGCAGCACTACGGGGCCGAGCGTGATCCTCGCGGTGGCGCTGCTGGGCGTCGTCGCGCTGGCCGTCGCCATAAACTACGGCTGGATGGCGACCATCTTCCCCGCGGCGGGCGGGGCGTACACCTTCGTTTCGCGGTCGTTCAACAGCCGCTTGTTAGGGTTCGTCGTTACCTGGACCAAGTGGCTGGGCTACATGGCGGCCGCCGCGGTCGTCGCCCTCGGGTTCGGCAGCTATCTCAACGTGTTCTTCCCCGGCGTCCCTCCCGTGCTCTCCGGGTTCGGGTTGCTGACGGTCCTCTTTGTTATCAATCTCATCGGGGTGAAAGGGTATAGCGTGGCGCAGAGCCTCCTGTTCTGGCTCCTCATCGCCACCCTCCTCTTGCTCGTGATACCGGGGATGTTCTCCATAGACACCGCGAGCTACCAGCCGTTCTTCACGGGTGGGCTAGGCGGGTTCACCACCGCCATCGTCCCGCTGTTTTTCGCGTTCCTCGGCATCGAGATCGCAGCACAGTTTGGAGCGGAGGTCAGAAATCCCGGGCGCAACCTACCGTTGGCGATGCTCGGCGGGACCGGCATCCTTATCGTCCTGTACATGCTGACGGCATTTGTCATCTACGGCGTCGTGAGCGATTACACCGTGCTGTCGGACTCCACGCAGCCGCTGGCGACCGCCGCCTCCACGTTCCTCGGCGGCTACGCCACCGCCGTCGTCGCCGTCGGAGGTCTGCTCGCCACCTCCTCCACCGTCCACGCGGTGATGGCCGCGGCCATCAAGATCCCGTACTCGTGGTCGTGGGACGAGGTGTTCCCCAAGCAGTTCTCGCGGGTTAGCGAGCGGTTCCGGACGCCTCACTGGTCGCTGCTCACGATGTACGTCGCCGCCTCCGCGCTCACGTTCTGGTCTAGTGGGGTCAACCAGATCATCGCCATCTCGACGTTCAGCTACCTGATCGCATACCTGGCCGTCTCGCTGGCGGCCGGCTACCTCTACCTGAAGCGGCGGGAGGCGAACTCGTTGGCCTCTCAGGCCGCTTTTCAGCCGGGGGCGTGGTTCTATCTAACCATCCCCGTCGCGATAATCGGGTCAGCCGGGACCATCACACAAGCGGCGAACTGGGGAGCGTTATTCACCGGAAACTTCGGGGAGCTCTCGACGCTCGCCATCTACATCCCGTGGCTGGCCGTCGGCCTCGTCATATTCGGCATCTACTGGTACAGGGGCAAGCAGCGCGACACCGACGTGGACGCCATCCTGGTCACGATCCCCGGTGTCTCCGAGGAGCCCACGGAAGATGAGCCGGAGAAAACCTTGACCGGGAGCCCGTGACGTACGACGAGGCGGGCCCTGCGTGGCGGTCTCCGGTGCCGGGCCCTAACCCAGGATAGGCCCTACCGAAGCTCCAGCCTCCCGCCACCCGTAGATTCCGCCCCGTGCCGGCTCCCTCACGTTGGTTACCCTGCATAACCGCGCGGAAGCTGTCCGGGATCGGCTCTGGCCGGTAAGACGTAAGACCTTTTTAGCCTCGCGGCTCAATGCCGTAAAAGGAGCTGTTCGCAGATGCGGTGCGTCGGGAGCACCTTCTCCGCTCCCACCTCGCAGGCTGTGGGTTCGGCGAGGCTCTGCAGCACGTGATCTATCATGCCGGTGAAGCCTCTGCGGTGGGCGACGGGGTCCCAGCCGCCGGGCACCCGGGTCAGCTCCGTGCCCTCTTTCCCGAGTACCCCGCGTTCGAGGCCGGTGACCCTGGCGTATCTGCCCCCGCCGTGCAGCTCCAGGCTCTCGCCGTTGCCCCCGGAGCTGCGCTGCATCCAGAACTGCGCCGCCGCCTCGCCCAGAGACAGCGTCCCGGTCGCGGTGAGGAGCCGTCCGGCGTCGTCCAGGCGTTGGGCGTAGTGCAGCGTCTCGGCGGCGGGGCCGCCGAGCCACACGAGCGTGTCTACAACGTGTATGAGGTCGTCGTAGACGGTCTGACGGGCCGGGGCGCGCTGGGAGGCGGTGCGGCTCTTGTGCGCCACCGCGAGCTCGAGGCCGCCTCCCGCTTCCATCCAGTCCCGGGCCTCGCGGTAGAGCGGCACGAACCGCCGGTTGAATCCGACCGCCAGCAGCAGCCCCCGCGCCTCCGCCAGCGCCGCCATCTCCTCGGCCTCGGCTAGATCGTAGGAGAGCGGCTTGTCCACGTATACGTTCACGCCCGCTCTGAGGCACTGCGTCACGATCTCGAAGTGGGTTTCGGTGGGGGAGCTGACGAACACGATCTCCGGCTCCAGGACCAGCAGTTGCCGCAGATCGGTAGAGCGGTGAGAAACGCCGTACTGCTCGCCGTACGACTGCACGGTTTCGGGTGAGCGGCTCACAAGCCCCGCGACCTCTACCCCGGGATGGTTGCAGAGTAGGGGCAGGTACATCTTCGACGCGATGCTCCCGAGCCCGACGATGCCCGCGCGATGCTTCATTGCCGCCCGCTCAATTGTTCGTGGTCTCGGATTGCGGGGCGTACTCCCGGGCTCTGCGTAAGTCTCCCTCCACCAGCCGGAGCAGACGGGCGGCTTCGTGGGCGGAAGTTACCCCGTCTACCAGCAGTACCGCCCCGCGGATATCGTACTCCGTGCTCTGGAGAGCCGAGGCGGCCTCGGGCTCGCTGCAGCCCGTGATCTCCCGGACCATGCTCTCCGCGCGCCCACGGAGCTTGTGGTTGTAGGGCCGCATGCCGACCATCATGTCGCCGTGGACGTAGCCGAGCCCCGCCAGGGTGGCGGTGGAGATCATGTTCAAGACCAGCTTCTGGGCGGTCCCGGCCTTTAGCCGGGTGGAGCCGGGCAGGATCTCCGCTCCCGTTGCTATCTCTACCGGGAGGTCGGCATTCCGGGCCATATCCGAGCCCGCCAGGTTCACTATGCAGGCCGTGGCGGCCCTGCGCTCCCGGGCCTCCAGCTGGGCCGCGAGGGTGAAAGGCGTGGCGCCGCTGGCCGACACCCCGACCACGAGGTCTCCGGCCCCGACATTCAGCTCCCGTATCGCCCGGCGGCCCTCCGCCGCGCCGTCCTCCGCCTCCGCCGCTTCCTCGTACAACGCTTCGAGGCCGCCGGCCATGACGCTGGTAAAGGTGCCCGGCGCGACGCCGAAGGTGGGGGAGCACTCGGCGGCGTCGGCAACGGCGAGCCGGCCGCTGGTCCCGGCTCCGGCGTAGATCACCCGCCCGCCCCCGGCCACCGTCTCCCGCGCGCGCTCCACGACGCGCTCGATATCCGGTACCGCCGCCTCTACCGCCGGGGCCACCGCCGCGTCCGCCCTGTTCATCGCCCGGAGCAGATCTCCGGTACCCATCTCGTCCAGTGCCGGGGGCTTTGATCCCTCCCGGATCACGACGGCCCTCTGGTCTCCGTCCCGCGTGCTCTGCACGTCTCTCTCGTACACGAGCCTGCCGCCGACCCAGGCTGCCTCCACCAGCAGATCGGGCGAGAGCGCGACCACGTCGGCGTCGGAGCCCGGCGTGAGGCGGCCCTTTTTGGCGGCCCCGATCAAGGCCGCCGGGGTGGCCGTCGCCATGCGTACCGCCTCCGGCAACGAGCAGCCGGCAAACTCCAGCGCGTTGCGTATCGCCTCGTCCATCGTGAGCACGCTACCGGCGAGCGTGCCGTCCTCCAGACGCGGGATGCCATCCCGCATGGAAACGGTGCGTCCGGCGAGCTCGTACTCGCCCGGTCCCATCCCGGCGGCTGCCATCGCGTCCGTGACCAGGTACATCCGGTCCGGCCCCAGCCGCTCGAAGGCGAGCCGGACCATCTCGGGGTGGACATGACGGCCGTCGGCGACCATGCCGCAGCGTGGCGCGGAGTCCGCCGTTTTTAGCATCGCCGCGCCGGGGAGACCGGGGTCGCGGTGGTGCAGCGGGCTCATGGCGTTGAACAGGTGCGTCACGCCCGCCGCTCCAGACTCGAATCCCGACAGAGCTTCCTCGAACGAGGCGGCCGAGTGGCCGAGGGAGGCGACGGTGCCCCGGCTCGCGGCGAGCTCGATCAGGGCTCCCGCGCCCGGCATCTCCGGGGCGAGCGTTACCATCTCTACCGGCCCGGCGTCCAGCAGCTCCGCGAGCGCGTCCGGGTCCGGCTCGGCGACCGCCTCCGCCGCGTGCGCGCCCCGCTTCTCGGGGCTTATGAACGGGCCTTCGAGATGAAGCCCGAGCGGGACCGCGCCTCTGTCCGGGTCCAGATCCAGACCGCCGATCACGGCCGGATAGCGCCCGAGCGGCAGCGTGACCAGCGTCGGGAGGTAGGAGGTGACGCCGGTCGCGGGCAGGGCGGCTGAGAGCTCTCCGAGACGCCCCGGCCGATCCACCGCGTCCACGCCGAACCCGCCGTTGACCTGCAGGTCCACGAAGCCGGGCACGAGATAATGGTCCGGCAGCTCGACCACGGCGTCCGCGGCGAGCGGCTCGCGGCTGACGGCCCTTATCTCGCCACTCTCGACGAGGATCGTGCCACCGTCCCACACCGCATCCGGGGTAACCACCCGGCCCCGGATCGCGAGGCTCCCCGCCTGATTTTGCGCGCCGTCCCTAACACTGCCCCTCATACCGCCCCTCACGCGACCTCCCTCCGTAGCGCCGAGGCGGCTTCGCGGTCTAGGAGGAAGGTGACGTCCGGGTGCTCCCGGAGCATCGAGGCCGGCGTCTGGGGGGAAACCTCGCCCTCGACGGCGGCGGCGACCGCCTCGGCCTTTTCGGGCCCGGAGGCGAGGAGCAGCACCTTCCGCGACTCGAAGATGGTCTGCATGCCGACCGTGATCGCCTGCTCCGGCGCCGCCCCGGCGTCGAAGCCCTCGGCGTTTGCGCGGCGGGTGGACTCGGCGAGCCCCATGACCCGCGTGCGCGAGGAGAAGGGGGAGCCCGGCTCGTTGAACCCGATGTGCCCGTTACGCCCGATGCCGAGCACGCACAGGTCGGCCCCGCCCGTCTCCTTTATCGCGGCGTCGTAGCGCAGGCATTCTTCCTCCGGGGCCGGGGTCTCGGCGTCCGGGATGTGTGTTCTGGCAGGGTCGGCGTCCACGTGGCGATAGAGGTTCTCCTGCATGTAGCGCCGGTAGCTCTCCGGGTGGTCGCGGGGGATGCCGAGGTACTCGTCCAGGTTGAAGATGGTCGTATCGGAGAGGCTCAGGCCGCCCTCCCGGTACAGGCGCACCAGCTCCCGGTACATGCCTCTGGGGGTCGAGCCCGTGGGCAGGAGCAGGTTCGCGCCGGGGTTTTCGGAAACGGTGTCACTTACCGTCTCGGCGGCGGTCCGGCTAACCCCTTCGTGGCTGTCGTGTACGTGGAGTTCCAACTCTACTGCTCCTTATCTTCCCTGTCTCTATCTCATCGCCATGCGCCGGTAGGTGTGGCGGCGGCCTCTAATAGCCAGGGAGGCCGACATCAGGTTCTCGGGCTCCGCGACGCCGGAGAGGCCCGCGTCTCCCAGGTGGAGCACGTCGGCCCCGGCACGTTTGGCGGAGAGCGAGATCCCCCGCACCGTCTCCCGGTCCGCGCCTTCCTGGGACGTGCCGACAGCCGCCACCGCCAGGGCTCCTCCTTCGTGAACCGCCTGCGCCAGCTCCGCGACGGCCGACTCCAGGCTGCCGGGCACCGTGCCCGGCGCCGGTATCAGCACGGCATCCGCCCCCTCGGCGAGGGTACCGATCTCGGACGCCTCGGGCATGCCCCGGCCACCGCTGCCATGCATCTTGCCGCACAATAGCGGGGTGTCGGGCAGCTCGTCTCTCGCCGTGTGGGCGGCGGAGACGAGGTCACCGGTCTCTATCCTTGCGTCGGGGTTGGCGGTTATCACGAGGAAGTCCGCATCCTCCAGCCGCGAGAGGTTCTCCCGGCTCGCCCGGCGGTGCTCCTCGACCTCTTCGGAGGGCTCGACGTTGACGCCCACGGGACGTCCGAGGGAGCGTTTGATTCCTGCGAGATCCTCGCCGCCGAACTTGTTGAGCAAGACGAGATCCGCGCCGAAAGCCACGGCGACGGCGGCGTTCGAGGCCCCGTCCACCAGCGGCGGGGAGGGGTGGAGGATCTCGGCCATCAGGGTGCGGCCCTCGGAGAGCCGGATGGACTGCAGCAGCTCCCCGCCGTCCATGCCGCGGAACTCCTCCGGGCCGCAGTCCAGGATCCGGGCTTTTCGGGTCAACCCTCGACCTCGAACAGCGGGTCTCCGGCCCCGACCTCGCCGGTCTGCTGGCCGGTTACGGCGTGCTCGTCGGAGTTGGTAACGACCACGGGGGTCGTGGGCTCGTAGCCGGCGGCGTTTATGGCCTCCAGGTCGAAGCGCACTATAGGCTGTCCGGCCTCCACCTCGTCCCCCTGGGTGGCGAGCTTCTCGAAGCCCCCGTCCTCCATCTCGATGGTGTCGAGGCCGAGGTGTACTATGAGCTCCACCCCGCCCGCGGCGGCGATGCCAAAGGCGTGGCCGCCCTCGAACAGCTTTGCCAGCGTGCCGGAGATGGGGGCGACCGCCTCGCCGCTCCCGGAGGGCACCACGGCGGCTCCTTCTCCGGCCATCCCCTCGGCGAACACCTCGTCCGGCACCTGGCTCATGGGGATGGCCTGACCGGCGATCGGCGCGAGTACCTGAATCTTGCTCACTCTATGCCTCCGTCTTTAGCTGGCGGTTCATGCGCTCGGCGATGCGGTCGGACTGGGTGCCCATGACCACCTGCACCACCTGGCCGCGCTTCACGACACCCGAGGCGCCCAGCCCCTTCAGCCGCGTCTCGTCCACGCTCTCCGGCTCGGAGACTACGCACCGCAGGCGGGTTATGCAGCCCTCGACGCTCTCGACGTTCTCCCGGCCACCGAGCGCCGCGAGCGCGTTCCCGGCCAGCACGTCGTCGGCGTCGCGCTCCTCCTCCGGCTTTTCGGAGGCTTCGCTTTCCTCGCCACCCTCCGTACCCTTTGCCGGGCCGCGCTGGCTCTCGGGCAGGATCCAATCCGCCCCGCCGGTGCCCTCGGCCCCGCCACGGCCCGGCGTCGCGAGGTCGAACCGCTTGATAAAGAAGCTGAACACGAAGTAGTAGACGCCGCCGTAGAGGATCCCGACCAGCAACAGCAGCAGCGGCTTGTCGGTGTTTTCCGCGAAGAAGTTGAGCACGTAGTCTATGGCCCCGGCGGAGAAGCCGAAGCCCATCTGAATGCCGAGCAGCGTGGTCACGACCATCGCGGAGGCCGTCAGTATGGCGTGGACCAGGAAGAGCACCGGCGCGACGAACAGGAACGCGAACTCTATGGGCTCCGTTATGCCCGTGAGGAACGAGGCGAAGGCCGCGGAGAGCAGGATACCCGAGGCGACCTTGGTCTGATGGGCGTGCCGGATCATGGCCAGGCAAGCCGCCGGGAGGCCGAACATCATTATGGGGAAGAACCCGGCGAGGAAGCTTCCGGCGTCCGGGTCCCCGGCGAAGTAGCGCGTGATCTCGCCGTGGACCACGCCGTCCGCCCCCTGGAACGAGCCGAGCTGGAACCAGATGTAGGTGTTCAGCACGTGGTGCAGCCCGAGCGGTATGAGCAGGCGGTTGAAGAAGCCGTAGATCCCGGTCCCCACGGCTCCGAGCCCGACGAGCCACTGCCCCATCGCCTCGATCCCGGAGCCCACCACGGGCCACACGAACCCGAAGACCGCGCCCAGCACGAGCGCCACCAGAGCCGTGACTATGGGGACGAACCGCTTGCCGCCGAAGAAGGCCAGGTAGTCCGGCAACCGGATGTCGTTGTAGCGCCGGTAGAGGCCGGCGGCCGTCAGCCCGATTATGATCCCGGAGAACACGCCCATGCTGTCCACGGCGCCCATGCTGGCCAGGGGATCAGCGCCCTCCTCGGCGAGCTGCGGGGCCAGGGAGTTGAACACCCCGGAAAAGACGAGGTAACCAACGATCGCGGCCACCGCCGCGGCCCCCGCGGAGCCGGTCAACCCTATCGCAATGCCTATCGCGAAGATCAACGAGAGGTTATCGAAGATCGCCCCGCCAGCCGCGGCCATCCACGGCAATCCCAGCAGGTCGTCCTGCCCGAGCCTGAGCAGCAACGCCGCCGCCGGTAACACCGCTATCGGCAGCATCAATGCTCGTCCGATGCTCTGCAAAGGGCCTAGAATGGAGCCCCAGCTAAACTTTCGCCCCTGCCCGCTCGTACTCGCGGCCATGCTTCCCCTTCCCTTCATGGTCATATTGACTATACCAATTACGATATTGACTAAGAACGGGGATGTCAAGAGCTTTTTTACGGGGGCTTGCCCGGACGACGCTCAGGGACGGAGGGTGGTGGTGATGCGGTAGCGGTCTCCGCGGTAGGTGCTTTTCACGTACTCGAAGGCGAGATCCCGGTCGTCGTGGGTGACGCGTTCTATGAGGAGCGCGGGGCTGCCGGTCGAGATCCCGAGGTGCTCCGCCTCGAGCTCGTTGATCACGGTCGCCTCGTAGCTCTGCTCGGCCCAGGCTATGCTCAGGCCGCCGGTGCGGAGCTCGTCGTAGATGGAGCGTGAGGAGAGGTCGAGCCTAAGCAGCCCCTCCGCCACCTCGTGCAAGAGGTGGCTGGTCTCAAGCGCCATCGGCTCCCCGTCCGCGTGGCGCACGCGCCGGATGCGGACCACCTTTTCGGTCTCCTCTATACCAAGCAGGCGCGCGACCACCGGCCCGGCCTCTACCGACTCCGCGTCCAGCACGGAGCTGGTCGTCTCGTGGCCCCGCCCGGCCATGTCCTCGGTAAAGCTCGCCAGACGCTCGGCCTCTTGCTTTACCTTCTCTCCGGCTACGAAGGTGCCCCGGCCCTGCTCCCGGTACAGGATGCCCTCGTTTACCAGCTCGACTATGGCCTGCCGCGCCGTCATGCGGCTTATGCCGTACTCCTCGCACAGCTCACGCTCCGGAGGGATGATCTCGCCCCGCTGCAGATCCTCGCGCTCGATCATGCCGCGCAGTATCTCCTTGAGCTGGTGGTACTTCGGCAGCGGGCTGCTCGTATCCAGACCGGACAAGATCCTCCGTTCGAATACAAAATTTGGTATGGACAACTATACGTGTAAGCGAGGATTATACAGTGTCGAGCCGGGCGCGTGAGGCGACGGGCGTCCGGGGGTCCGTTGTCGGAGCCGTCTGCCGGGAGTCATCCTCCGAGCTCTTGTTCCCTCCTGGTGGGGAGGGAGTAGTGGAGAGATCCCGACTGGCTCTCTAGCCGGAGGTGACCGCCGCTCGTTAGCTCCGAGAGCATCTCGTCGGCCTCGCGCACGGTTAGCGAGGTCTCCATCGCGGCCTCCGCCGGGGTAATGCTGCCACCGTTATCCCGGATTGCGGAGAGTAGCTCGCGCTCCTTGCTAACGGGGCCGGGGAGAGAATTTTTGTGCTTCAGGACCTGCGGAATCCCCCAGCCGAGGCATGCGGCGCCGCCTATAATAAGGCCCATACCGGCCACGGGCGTTCCGGTGGAGATTATCAGGAGGATCGCGCCGATCAGGAGCGCTACGCCCACCGCGGAGCTCGCGTATGCCGCAGTGGTGTCTACGCCACCCTCTGACGCGTCTGGTTCTTGCTCTCGCCGTTCCGGCTCGCTCACGACCGCTCCGTCCGCTAGCCAAGCCTCATTCTAATGCTGCTCCGTCTTCGCACAAGTGCCTCGCACACACTCCTCAAACCAGGCGTGAGATCAGGTTCGGGAAGATTGACCGATGCTATTCTCTCCCGTAACCTCCGCCGCCCGGTGTCTCGACCGTCACCTCGTCTCCCGGCCGTAGCTCGCGGCTCGCCTTCGGGGGTAGCTCCTCGTTATTGAGTAGATTCTTGCCGGTATCTCCGGGCTCTCCGCCGCCGAGGCCGTGCGTCCCGTGGCGGCGGCGGTCGGAGATCAGGGATAGCTGTGCCGGGGCGAGCAACCTGACGGAACGGGCAAGGCCGTCCCCGCCCGCGTATTTCCCGGCACCGCCGGAGCCGTAGCGTAGCTCGTAGCGGGTTACACGCATCGGGTACTCCAGCTCAAGCGCCTCTATGGGCGTGTTCAGGGTATTCGACATGCCGACGTGGACCCCGGATGGACCCGGACCTGTGGCGCTCGCGCCCTGGCCGCCGCCGATGGTCTCGTAGTAGGTCCAGCCCCCGTCCCCGGTGCCGCCGATTATGAGGTTGTTCATCGTGCCCTGCCCTCCGGCGATGAGGTCCGCCGCTCCTGAGAGGGCGAGCAGGAGCGTGTCGGCGACGCGCTGGCTGGTCTCTACGTTTCCGGCGACGACCGCCGATGGGCTCTGGGCGTTCACGAGGCTGCCCTCCGGGGCGTGTATGGAGAGCGGGGCGTAGGTCCCGGCGTTTGCGGGCACATCGTCCGGCAGCAGGACGCGTAGGGCGAAGTAGCAGGCCGAGCGGGTCACGGCGAGCGGGCAGTTCACGTTTCCGGCTACGGCGTCCGAGGTGCCGGAGAAGTCCACGCTCAGCTCGTCGCCGGATATGTTTATCTCTACCTGGAGCGGGATGTCGGAGTCGGTGACGCCGTCGCCCTCGATCTCGCTCCCCGCCGCGTACGTGCCGTCCGGCAGCTCCCGGATCGCCTCGCGGGTGCGGCGTTCGGCGTAGGAGATCACCTCGTCGAACGCCGCCCGTACGGTGTCTTTGCTACGGCGCTCGATCAACTCTACAACGCGCTCCTCGGCCAGACGATTCGCCGCGATCTGGGCTCGTAGGTCGCCTCTCCTGAGACGCGGGGTGCGCACGTTTGCGAGTATCAGGTCCAGCACGTCCGGGACGTACTCGCCGCCGCTCGCGCCGCTCACCAGCCGCACCGGCGGTATCACGGTACCCTCCTGGTAAACCTCGCGCGAGCCGACCGGCATCGAGCCCGGGCTCATGCCGCCGACGTCCGAGTGGTGCGCCCGACTGACGGCGTACCCGATTATCTCACCTCCGTGTGACACCGGAGAGACGAGCGTTATGTCCGGCAGGTGGGTGCCGCCGGAGTACGGGTCGTTGAGGGCGAACACGTCGCCGGGCTCGGGGTCCCGCTGCATGACCGCCGCAACCGCCTCTGGCATCGCGCCGAGGTGGACCGGGATGTGCTCTGCTTGCGAAACCGTCCTGCCCCGCGAGTCGAAGAGCGCGGTAGAGCAGTCGCGGCGCTCCTTGATGTTCGAGGAGTAGGAGCCCCTTATGAGCACGGCCCCCATCTCCTCCGCTATGCCCGAGAGCGCCCCGGAGAGCACCGAGAGGGTTACCGGGTCGAGCCGGTTACTCATCTCCGGCCTCCTTTATCAGTACCAGCGTACCGGCTGCGTCTACCGCACCGCTCCAGCCGGGCTGCACGACGCAGGTGGATTCCGCGAACTCGACCACCGCCGGCCCCTCGACAGGGGAGCCTCGGCCCATCTCCGAGCGGTCGAGCACGGGGACCTCCCGCCACCCGCCGCCGAAGTGGGCCTCCCTGGAGCCGGGCTCCGGCTCTCCGGTTGGCGGGCCTTCGGAGATAGGCGGCTTCTCTACCGGGACTGTCGCGACGAGCCGCAGGTTTACCAGCTCTACAGGCTCCTCCTGCATCCGGTAGCCGTAGCGCCGCTCGTGGGCTTCGTGGAATCGGGATGCGAGATCCCAAACCTCCCCGATGCCGTCCGCCCCGACCGGCAACTCGAACGACTGCCCGCCGTAGCGGAGATCCGCCCGCCGCTCGAAAACGGGCTCGCCCCGGGCGCGCAACTCTTCCGCCGCCGTACGCTCCAGCCCCTCGAAAGACTCCTGTACCTCCTGCGCGTCGGCCTCGGCGAGCGGGGAGAGGTAGGGGGTCAGGAGGTCGCGGCGCACGTCCGAGACGGCAAGCCCGAGCGCAGAGAGCACGCCGCTCGCTTTCGGGACGAGTACGGTGTCCGCCCCGAGCTCCTCGGCTATAGAACAGGCGTGGAGCGGCCCGGCCCCGCCGAAGGCGACGAGGGCGAACTCCCTGGGGTCCAGGCCCCGCTCCACGCTTATGACACGCAGCGCCCGGACCATCTCCGTGTCCGCCAGTTGCACGACGCCGAGCGCGGCCTGGAGGGGGCTCAGGCCAAGCTCCTCCCCGAGACGGGCGAGTGCCTCCTCCGAGCTCTTGCGGGAGAGCGTGACCTGTCCGCCGAGCTCCACGCCGTCCCGCAAGTACCCCAGGTACAGGTTCGCGTCCGTTACGGTTACCTGCTCGCCGCCGAGACCGTAGGCTGCCGGGCCGGGGTCCGCGCCGGCGGAATGAGGCCCGACGCGCAGGGCTCCCCCGGCGTCGGCCCAGGCGACGGAGCCGCCGCCCGCGCTCACCGTGTGGACGTCGGCCATCGGCAGCTTGATCGGCACACCGGAGACCTCGGCCTCGGTCGTGGTCAGGGCCTCGCCCCCGATAACGGGCGCGACGTCCGTGCTCGTGCCGCCCATGTCGAAGGTGAGCAGGTCTCGGTATTCTGAGGCCGCCGCGACGTAGGCCGCGCCAACGACGCCGCCCGCCGGACCGGAGAGGACGCAAGACGCCGCCGAGCGCGCCGCCGTCTCGAGCTCCACGACCCCGCCGGAGGACCGCATCACCAGCGGCTCCGGCATCCCGGCTGCCTCGACCTTATCCGCGAGGTTATTAAGATACGCGGCCAGCTTCGGTCCGAGGTAGGCGTCCGCGGCGGTCGTCGAGAACCTCTCGTACTCTCGGAACTCCGGCAGCACCTCGCTCGAAAGCGAGACGTGGGTCTCCGGCAGCGCCTCTCGCAGCCTCTCCCCGACCCGGCGCTCGTGCTCGGGGTGGAGAAACGAGAACAGGAGGCACACCGCGACCGCTTCGACCCCGGATTCTCGCAGCGCCTCGACTGTATCCTCCAGGCTATCCTCGTCCAGCGGTTCTACTTCGCCCTCCGGCCCCATCCTTTCCCCGACGGTAAAGCGTAGCCCGCGCGGCACCAGCGCCGGAGAGCGGCCCAGGGTAAGGTCGTAGAGCGAGGGCCTGTTCTGGCGGGAGATCTCGATAACGTCCCGGAAACCTTCCGTCGTTACGAGCGCCGTCCGCGCCCCACGCCGCTCCAAGAGCGCGTTCGTCGCGACCGTCATCCCGTGGGCGAAAGCAGATACCTCCTGAGCCTGTATCCCGGACGCCTCCACGCCAGACATAACGCCCTCGGACTGGTCGCGTGGGGTGGAAGGTACCTTCGCGGTTATGATCTTGCCGCCGCCGAGCGCGACCAGGTCCGTAAAGGTTCCCCCGACGTCTACCCCGAGCCTCATGTCGCCCCCCTGTATCGTTTATCCTCCAACCACTCCGAATACGCTAAGCAGCGTGTAACCGCCGAGAAATGTGGCGACCAGCACGACGATGCCGCCCAGGATATTTCCCAGAACCCCGTTACGATACTCGCCGAGAAGGTCGCTGCGGTTCATCACGACCAGCAGGACTATCGCGACCAGCGGCAGAAGGACACCGTTCGCCGCCTGGGCCACGAGGATCGCCTGCACCGGGTTGGTTCCGAAGAACGCGAGAACGGTGCCCACGAGCACCACTATCCCCCAGACGCCACGGAACTTCCAGCTCCGCAAGTTGCGCTCCCAGCCGAGCGCGCCCGTGGTCGCGTAGGCCGCCGCGAGCGGGGCGGTGACGGCGCTCGTCATGCCCGCTCCGAAGAGACCGATCGCAAAGAACCACTTAGCCGCCGGTCCGAGTAGAGGCTCTAGCTGCACGGCCATCTGCCCGGCGCCCGTGACCTCGGTGCCCGTGCCGGCGAAGGCCGCCGCCGCGGTGATGACTATCGCCAGCGTGATTATGCCCCCGAGAATGACCGAGGCCGTGGTGTCCGTTCGGGACAGACCGAGCGCCTCGTCGGTCGGGGTACTGACGGACCACTTATCCTGCACGGAGCTCGCGTGCAGAAAGAGGTTGTAGGTAACGACCGTCGTGCCGACCAGTGCGATCACCGTGAGTACCGAGCCCGAGGGTATCCCCGGCGCGAACAGCCCCCCGAGTATGTCCAGCGGGTTCGGCCGCACGATTACGGCCGTGACCAAGAACACCACGCTCATCACGATCACCAGCACGACCAGGGCCCGCTCTATGAGCTTGTATATTCCCGAGCCCAGGAGCGCGAAGGCGACCCCGCCGACCACGAGAGCCCATACCTGGGATGGGAGGCCGATAATGGTCTCTAGCCCGAGCGACGCGCCGGTTATGTTCCCGGTCTGGAAAGCGGCGGCCCCGAAGCCTATGGCCGTCACGACCAGGAGCACCACGAGTACCTTGACGACGACGTTGTCGAACGTGGTCCTCAGGGCCTCGCCGAGTCCTTCGCGGCTCACGATCCCGAGCCGGGCGCTCATTTCCTGCAGGATTATCGTGGCGAAGATGGAGAAAACCAGCGCCCACAACAAGGCGTACCCCGTGCTCGCCCCCGCCACACTGGCCGTCGTAACCGTCCCCGGCCCAATAAACGCCGCGGCGACCAGCAAGCCCGGCCCCAGATTTTTTAGTCTCTCCATCACGTCTTCGCCCGCCCCCTCTATTCTGTTACCGGCGTCCCGCCCTGCTCAGACTCTACTCAGATCTCGTACTCGGAATTCAGCCGGTCCGTGATGAACATGTGACCGGGGCTGTGCGTGATCATGAACGGTGGTCTGGCCCGCATCGCGACCGCCTGCGGCGTCACCCCGCACGCCCAGAAAACCGGTAACTGATCCTCTTCCACCTGGACGGGATCTCCGAACTCCGGCTCCTCCAGGCTTCGTATCCCGAGCGACTCCGGGCTCCCGACGTGTATCGGGGCTCCGTGCATACCCGGGTAGCGTCCCGACACCGCGACGGCGTGCGGTATCTCCTCCGCCCGGTATGGCCTCATGCTCACGACCATCGGACCCGAGAATGGCCCGGAAGCGGCGCACTCCCGGCTGGTCACGTACATCGGGACGTTCCGGCCCTGCTCCAGATGCGCCAGACCGAGCCCCGCGGACAGCAGCGCCGTCTCGAACGTGAAGCTACAACCCAGAAGAAATGAGACCAGGTCCTCACGCCAGTACGAGCTTATATCCGAAGGCTCGTCTACGAGCTCGCCACGTTCGTACACCCTGTACTCTGGCACGTCCGTCCGCAGGTCCGCTCCCGGAGCCATCACCGCAGGTGCCGTGGAGCCAGCGTCCATAACCTCTAGCACCGGGCAGGATCTCGGATTCCTGGTGCAGAACTTCAGAAAGTCGAAGGCGTACTCTTCTGGCAAGACCACCAGGTTGGTCTGCACGTACCCCGGTGCCAGGCCGGATGTGGGTCCGGTGTGATCCCCGGCCCGGATGCTGGATCTCGCCCGCTCTGCTCTCGACTCTTGCATGAGCTCCTCCCGGGGTTACACGGGCCTCGAACAGCCTGGATGTATCCGATGTCTCGAATGATCTCACAAAAGCCCTCTAACCAAAACAGCCTGGAGGCTTACTACCAACGCCGCTCGAAGAACCGCCGGGGCCATTGTGCCGTGCTCTGTTAGAAAGTCCCGTTCAACAAACCGCGCCGGGATGCTTGCCTCATAACTCCTTCGACATCTATAGTTAACCCGATGTGCAGGTTTTTAGTCGAGGAGTCGAGCTAGTTGCAGAGGACTATGACCAGACTTCTCGCCAAGAAGGAAGGCCAGCGTGTGACTCAAGACCTTCCTGAGCACTCTACTCGCCAGGTGTCAAGAGTCCCGCGCCCACAATTGCTTGATCGTGTAGCGACCGGTGAGTTGAGAGAAGACGGTATCTATACGGTAGCGGAGCTTACTCAAGAAGGCGCTCTTGCGCGGGTTGGGATCTTTGGACCTGCTCGCGTACGGAGCAACCAATTCGAGACCGCCCGCACGAAGTTCCTGCACCGTTTTGGGAGAGTGGTAGTTGCGATCTCCGACAACGATGCCACTGGTGCCCTCTACGATCTCGGGCGCCACCCACAGTTCGTGGACGTTTGCCGGAGCTATGGAGAAGTTCGTGATAACACCGGGCCACGAGACTCTCACGTGCATCCTGAAGCCGTAGAAGGTTTGCCTGAGCAGGGTATCCCGGCCAAAAGCAGCCTCTCCGCGAAAACGTCGGCACCTGGGGGCGCGAGCGAAAAGACACGCCGGAAGAGGAAAGGAGTCCACCAGCGCGAAGCTTTGATCGTGGTGAGTCCGGGCGAGCAGACGTTGCCAAAGACGCTCCTTGACCTTCCAGAGGTTGGCGGCCTACCTTGTGAAGGTAGTGCGGTGGACTTGCCCCAGAGCCGGGAAGAAGTGAGCGTAGTGACGCCGGAAGTAGCCAAACAGTTCCTTGCCCTGAGAGAGGCCGAGGTACTCACCCACCGCCTCGATGGTCAAGACCTCGGCGTCCGAGAGCGTGGGATTCGGACCTCGCTCCCTGAGAGTTTCGCCCGAGAGCCAGGCTTTGAGTTCATCGTCCAACAGACAGTAGACGCTTACAATGAGGTCGTCCAGGTCCATAGAGCACCTCCACGAGAGGAAAGTTCACGCTTCCACCGTAGAGGTACTCGGACCTGGACTTCAACGAACTTCAACTTCGGCAACTAAACTTGCACACGGGGTTAGTTAGCGGCCCGGTCGCATCCAGGCTTACCTGTATCCGGTCACCGGGGCCTAGCTCTATCTCCCGCTCCCCATCGAGCGCCAGACTCCCACCACCGGGCAACAGCTCCACCACTTCTCCTGGTTCTAGCCGGTAGTAATTGGCGACGCCGACTGTTGCTACCATCCCGGGTGCGAGCGGAGATCCCTGAGTTCCACCCGAGGTTGCTCTGTGGCCCTGTACCGTACAGGCCATGCAAAGGGGGGCTGTAGATGTTAAACGAACACTGCCTGGAGTCTAATAGAGCCGCTCCAGTGAAACGGGTATTGGATTTTCGTCGCTGCTGAATACGATACCTGAGGGTCTTAAGACGAAGAGGTTTGAGGAGGCGCGCTTGCGATGTGGTTTCGTGCTGCCGTTCGTGGAGGCGAGAGCGACGGCGGATCTTGCGCGGGAGGCCGAGGAGTACGGCTGGGACGGCGTGTTCGTGGCGGACACGGTGTGGGGGATAGACCCGTGGGTCACCCTCGCCGCCGCCGCGATGACCACCGAAAGCATCCGGCTCGGGACCATGCTCACGCCGCTTTCCCGCCGTAGGCCGTGGAAGCTCGCCTCGGAGACGGCGACGCTGGACAACCTCTCGGATGGGCGTGTGATCCTGGCTGCCGGGCTCGGCGCTCCGGATACCGGGTTCCACGAGTTTGGCGAGGAGACGGACCGCAAAAAACGCGCGGAGTTGCTGGATGAGGGGCTGGATGTGCTCACGGGGTTGTGGGCCGGACAGCCGTTCTCCTACGAGGGCGGGCATTACCGTGTACGCCCGACGGACTTCTTCCCGCCCCCGCCGCCGGTCCAGAGCCCGCGGATACCGATCTGGGCCGTGGGCGCGTGGTACCGGGAGCGGTCCATGCGCCGGGCGCTGCGCTACGATGGGCTGCTACCGAACGTACTGGATGCGACGGGAAAGATGACCGATCTCACGCCGGAGAAGGTGCGGGAGATGCGCCTCTACGCCGACGATCAGAAGCCGGACGAGCCCTTCGACATCGTCGTCGAGGGTACGACGGCCGGGGATGATGCCGGAGACGCCGCGCGGGTGGGAGCCTTTGCGGAGGCCGGGGCTTCGTGGTGGCTGGAGAGCATGTGGGAGGCGCCAAATGGCCCACGTGAGCTACGGCGGCGAATCCAGGCCGGACCGCCATGTTAGCGGACCGCCGCGTTAGAATCCGGCGCGGCGAGAAGCTACGGAGCCGGGAGGCTGCATGAGGGCGCAGGTAATAGAGCGGTACGGCGGGCCGGAGGTATTCGAGGAGCGGGACGTTGCGAAGCCCGGGGTGAAGGCCGGGCACGTCTTGATCCGGGTCGAGGCGAGCAGTGTGAACCCGGTGGATTACAAGATCCGGGCCGGCTCCGTGCCCGCCGCACCAGAGCCCCCCGCCGTCCTGCACGGCGACGTCGCGGGTGTGATCGAGGAGGTCGGCGAGGGCGTCGCCGGCTTCTCCTCCGGAGACGAGGTCTACGGCTGCGCCGGGGGATTCGCCGGTATGGAAGGCGGGGCCTCCGCCGAGTACCTGCTGGCCGACGCGGATCTTTTGGCCAAAAAACCAGAGACTCTCTCGATGCGCGAGGCCGCCGCCCTGCCGCTCGTGTCCATCACCGCGTGGGAGATCCTGATCACGCGCGCAAACGTCGGTCCCGGCCAGAACGTGCTCGTCCACGGCGCGACGGGCGGCGTTGGACACGTCGCAATCCAGATCGCCCGCGCCGCCGGCGCCACCGTCTTCACGACCGGCTCCTCTGACGAGAAGCTGCGCGTCGCGCGCGAGCTAGGTGCGGACGTGGGTATCAACTACCGCGAGCGTTCCGTCGAGGACTACGTCGGGGAGTACACGGGCGGCCGGGGCTTCGACGTGGTCTTCGACACCGTCGGCGGCGAGAACCTGACCCGGTCCTTCAAGGCCACCCGCCCCGAGGGCCAGGTTGCGTCCATTGCCACGCACGAGACCTACGACCTCTCGCCGCTGCACGACAAGAGCCTCTCGCTGCACGTCGTGCTGATGCTCATCCCGCTCGTAAGCGGCGAGGGCCGGGCGCACCACGGCGAGGTGCTCGGCCGCGTGACCCGGCTCGTCGAGTCGGGCCGGGTAAAGCCGCTGCTGGACGAGACGCGGTTCGGGCTCTTCGACGCCGCCGAAGCTCACGAGAGGCTTGAGTCCGGCGAGGCTCTGGGCAAGGTGACGATGGCCCGGGACTAACCCGTGGCAGGCGTCAGGGCATGTAGTAGAGCGGGCCTTAGGGCGTGTCCGCGAATTACAGAGCTGTTATAGAGCTGTTACAGAGCTGCCGTATGAAGATACCGGCAGGCGTGGTCGGCGTTCCGGGCGCTCCCGGAGTTTACGGGCTCTCTTTATCCTCCTGGTCCGCCGTGTCCGCGGCCTGCCCGATCATCCGCAGAGCTTCGGCGAGAACCTCTTCGCGGAACTCGCCTGAAGGCGGGGCCAGACCAAAGAGCTTGGAAAGCCACAGCCCATCTATGGCCAGCCGCATGAGGGTGGCGAACGCCGGGTCTAACCCGTCGTCCTCCATCTGGGCCTGCCAGAACGCGTAGCGCTCCCTGAGCGGCTCGGCCAGCGCCGGGTCGTTGGCCATGGCGGCCATCAGGGCGGCGGTGACCGAGAGCTCCCTCTCCTTGTCTCCCGACAGGGGAGAGGCGGCCTCGGCGTACGCTCCAACCCACCGGCCCGCCCCCTCCCCGGCCAGGTTGGCCTCTATGTCGCGCTCAAAACGCTCCACGAGACGCGAGATCATGCCGCTTATCAGGTCGTCCTTGCCCGAGAAATGGTAGAAAAGCCCGCCCTTGCTCATACCCGCCTCCTCGCAGACGGCGTCGAGGGTCATCTTCGAGACCCCCTCCCGCAAGGTGACCTTCTCGGCGGCCTCTAGTAGCCGCTGGCGGGTGTCGGATTCGACCTGCTCCTCTTCGTGCCCCTCACCATGCCTCTCTCTCATGTGAGCAGTTTAGCTCCTCGCTTTTTGTTTCGCCTTGAAAAACACCAGACCGTTCGGTATATTTGCCGACCAGTCGGTACAGTAGGTTGTTTATTAGAGGATGGGAGGCAGAGGTATGCGCGGTCGTTTTCAGAGGCTTGCGGGGTTTTTCGAGGAGTTGGACCGGGGTATGGCCACGATGCGGGGCGAGGTGGAGCCCGGCTCTTACCGGGGTGCGGAGCGGCCCGGGCTTTTCGGGGGCCGGGACGATAGCGGTGAGCCGGTCAAGTCGGCCGGCCCGGTAGTGCGGATCCAGATACGAGAGGGCCGCGGCAGATGACGGCCCTGATCGGACGCCTAAAGACCCGGCCTCCCGTGGGCGGCAGGCCCACGGCCGTTGCGGCGCTTTTGGTGGCGATGCTCTTGTGGGGCTCGGTGTTCGTGGGAACCGAGCAGCTTCTCAAGGACACGGGAGCCTTTACCCTGGCCGCGGGACGGTTCGCCGTCGGGCTCGCGGTGCTCCTGCCGCTGGCCTACCGGGAAGGCTTCAGGGCCAGGCTGGTATTCACCAGGAGGTACCTGTTGTTCGGCCTGACCGGGGTGTTCTTCTCCTACGGCCTGCAGAATGTCGCGCTGCAGTTCACCTCGGCGTCGAGCGCCGCCCTGATCGTCGCCGGGATGCCCGCCGCCATAGCCCTGATGGGCGTGTTGTTTCTGCGGGAGCGGCTGCCCCTGCCGCGGCTGGTAGGCATAGTCGTCTCCGTGGCGGGCGTGGTGCTGGTTAGCAGCACGATCTCCTCCAGCGGCGGGCATCACGTGCTGCTCGGCAACGCGCTGATGGTCGGCTCCATACTGGCCTACGGCGTGTACGCGGCGCAGGGCCGGGCACTCGGCACCAGCCAGCCCGCCGCCCTGGTCACCGCAGCGAGCTTCGGGGCCGGGCTGCTGTTCCTCCTGCCGCCGGCGGCCGGCGAAGTATACCTGCAGGGGCTTCCCCAGATCGGGGCGGGCCAGTGGCTGCTCCTCCTGTACCTCGGGGTCGGCACCACCGCCGCGACCATCTTCCTGTGGAACTACGCGCTGCGCTTTATCGAGGCGGGAGGCGCGGGACTGTACTTCAACCTCGTGCCGGTCAGTGGCCTCGTCATCGCGATCATAGCCGGGCAGAGCGTTGCCCCTGTTCAGCTACTCGGAGGAGCCCTGGCCATAGCCGGCCTGCTGGTTGGCGACCATCTGCTACGCGGCCGAGGGCGTCGAGCCGGCGCACACGACGATAGCCCGGAGGAGGCCGAATACGGCACGTAGCGCAGCCAGGACATTCCTATTCACGCGTCTACCCGAGCGTGGCTCGCGGCAGCGGGGGAGAGTCATAGGCGAAGACCGGACCCGCTTGACGGCGGCCACCCCGCAGTGGACCAGGTACACGGGCATAGTCATAGAGTCGTGACCAACGTTATCCTGCAGATGGATCTTGCAGAAACCGGATGGAGGGCCCCGACCGTTGACGCCGGCGTGCCGGCGGCGCAGCCCCTGGTGAAACCGCCGTTCAAGCGTCTAAAACAGTAACGACGCCTCGTCACCCGCCGCGAGAGGAGTGTCGTGAGCTACGGCGGGATGTAGCCGCCCGGCGGTTGTTGCTCTGGAGTACTCTTTGCTGCTCTGAATTGCTCTGTAGCGATGATTCGCGGCCGGACCCTAGAGCTCTGGCTCTAGATCCTCCAGGCCGCCCGCTCCCGGTGGCTCGGTCTGCGCGCCGCCGAGGTCTATGGTCAGCGCCCAGGCCCTCGTGCTGACTTTCTGCTTCTCGAAGGCGTCACGCATGGCCCGGGCGACCTTCTGCGCCCGGTCTTCCGGGGCGAAGGCGAGGACGGTCGGGCCGGAGCCCGATAGGCACGAGCCGTAGGCCCCGGTGTCGTGGGCGGCGGATATTACCTCCTCCAGACCCGGTATGAGGTGGGCGCGGTAGTTCTGGTGCAGCCTATCCTGCATCGCCACGTCCAGCAGACCATACTCGCCGGTTGCGAGCGCCCCGAGCAGCAGCCCGGCGCGACCGACGTTGAACGCGGCGTCGCGGTGGGATACCTCGGTCGGTAGAGCCTGGCGGGCGGCGGTGGTGGAGACGGCGAAGTCCGGCACGGCGACGACCGCCTTGAGGCCCTGAGGCTCGAGTCGCACGCTGCGGATGCCCTCCGGCGTAAGGGAGCCGATGACGAGCCCGCCGAGCAGGGCCGGGGCGGCGTTGTCCGGGTGGCCATCGAGCTCGCAGACGATGTTCAGGAGATCCGGCGCGGCTATCCCCCGGCCGAGCAGGTCGTTGGCGGCTACCGCCCCGCCGACTAGAGCGGCCGCCGACCCGCCTAGGCCACGGGCCGGGGGGATGGCGTTCTCCTGCACGAGGTGGAAGGCGACGTCCGGCTCGCCGATGTACTCGGCCACGAAGGCGGCGGCGCGGTAGGCCGGGTGTTCGGGGCCGCGCGGAATAAGGTCCGCCCCGGTCCCTTTCACCTCCACCAGCGGCTCCGGGGCGCGTTCGAGGCTTATGCGCATGTACAGCGACAGGGCGAGCCCGACCGCGTCGTAGCCCGGCCCCAGGTTCGCCGAGGTCGCCGGAACCCGGACGCTTATCATCTGTGCGCCCTTACGGGATGCCTCAACCGCCCTCCCGGCGCATGTAGTCCGCGACGGTGTCGAAGTCCGCTGGTAGCGGGTCTGGCAGGCGGTTTCGGGCCAGGATCACGTCCGGGTCCTTGAGCCCGTGGCCGGTCAGGACGCTTACCACCGTGCCCGTCGGGGCGCGGCCTTCGCCCGCGAGCTTGAGCAGCCCGGCGACACCCGCAGCCGAAGCGGGCTCGCAGAACACGCCCTCCTCGCGGGCGAGGAGTAGCTGTGCGTCCAGTATCTCCTCGTCCGTCACGCTCTCTATTAGACCGCCGGACTCCCGCATCGCCGCCAGCGCCCCCTCCTTGCTCGCCGGTGCGCCGATGCGGATCGCGCTGGCAACCGTCTCCGGGTTCTGTACGTCGTGCCCCTCCACGAGCGGGGCGGAGCCGGCGGCCTGGAAGCCGAGCATCCTGGGGGCGTGTTCCGAATATCCCGCGTCGCGCCACTCGGAGAAGCCGCGCCAGTAGGCCGTGATGTTGCCCGCATTGCCGACCGGCAGCGCCAGCGCCTCGGGCGGCGCGCCGAGTGACTCTGAGATCTCGAACGCGGAGGTCTTCTGGCCCTCGATGCGGTCGGGGTTCACGGAGTTCACCAGGGCGACGTCGTCCATCTCGGCGGCGGCCCGCTGTGAGATCCTCAAGGCGTCGTCGAAGTTGCCCTCGATCTGGACGACGCGCGCGCCGTGGGCCAGAATCTGGACCGCCTTGCCCATCGCTATCTTGCCGACCGGCACCACCACGAAGCACGTCATCCCGGCCCTCGCGGAGTACGCCGCCGCCGAGGCCGCCGTGTTCCCGGTAGAGGCGCAGATCGAGAGCCGCTCGCCCCGGGCCGCCGCCCGCGAGAGCGCCACGGTCATGCCCCGGTCCTTGAAAGAGGCTGTCGGGTTCAGCCCCTCGAACTTGAGGTGGACGCTTGCTCCCACCTTCTCCGAGACGCACGGGGCCTCGATGAGCGGCGTACCGCCCTCGCCGAGGGTGGCTACCGCGTGGTCCGGGATCCCGGGCAGCCAGCCCCGGTAGCGGTTTATTACGCCCCGATGTTGAGGGGCCTGGGCGATGGAAGACTCGGCTTGGCTCATGTGCGTGAAAGGCGCTTTCTCTCCGTGTTTCTCCGGTTACCCGTACTCCGTGGAGTATAGCTGGAAGTGGCTCCTCTACCACGGAGGCACCAGGGGGGTGCTCAGGGAATACGTATAACAGATAGTCGGCTAGCATTAGACGCCGGAGCTTGGCCGAGGCCTAGAAGAGAGGTAGAAGATGAGCGCAAAGAGCGCGACGCGTATGCTGAAAGGAGGGCCTCCGAAGCCGCCAGTGAGATGACACACGGCAAGTGGCGAGTGACCATCTCTACGGCCCTGCCTCTGGGAAAGCTCCTCGGTGCCACCCCGGTCCCGGCCATCTGGCGAGCACGCCGCAGATCTCTATTTTACAAGCCCTCCCACGACACCCGCGGGAGGGAAGAGCCGGCGCGCATAGAGCCGCTGGCGGGCTAATGGGTCAAGGCGTCAAGGCGTGGCGTCTTGAGAACCTGCCGTTATGATGAGAACCTGTGCCGTTGAAGGTCCTCCCCCGGAAAGAAGGCAGGTAGAGGCGCGTAGATGAAAGGGATAATCCTCGCCGGAGGCTCCGGCACGCGGTTGTATCCGCTTACCCACGTGGTCAGCAAGCAGCTCTTGCCGGTCTACGACAAGCCCTTGATCTACTACCCGTTATCCACCCTGATGCTCTCGGGGATACGAGAGATACTCCTGATCTCTACCCCGCAGGACATAGGCCGCTTCAGGGAGCTACTCGGCGACGGTTCCCGCTGGGGTCTGGATCTCAGCTACGCCGTGCAGCCGAGCCCAGACGGGCTGGCGCAGGCGTTCGTGATCGGGCGCGAGTTCGTCGGGGACAGCTCCGTCGCCCTCGTGCTCGGCGACAACGTCTTCTACGGCCAGGGCTTCGGCGACGCCGTCCGGCGGGCCGCGAGCCGGGAAGAGGGCGCGACGGTCTTCGGCTACTACGTCCGGGACCCCGAGCGCTACGGCGTCGTCGAGTTCGACTCCGCCGGGAGCGCCGTGAGCCTCGAAGAGAAGCCCGAAAAGCCGAAATCCCACTACGCCGTTACGGGTCTGTACTTCTACGACAATCGGGTGCTGGACATAGCGCAGGACCTTACGCCCTCGCCGAGGGGAGAACTCGAGATCACGGACGTCAACCTGAGGTATCTGGAGCGCGGTGAGCTCCAGGTCGAGCTGATGGGCCGGGGGATGGCCTGGCTCGACACGGGAACCCACGAGGCCTTACAGCAGGCCACGAGCTTCATAGAGACCATAGAGAATCGCCAGGGCCTGAAGATATGCTGTCCCGAGGAGATCGCGTACCGCATGGGCTACATCAGCGCCGGGCAGGTCGAGCGCCTCGCGGAGCCGATGAAGAAGAACGGCTACGGCCAGTACCTCCTGGAGATGATAAACAGCACGGAGCTAACGCCCGGCTCGCCCGCGACGGTGCGAGGTGCCGGATGAACGTAGAGGAGACCGGCCTGCCCGAGGTGCTCCTCGTCGAGCCGGACGTGTTCGGCGACGAGCGTGGGTTCTTCATGGAGACCTTCAACGCCGACCGCTACCGGGAGGCCGGCCTGCCCCACGAGTTCGTCCAGGACAATCTCTCCTTCTCTCAGCACGGCGTCCTGCGCGGCCTGCACTTCCAGAATCCGAACCAGCAGGGCAAGCTGGTCTACGTCTTGCAGGGCGAGGTGTTCGACGTGGCCGTAGACATCCGTGCCGGCTCGCCGAACTTCGGCGAGTGGACCGGTGCCACTCTCTCGGCCGAGAACAAACGCCAGCTTTGGGTGCCGGAAGGGTTTGCCCACGGCTTCGTGGTCACGAGCGACGCTGCCCTTTTCGCCTACAAGTGCACGGACCGCTACAACCGCGAGGCGGAGGGCTCGATCCTGTACGACGACCCGGAGATCGGAATACACTGGCCCGACGTCGAGCCCGTATTGTCGGAGAAGGACGCCGCCGCCCCACGGCTGGCCGAGGTCTCCACCGGGAGCCTGCCACGATACGAGACGGCCTAGGCAGTCTTCTTGCGGCTGGCGGCTATGGATACCGCCAGCTTCGCCAGCGCCCGGACGGCGAGCCCCACGAGAACCAGCAGGCTATACAGCTGTAGCGGGCCGGGAGGGTCGTGCTTGCGGTGGTAGAGGAACGCGCTTTTGTGCAGGCGCCAGATCGCCCGCGGCCTGTCCCCGGTGCTCCCGCCCGCCTCGTGCGTGACCTCGACCTCTGGCAGGTAGAAGACCCCCCATCCTGCGGCTCTGGCCCTGCGGCACAGGTCCGCGTCCTCGAAGTACATGAAAAAGCGCTCGTCCAGCCCGCCGAGCCTCTCCAGGGTCCGGCGGCGCGAGATCATGCACGCCCCGGACACCCAGTCCACGCTGGTTGGTCCGCCCAACTCTTCCAGAGCCGGGAACTGGCTCTTGACCATTGAGCTCTTCGGAAAGAGCCGGGTAAGCAGCGAGGTGCGGCCCAGAATGCCGGAGAGCAAGCCTATCTCCCTGCGGGCGGAGAGCTGGACCTCTCCGTCGCTATCCAGCACTCTCGGGCCGGCTACCCCCGCTCCGGGGCTCTCCGCGAAGAAAGCCTCCACGAGGTCGAAGAAGTCCTTCTCTACCCTCGCGTCCGGGTTTATGAAGACCACGAGCTCGCCGGCGGCGGCCGAGATACCCTGGTTGCAGGCGCGGGCGAAGCCCGCGTTTGCCGGGTTCCGGATCACCCGTACCCCAGAGGCCACAGAGGGGAGCTCCGGCGGCTCGCCCGGCCCGTTGGCTACGACGATGACCTCGAAGTCCTCGCGCCCGGTAGCCTGCAACGCCCCGATACACCGCAGGGACAGCGGCCAGGAGTCATAGTCCACGATAACCACCGAGAACTTCAACCGGGCCATCCCAAACGCCTCGACACCGCGTCGCGCAGTCTGCGAGCCATGCTGGCATTCGCCGCGCGGAAAGAGTTGCGTAACAGGCCACTTATGTACTCGTCCGGGGCCTTGCGCCCGGCCTGTATAGCTCGCCGCTTGCGGAGCATTACGGGGAGCAGCCGGAGCGCCCCGGCGTAGCCCGCCAGATTCGCCCGGAGCCCCGTAAAGTTCCTGGCGGTCATGGCGAGGCGGGAAAACTGGCCCGCGACCATAAACGGCGCAAGACGCGGAAACAGGGGCGCCGGCAGGTTCTTTACGAGAAGGTTGATCCCATTCTGTGTTCCGAGCCGGGTCGCGGTCGGGCTTCGTTTGCCCCCGCTGGAAGCGCCGCCGAGATGATAGACGACGGCCTCCGGGATGTACCGACAGGTATAACCCGCAAGCTGCGCCCGAAAAGAGAGGTCCGTATCCTCACAGTAGGCGAAAAAATCCTCGTCGAACGGGCCCACGCTCTCTAGCATGTCTCGCCGGTACAACGCCGCCGCCGCGCACGCCCCGAACACCGGGCGGGGTTTCTCGTAGTGACCCCGGTCGGTCTCGCCGTGTCCCAGCCTGTACGGTAAGCCGCTACGACGCAGGGCGTCGCCCGCTCCGTCCATCACGCCGTGCTTTTCGAGGTCGAGCATCTTGGTGGCGAAGGACCCAGCCTCCGGGTAAGCGTCTGCGGCCCTCACCAGGGCGGCGAGCCAGTCGGGGTCCTGCCGGGTGTCGTTGTTGAGCAGCGCGACGAGCTCGGAGTCAGACTCGGACACCCCCAGGTTCGCGGCCGCGCTGAAGCCCCGGTTATCTTTCAGGGCGACGACGCGAACCTCTGGAAACTCGGAGCCCAGCATCTCCACCGAGCCGTCGGTGGAGCCGTTGTCAACGACCAGCGTCTCGAAGTCCTCGAAAACCTGATCGAACAAGGACTCGAGGCAGCTTCTAAGAAGCCCTGCGCCATTCCAGTTCGGGACGACGACCGTCACCCGGTGCGAGCCAGTGTTACCGGGAGCCGTCACCCGTTGGAGCGTTACCGCCGGAGCGCCGCGCCCGGCGCTCGGCTGGCGGCTCTCGCGGGGAGTGTGAGGCGGGCCCGCTCCGGCTCCGGGAGCCTGCTCATCATCTCCAGGACCCTGTGCCCGAAGGTGTGCTTCTCCAGCACCAACTGCCGGCCGCGCTCGCCGCGGGCCTTGCGCTCGTCCGGGTGGTCGAGATAGTAGTCCACGAGCTCTTTTAGTTGCCCGGCATCTTCATAGGTCACGACAGCCTCCCCGAAACGCTCCTCCAGCTCTTCCAGGTGGTCGCTGATCACGAGCGCGCCGCAGGCCAGGGCGTCGTAGATGCGGTTCGAGACGAAGCCGTACTCGCGCATGTCGTCCCAGTGGTCGTTCAAGACTATCGCCGCGGAGGAGTAGGCCTTCCTGACCTCCTCGTTTGGAAGGTACTCGCCGACCACGTATCTCTCGTCTATGAGACCTTTCCAGTCTCCACCCCACACGGCGAGATCCCGGTTCGTGGGCAGGAGGTCCTTTAGTATCCTGCGCTCCACCCGCCGGGAGTTCCCGACGAATACGAGCTCCCGGGCGTGGGCGGCGTCGTGGTCGGGGTAGAAGACGCGGGGGTCCGTGGCCTGCTGTAGAGGATAGACCGGGGTATCCGTCCGGTCTTCTAGTATGCTAGCCCACCTCTCGGAGGCGACAAAGACCACGTCGTAAAGGCCGCACTCACCGGCGTCGAGCTTCTCGGGATGGCTTATATTCCACAGGACGTTTAGCTGGCCGGGTTTCGTGTTGTAGGGGGTGAGGCCCTTTAGGTGGACGGCGACGTCGTATCTCATACCGTCCAGAGAGTCCCACTCGTCCAGGGTCTGGATGGTGCAGGGATGACCGGCGGCCTCGAGCTGACGCTGCATGGCCGTCGCGTAGTGGGTGTCACCCCAGTTCGGGGCTTCTTTACGGCTCGGGGCTCCGATCTTTATGCAGAAGCTAGAGGCCTCGGCCTTCGTGCGCAATATCTCCGTGAGTTGCCCGGCCCTCTTCTCGTAGGTATGTTCCGCGAGAACCTTGTTCTTGTAGCGTTCGCCAAGCTCCCGTCTTCTCGTCTCGTCTCCTAAAAGCCGGTCGAGCTGCTCCCGCAGTTCCCGGCGGTTCGTGTAGGTCGGGAAGTCCTCGTCGAAGAGCTCCCGCGCTCCGGCCTCGCAGTTGGTTACTACCGGCGTGCCCGTGGCCAGGGCGTCGAAGACCCTGGAGTTTACGGCCCCGTACGGCAGCGTGGGGGAGGCCGTGTCGTCTATGACGAGCTTCGAGGAGGAGTAGACCTTCGGCATCTCGTCGTAGGGGAGCGTACCCCCCGCGTAGCGGGAGACCTGCGGGACGTTCTCCCAGCCCTTGCCGTAGATCTTGAACGCCTCGCCCTCTCTGACCTCCACGGCGTCTACCATGCCCCGCAGCTCGCCCCAGAAGTTGCCCGTGAAAACGTAATCCGCCTCGTAAGACGGCTCCGGGGCGGCAGGCGTGAAGCGGTTCGGGTTGGTGGCTATGGGGAAGAGGGCGTCAACCTTCTTCGCGCTCTGTTCCTCGATCATGTCCCTGGAGATGCCGGAGGATGCGAGCACCACGTCGTACTGCTCGAACCAGGGATGGGAGAGCCAGCGCTCGGTCCAGTTCCGGATCCAGGCTATCGTCGTCACGCCCTCCGGTACCCGGGAGATGTCGTACAGGTCTATAAGCACCATCAGGTAGTCGAGGTCGTCCGGCAGAGAGTACCACCGCTCGCCCTTGCGCTCCACGTAGGATACCCGCCAGCCGAGTTCTTCCAGGGCTCCGCCCATCTCGTGTGCGGTGTGCCAGTCGCCGTAGCCGTCTCTCTGGTCCTTGCTGGTGACCGTCAGGGCCACGTGCGGCGTACCCTCCGCGCTCCAGAAGCCTCTGCCGGAGAGCCTGTCCAGACGGCATCTCCGGTGTAGCTCGGGCCCCCAGCGTTCCCAGAACATCTTCCGGTTGCCGGTGCGGTTGATCCGCATGAACTCCCGGCCCGCCGCCTTCTGAGAGGGCGACTCGTCGTGAAAGAGCACGGCCCTGCCGCTGGAGATCACGCCGTGGCCCCCGGACAGCATCTTCAGGCACAGGTCCACGTCCTCGCTGCCGTAACGGTAGCCTCCAGTAAAGCCCCCGACACCCTCGAACGCGCCACGCTCTACCAGCATGCAGGCGGCCGTGACCGCCGGGCGCTCTTCGTCCACGCCCAGACGCTCGTCCAGGGCATCCTCGCCCATACCTTGGTTGCGGTGCCACTCCTCCCCGGCCTCTCTCCTGAAGCCCACGCCCCGGTGCTGCACGGCGTAGCCGCTGGACACTTCGTGCTCGGTGGCGCCCCGGTACAGGAGCCGGGCTCCCACCGCCGCGGCCTCCTGCCTCGTTTGCAGGGCCACCATCTCCTTTAGCCAGCCCGGCTCGAAAGGCTCTATGTCGTTGTTTGCGAAGAGGAGCAGACTGCCGGATGCGATCTCCGCCCCCTGATTGTTGCCTTCTGAGAAAGAGACGTTCTCGGAGTTCTGGATCACCCGCACGGCGAACGGAGTCTCGAAGGACTTGACGAACTCGACCGAGCCGTCGGTGGAAGCGTTATCCACAACCAGGACCTCAAGGCTCGAATCCGGGTAGTCCGTCTTGTCTTTGAGGCCAGAAAATAGCTTCTCCAGGTACGAGCTTCCATTCCGGTTCAGGATAATCACAGACACGAAGGGCCAGCTCGCCAGCCCGGGAGCCGGTCCCAGCCTCTCGCGTATCCTCTCTGCAAGCGTAGCTTCTTCTATCCGGGGCTTTAGCCTTCTATACTCCTGACGCGCCCGGCGCTTGCCGGAGGCTACGGTCTTACCTGGGAGAGAGCGCAGGGTCCCCGGAATGCTCCTGTTCGACTCTGCGATCTCCATCAGGTGCCGGGCTCTGGTCTCCAGAGAGCTCTCCGGGATCTCTACCGGCTTTGCGGACGAACCACCTTTCCAGGAGCGGTACTGTTGCAGCGTGCTGATCAGGTGGGTGGCGGCCGTAGGGACTCTGGGCTTACGGCGTACTCTGCGATACGCTTCGTGTAGCAGGCGTCCGGCCCGCCATTGTCTGGAACCGAGCAATGCCGGAATCAGCTCATTTACAGAGTCCATCCAGCCTTTTAGCTGCTCCACCGACTCGTCGCGGTGCGCTAATTGCTGTGCCGCTGTTTCTCTCACATCCCGAAGTTCCTGCTCGGCCCTTGCCTTTTCGGATTCTAGGAGCTCCTTCTGATGTTGCAGCGACTGCTGTAGCTCCTCGAAGTCTTGCTCGTATTTGGAGACTCGCCGGTTTAGCTCCTCGCGCTGTTTTTTAATCTCTCTAGCCCTGGTTTCGGCTTCTTGGCTATGGATCAGCGACTCTATCCGATACTTCTCGAGAGCCTCTAGGTGGCGTGCGGCGGGAGCGGCTAAACGCAAATTCTCCAGGTGCTCTCTGAGTCTCTCGTTTTGCTGCTCGGTTTCTAGCGACGTGAGTATGCCCAGACCATAGAGACCAGGAATCTTGATGAGATCCAGTTGTAAATTCGTATCTTCCAGAAAATCTTCTAATGCTGATAAAACGCCGTTCTGGAGGGCGTTTTCATAGATTGCGTGGTACAGGTGCGGATTTAGGCCACCTTCTTCGAGCAGCTCTCGCGAATCCGGGCTCAGACCCTTTTTCTTGTAAGGCTTCTGATACGCACCTGGTATGTTGTCCGGGTCATAGTAGAGGTCCCGACGCCCGTAGGGCCAGCCGATGTCGTGTAGCATCACTAGTGGAAAAGGGCTGGAGAGCTCCGCGCACCGTTTCTCGATCAGTTTCAGCTCGTTAAAGACCGTATACCAGTTGTGGTCGCCGTCTATGAGCACGACATCCATCTTGTCTATCTGGGGTAGCGCATTGAGGCTCAGCGAGAGATAAGGTCTAAAGGAGTCCCCATATTCTTCCTGCCAGGCCGAGACATCGTATTTCGGAAATGGGTCGATGGTATGAAGACTCGCCCCGGTCCGTCGACAAAATTCCAGTATATTCCGGGTGTTCTCTCCGTAGTCCGAGCCAATCTCCACCACTGAGGCTGGCTCCAGAGCCTCAAGAGCGGGTTCGATCACCGTTTCCCAGAACTGCAACATATCCCTACCTCATTCTCGGCACTTTGATATCCAGACGCTAGTACACCGCAACCGCGTAATCCGAAACCAGTTTAGGTGAGCTATGCGCGCCGCGCATAGCTCATTACTCTAACCTAATACTTTGCAGCCACACAAAGATTCGGGCTACCTAGAGTTTTCTCCTAATCTACAATTAGGCTGTCTCGCTACATGCTTTAGCGTTCAGATACTCTTTCTGGGCTCCGTTACACTGCACGCATGAGGATGCTCAAGAACGCTCTCGAAGAGGCAAAGTTCAGGATCAGTTCTGCGTGCCGCGCCCGAGAACTCGATCAGGAACTCGAATCACTACGAGTCAGCCTACAGCAGCGCGATTCTCATATCCGCAGGCTAGAGGGCACGGAACGTGTGGACCCAGGGAAGATAGTGTGGATTCTAGGAGCTCCGAGGACGGGCAGCACGTGGCTCGGGAGAATGCTCTCTCACCCTAAAGGGAGACATCTGTGGCGCGAGCCCTTGCTTGGAAGAGTGCTCGGACTGCGTTCCAGCATCGTGAATCAGGGATATTTGACGAACGAGCGGTTCGTTCTCGGAGACTCACACAAGGATATCTGGCTCTCTCACTACAGGCGTATGCTCTTAGAGGTGACCTCCACTCACCTGCCAGAGATAGATACAGAAGACTACCTCATAGCAAAAGAGCCGAATGCCGGAGACGGCGCATCGCTCTTGCTTGAAGCTTTCACCGAGAGCCGGGCGATCTTCCTCTACCGTGACCCGCGGGATGTGGTGGCCTCTCTTATGGACGCCGCAGCGCCGGGTAGTTGGTATCCATACGAAAGGTTTGAATGGTCAGAGAGCGCGAATCCCAAAACACTGGCAGAGAGCTGGGTTCACAGTATCTCGGCGGCGAAGGAAGCATACCAGGCACATCCGGGTCCCAAGGTAACGATGAGCTACGAGAGACTTCGAGAGCGCCCCGAAGAGTCTCTAGCGTTCGTGCAGGAGACGCTGAAGTTGCCGAATGACGAGAGTGAAAGGCGGGCGGCGATACAGGCAACCTCTTGGGAAGCATTGCGCGAGGATCAGAAAGGTACGGGAAAGTTCCACCGCAAAGGTATAGCTGGCGGCTGGGAGGAAGATCTTACAGAAGAGCAAGTAGAGCTTGTAGAGGCAGCGGCCGGTTTGCTTATGCGGGAGCTTGGTTACAAGCCAAGAGGGTAATCCGGATCAGCCCGTAGCACGGCTCGCACGAGTAGACGAAGGCCCGATCTGCTCCATACCTCAGATTCTACGTGATCCCATGATAATGCCGCGCTCATAGACCATACATCTAGCGTGGTTTTGGATATGTCATTTGATGGTACTCTCTTTACTGGAACTAGCAAGATGTGTTGCTCTGGCTAGCCTGTTAAGTCGAGTCGAAATTATAAGTTTAAGACTGCCCGGCTTCCGAATTGCTGGAAGTAGATGTTCCCCGTATAACAGGAGGTTTGAAGTTGGGAAAGTTGACATTAGTGACGTTGGCTTTATTCGCAACGACCTTACTAGCTGCAACTCCGGCTCTGGCACAGAATGGACCTACTACCGCCCCGGATCTTTTGAAAGTAGACAACTTCCGCACCGTCGGGGACGTAAACGGAGACGGGTTTACCGACACTGCTGTAGACTTTACCTTTGATCAGCCCGCCGACTTACAGGGCGGACCCGGAAACTTCCAACTAGTCCCTATAGACGCCTCTGAGTTCCAGAATCAGGAGCTCGACGGTATCGGAGAGCCGTTGGCCGGGGACGGCACTGAGACGATTACCATCGCTTTTACGGACAAGTCGAGTGAGTCTAGCAAGGTAGACCCCAGCAAGCTCGCCCGCGGCTACGTCGATCCGGGTACGGTACAGCTTGCTAGCTCGCAGGACGGCAAAGTAAACCCTCTTGAGTCGGCGGACATTAGCAATCAGGGAAACAGTGGCAAGCCGGATCTGGTCCAGGTCGTCCGGGGTAACGAGGTCGGTAACTTCCTGGTCTACGAGTTCGACGAGGAGATCACCGAGATAGGCGACACCAGCGGCTTCAACATTTACTTTGCGGACAGCACCGAGAGCAGCAACGTGAGTAGCGCGAACATACTAACGGGCGACCCCACGCGCGTGAGGGTTACCTTCGGAAGTGGCACCAACGTCGAGAATGCGGTCGGCGCCTCGATAGAGGCAAACGCCGTGGTTGGTGCCGGAGGTGGCTCGGGACCTCCCCAGTCACAGGACAAGAACCGATCCGACGAAGTCCTGGTGGCCGCGCCCGACTGTACGGTAGTCGGGACTCCATATGATGAGAGGCTCCAGGGAACCACTGGCGACGACGTGATCTGTGGTCTTGAAGGCGTCGACCGGATAAAGGGCCTTGGCGGAGACGACACCATCAGGGGTAGCTTCGGTAACGACACTCTCCGGGGCAATGCGGGTGAAGACCGGCTTGATGGCGGCACCGGCGATGACAACCTCGGCGGTGGCGACGGAGACGACAAGGTCGTCGGTCAGGATGGAGACGACCTGGTATACGGTCAGGATGGTAACGACCTCCTTCGGGGTAAAGAAGGCGAAGATCGAGTGGTCGGCGGTCTCGGCAACGACAACCTCGGTGGTGGGAGCGATAGGGACAGGATCTTTGGGCAAGAAGGTGATGATGACCTTTATGGTCAGGATGGTAACGACACTCTAAGGGGCGGTGCAGGAGCTGATCGGCTCTTCGGCGGCGCTGGTACAGACAATCTTGGCGGCGGCACCGGCGGCGACAAACTCCTGGGGAGTGTAGGAGATGACGTGCTCTATGGGCGTCAAGGAGAGGATGTCCTCCGGGGTGGCTCCGGCGACGACCGGCTTGTAGGCGGGGCCGACAACGACAACCTTGCCGGTAGAGCTGGCAGCGACCGTCACATTGGTAAAGGAGGTAGCGATTACCTGAGAAGCAAGGACGGAGTACGAGGTAACGACTTCATAAACGGCGGAGCCGGACGGGACGATTGCGTGGCGGACCCCAGAGATGGAACCACAAACTGCCCGTAGCTTTTGATCAAGTAACTCAAAGTCAGATCGCCCGATAGAGCAGTCTTAAAGAACAGGACGGGGCACAGAGGCCGTATAAAGCACCACGACTTATGGAGGGCCTCGTGTCTCGTCTGGACTGCGTTCTACTTTTGAAGACTCGTAGAGATTGTCTCCCTCTGGGCTCCAGGACGATAGCCCTGGCGCTTTATGTACTGGCTATCCGGGTATCAGTTCATTCAATGAGGGGTCATCGCATCAGCCGTCGTAGTCTTCCGGTAACCTTGCCTGACTGATGATCTAGTAGAGGGAGTTCCATGAGAGTGCTAATTGCAGGCTCTGGAGGACAGCTTGGCAGCGAGTTGGGGGAGCAGCTTTCCCAAAGAGGGCATGAGGTAATCGCGCTGGATCACGGAGGACTCGACGTAGCCAACGCTATGGCCGTCGAGCGAGTCTTATACGAACAACAACCAGATCTAATAGTCAACGCCGCAGCCTATACAGATGTAGACGGCTGCGAAACCGAGACAGAAACTGCATACTGGATCAACGCTCTGGGACCTCGCAATCTGGCTCAATATGGTGAGCGACTGGGCTGCGAAATCCTCCATGTTAGTACGAACTACGTATTCGACGGACTCTCCGAACACCCCTATAGTCCAGGCGATCTACCAAACCCGATAAGCGTGTACGGACGTACGAAGCTTGCCGGAGAGGAGTACGTAAAGACCCTATCGAACCGTTGGTACGTCGTGCGCTCCGCCGGGGTCTACGGTGAGGGGCGTAATTTTGTGAGGACCATGCTCCGTGTCGGCGCGGAGCGTGACTCTCTGAAGGTTAAAGACGATGAGTTTATCGCACCGACCTACGCCAGGGACCTGGGCGAAGGTATAGCGGAAGTAATAGAGGGCGGACTGTATGGTACGTACCACGTAACGAACGCAGGATCATGCTCTTGGTATGAGTTCGCTCAGGAAATCTTCCACCTCTCGGGCATCGAGGTCGAGGTAGAGCCCGTACCTGGATCGGAGTACCCGCTACCTGCTCCGAGACCCGCTAACGGACTACTCTCTTCCCTCGGCAGCCCAGAACTTCGCCACTGGCACGAGGCGCTTATCGAGTATCTCGGGAGATCCGGGCCACGCAAGTGAGCGCAAAACCGATTGGCTCGGTCTTTTATGGTTCCCCTTAGCCTTGGTGTACCGTTACGAACCATAATGCTAGGATTGCGGAATGCCTACTTACGATACCCACACGATATTCAACATAGCCCGCGGATTAAAAGCATTTCTGAGTCTGCGAACTGGTATTACTCGCGGCGAGGTACGAAACCCGGATGATACCCTTTTGCACAACCAAACTCTCAAACAGCAGATTGCAGAGCGGGACCAGAGGCTCCAGCGACTCAAACAGCAGGTCGCAGAGCGGGATCAACGTCTCCAACGCCTCAAGGAGCAACTGAAGCAGCGGGATCAGCGCATAGAGCAACTGAAGACCTCTGGTAAGGAAAAGTCTGGCAAGGAGAACACTGCAGGCTCAAAAAAGGCCCCCGGCCAACCTGGCAGGATACTGTACAACGGTATCGCACTACCGCCCAAAAACATCCGGCCCTGCGGCAAGAACCTCCAAGAAGACGAGTTCTACCTCTCTTCTGCCAAGAAGGAGGCGGATCATCTGGTGCGGAATCTCGGCCTGACAGCAGAGAGTGCGCTGCTTGATGTCGGATCGGGACCTGGAAGGCTCGCAATAGGGATACTCGAGAATGTCGGTGAGATCCGGGAGTATCGCGGCATGGACGTCAGCGAAAGGTCAATCCGTTGGGGCCAGCACTATGTAACCACTCGCAGCCCGAACTTCCAGTTCCTCCACGTAAATGCCGAGAATACTCGCTATAATCCACAGGGTGAGGCGATAGACGAAAAGTTTGAACTCCCTTTCAAGGACGGCGAGTTCGACATCATCTGTGTTTACTCGGTGTTTAGTCACATGCTCACGGAAGATGTAAGAGCATACCTGAAGGAGTTTCAGAGAATACTCCAACCCGGAGGTCGCGTATTCCTCACGGCTTTCCTGGAGGAGGGCGTCCCGGACGTTACCGAGAACCCGGAGGACTACAAAGGCAAAGACTGGAGCGGGCCGCTACACTGCGTCCGCTACAATAAAGACTTCTTCGAGGGGCTGCTGGAAGAGAACGGGTTCCAGCTAGACGGCTTCGACTCCGAAAGAGTAGGTTTCCAGCGCCGCGTGTACGTTTCTAGAAAAGACTAGCCACGGCAATTCTTCCCTGAGCCAACTTGCTAACTACTCTATCTCTCATAACCAAGCCTTGTCAGCAGGTCTCCGGCTTCCTCCTCGAAGATTTCACGGTCTCTTTCGGTAAAGACGTTCTTCCAGTCTCCGGCTATGCCCTTGCGGAAGAACGACGTTGCGTCTTCCTCGCCCGGCTTCCGGCCCCTGGATAGCTTCTCGAAGCTGGTCTTTTCGACGCACTGCTTGACGGTTTTCTCGTCGGATTTGGCTCCTAGGAGAGATAACAGGCGCTTCGTCTCTTCCTCGGGACGCTCTAGCAGATCCTCGTAGCGGACCTCGGTGTAGTTGTCGCCTAGCAAGGCCGGACCGTCCTCCGACGCGCGGCCCACGAAGTTTCTCCAAGCCCTGGCTCTGCCTCGCAGGTTGTCTTCGGAGAACATGCTCGTGGAGCTAGGGTCCTGACGATACGCCTCACGTCTCCTGGTAGCGTCCGGCGTCATTCTGAGGCTGCCGCCCTGGTCAGTTGCTTTGTTCCACTGATGATGTACCGCCGAGACGGTAACGTCCCTACCGTCCCGTACTATGTGGACGACCTTCGCATCTGGGTAGACTTCCGCAATATCCCGGACGAACTCCGGGGTGAGTAGCGGTGTCTTGTCTCCGACTATTCTCTTGCCGGACTCCGCGAGCTTCTGTTCCAGGAAGTAATCCGCCGCCGCGCGGGTGACCCCGGCGAGGTGCTCTTCCAGATCTCCTCCCCGGCTCCACACCGAGCGCTCGATCCAGTATCTCAGATACTCCGATTCCCGGATAGCGCCGTAGAGCGATCTCGGTGGGACGCCTACCTGCTCGCTTTTTAGATCCTCCCTTTTCCAGTCGCGTCCGAAGAACCGGCCTTCGCCCCTGCACAGTATGTCGGGGTGGGCGTCGAAGATCCTCATCAACCACGAGGTACCCGACTTGCCCCTCCCAACGACGAAGAACGCCGGAGCCTCGGAGCCGTCGTTGCCCAAGGAGGAGGATGCAGCTTTTCCTCCGTCTTTGAGCTGGGCGCGCAGGCTCTTGATCTCACGGTCTCTATGCCTTATCTGCTCATCCTTGGCCCGCAGCCGCTCGCGGGTTCGCTGTAACTCCTGCTCCTCTGCAATATTTCCTTGAGAGTCTTTATCCAAGAGGGGGAGCTGTTCCCGGGTAGCGCCAAATCTCAGATTCAAAAACACCTTTAGTTGACGGAAGAGCTGAAGGCTAGTTGAAGTCTCGAAATCGGGCATCTGTAAAACCTTTCAAGGGCTTTCAAGGGGCATGCGAGCCACAAAAGTCTACCAGCGGCGGACCCTGATTTTCAGCTCCAGCCGAACCTCCATCGTGCCTGGTGTCGGGTAGCGGGAACGTCAGGTAACATGTGCGCTGCAACCGACAGAGACCAGCACCGACGCGCGAGGTACAAAAGATGCCGCTCTTTGAGCACTTCTCATCAATGGAGATAGCCAGAAATCTAAAGGCCTTCCTGAGGCTCGAAGCCGGGGTGACTCGCGACGGAACGCCCCGGGCAAACAGCCGCCCGGATCAGAGCCGCGAGATCGAGCGTCTTCGCGGGGAGCTGGCAAGAAGAGGCGGAGAAAAGCCTGCTCTGGGCGGAGGCCCTGGCGGAGGACCGAGGCCGGAGAACATCGTCTGGATCTTCAGCAGCGGCCGATCCGGCACCACCTGGGTCAGGGACATGATGCGTGACCTGCCCGGTCACTGGGCCTGGGAAGAGCCTCGTGTCGGCAGCTTCGTCGGCAACTTCTACAACAACTCGGGACCAAACCAGCTCAAGGCGCGGAACTTCATCCTCAGCGAGACGCATCGCGGCGTGTGGATGAAAGCCATCCGCAGCCTCGTGCTCGACGGCGCGGCGGCGAGGTTCCCTGATATGGGTCCTGAGGACTACCTCGTTATAAAAGAACCGAATGGCTCCGAGGGCGCGCCGCTGCTAATGGAAGCCTTGCCGGAGAGCCGGATGCTGTTTATAGTGCGGGACCCCCGGGACGTCGTCTCCTCTACCCTCGACGGAGCGAGAGAGGGTAACTGGCTGTACGAGAGGAACAACAAGGGCAACTGGCGGAGTGCGCGCAAGGCCGATACCGAGCCGGACGAGTTCATAAAAGGCCCGGCCAGACGCTATCAGGAGAAGGTGAGTAAGGCCAAGGAAGCCTACGACGCCCACGAGGGACGCAAGGCGTTCGTAAGGTACGAGGAGCTGAACGCCGATGCCCTGGGCTCCATGAAGCGCATCTACTCCGAGCTAGGTCTGTACGTGGACGAGCGGAAGCTGGAGCAGGTCGTCAAGAAGCACTCCTGGGAAAACATACCCGACAAGAAGAAGGGCGACGGCAAGTTCTACCGCAAGGCGAGCCCGGGGGGATGGAAGGAGGATCTCACTCCGCAGCAGGTGGAGACGGTGGAGAAGATAACCGCCCCCCTGATCGAGGAGTACTACACGAGATCCACTAGCTAGGCGGTTCCGCTCTATCCTCGTCTAGTGCGGCCTGCGCGAGGGCGATGGGATGGGTAGCAGGTCGTAGATTTCATCCCTGTGTGTGGAGAAGTCAACGATTCTCTCGGCTGTCACGCCGTTCTTGTATCGCTTCCACAGAGAACACTCCCCGCTCGTCTTGCGTGAGACGCCAGTCTCCTCCCCGGTCGAGAGCGAATGAGTCCGGCGCTTTGAGGAGCCTGCGAACAGCTCATGATCATCCAGCGCGAAGCCGCGCAGGTAGGTGGTTGGGAAGTCAAACTCCTTCTGAGCTTCGCCCGCCGTGTTCATGCACAAAATCTGATTGGTCTGGGACGAGCAGGTCCAGATTCTCTCGCCCTCGGAGAGCATCGAGTGGGGGTGGAGTATCCCGTCGGCAAGCACCTCCTCGCGCTCCGCATTGTAGATGAAGCCTCTGCCGGTCTCCGCCCAGCTCCGGCCTCTTTTGCGGCCTATACCGCTCACACACAACTCGCCGCTTACGAAGCCCAAGCCGTTTATATGGCTCTCGTCCTCCCTACCCGTGGAGCCAGGGAGCGTCCAGTGCCTCTCCAGCCTCCAGGTGCCGCGTCTCTCCGGCACCGCTCTGTATATGGAGTCTTCTAGGCTTACCGAGAAGTAGATGCACTTTCCATCGGAGGTGGCGGAGTGTACGCCCGCCGGGACCGGGGTCCGCGAGAGGACCGTCCAATCATAGGGATCGAAAAGGGCGAACTCCGCTACCCTGGCGCTAGCCCTGTAGGCAGCGCAGACCAGATCACCATACCAGCACAACGCCCGTCCGCCGTGGTTTGGTGGTCCACTGTTCGTATTTGCGCCATCCAGGCTGAGCCACTCATACGAGGGGCCTGAGGTATCTAGCAAGTCCACCACCGCCATAGGCGACCTGCGGCTGCGAGGCATGTTGCAGAAGCTCACCAGTAGAGCTTCTACCGTACCATCCACCACACGGTCAGAAGACCGCAGACTCTGGTCTTTGTCTCGGAAGATTCCTTTCACCGTGTCGAACATGCCGCGCATTATAGGATGTCTAAAGTGGAGAACTTCAGTCTCCAAAATACGCACAGCTCCCCCGCTTTACGGATAGCAGACGTAGAAAGTCCTATACTTGCGGCGTGGAGGCCTCACCGGAGCTACTAGCGAGAAGCCCGCGTCGCGGGCCATCTTTATGAGCGAATCCTCCGTGGGCCAAAATGATTGGGCGTTACCCCAGGAAGCAGCGAGCCTCGTCTTGCGTTCCTCCTCCGTTTCACCCGGCTCCTTGTAGTACTCGCCTCTATAACCGTTCTCGGTGGCCCCTTGGTTGAGGCCGACCCTGGTGTCGAGGATCGTTAGCGTACCGGCGCACCTTTTGAGGAGGTCCATCTGGGCGGGCTGTTCGAGATGGTAGAGTAGCCCGAGCACAGAGATGCAGTCGAAGTCGTCTTTGTCAAAGGAGAACTCCCGCACGTCGCCCTGGAGCCACTCTATGTTCTGATCTGCACTAGTGGGCATCCTCTCGGTTCTCGCGTCAACCGCCGTAACCTTCCAGCCCAGGCTCGCGGCGGCAAGTGAGAACTTACCGTGGCCGCACCCCAAGTCGAGCAACCTGCCCTCTGGCAGAGGAGAAAGAAGGGTCTTGAATGTCTCAACTCTATCCTGTTCTGGATCAGGGCTCTCTAGCCGGAAACGCTGGCGCTTGAAATTCTGAAGTTGCTTTCTAGTGTCAGCGAGAACTTTCTCTGCGTCTTCTGCCCTGGATTTGAGCTTACCAGTCTCTGCGGTTAACGTAGCTTCGCGTCTCTCGGATGCTTCTCGTCGCTTACGCTCTGCTTCGAGGCGCATGTAGCTAGAAGAGGCAGTCTTTGAAAGTCCCACTTCCACGTTTGCGAAAGCGATCAACTTTCCAAAGCGTCCGTCGTTATTCCACTCGAACACCGGCATTTTAGCCCTCCACAAACAGCACACTGACAAATAACGACCACAAAAAAGGCTAACAGAAGTTCATAAAAGACTCGAACGGGCTTGCGGAGCCATAAGCCCGTGTTTGGAGTCATGCGAGTCACACTCTGTGGGTAACCAGGTTCCTGATACCTACTCGTCGGCCGGGGCCTCCGTATGCTGTATCGTGAGCGATTGGTTAGACTACCGGGCTGGTGCATGTTACGCGGTATGTCTTCTTGTTCTACCAGTAGACGGAGAGCGGGAGAAGGATGATACGCTTCAGGTTACCGCACGGAGACTTTTGGAGGCTGACTTGAACATCTTATTCGTCGCGGGACCGGGCCGGAGCGGTACGACGGCGTTCGCCAACTATCTCAATCAGCATCCAAGGCTCTTGATCTGCCGTGAGCGTTATAAGTTCCTGCAGCCCGAGATCACACCGGATCTATTCAGCTTCGATAGGATACTGGACTACAGAGAGGGCGAGACGAACCTGCCCAAAAGCTATCACGAGGAGCTGCTCGCCGGTAAGAGCCCGGACGAGCTAGCTTGGATCGGTGATAAGACCCCGTCCTACGTCAGAAACCTGGGGAAGCTGCATAAGAACAATCCTGGCTCCCGCTTTATAGTGCTCTACCGGCCTATAGAGGAGGTTGCGGAGTCGTACGATGCGAGGTCCAAGAACCCGGAGGATGCCTGGCTCGGGGGTAAGAACGGCTTCGAGCTAGGGGTACGGGACTGGAACATCGCCATGAAGAAGACCCGGCAGTTCGTGGAGGGGCCGCGAGATCCCGAGCTGCTCATCATCAGCTACCATGATTTCTTTTCCCGCAGCGAGTCCTGCATACCGCTCGTGTCCAGGTTTCTGGAGATCGAGTTCGATGATGAGGTCCGGCGAGCCTGGGAGAAGATGTCACGCTCCTTCGAGAACCGCCGTCGGCGGAAGGAGCCCCTGAGCCAGGAGCAAGCGCGCTACATCCAGGAGAACAAGGACCACGAGACGGAAGCCTGGGTGCTGGACCGCATCCAGCGCCAGTGGGACGATCCGGAGTTGCCTTTCAGGAGCACGCTGCCCGCCCAACAGGAACATCAGGGTAAAACGGAGGCGGGCACGGAGCAGACCACCTCACAGAAAGCGGCTCCCAGGGGCCCGAACCCGCAGCAGCTCAAGCAGCGGATCGTCACGCTGGAGCAGAGCCTCGAAAAGGAGCAAGATAAGACTCAGTATCTTGAGGCTCGCTTGAGAAGCCTTGAGATTCAGGTAAAGGAGATGAGAGGCTCCACGGGCTCCAGGCTTCTCAAAAGACTGGATAGCCTACGCGGTCGGTTGTTGGACAGGTAGCTCGGCGGGTAGCTGTCGCCGTAGAAGTTTCTCGTCGTTTCTCGTCGCTTTTCATTGTTGGAGGTTCCTGATATGTCCGACGCCCGTAACGCTCATAATATACGGACTGTAGAAACCGTAGGTATCGTAGGGCTTGGCTACGTGGGTTTGCCACTCGCCGCGACTTTCGCAGAGGCCGGTCTCTCCGTCGTGGGCGTGGATAATAGCGCGAGCAAGGTAGAGGCCCTGAACGCGGGTGAGTCGTACGTACAGGACGTATCGTCGGCGATGTTGTTAGATCTCGTTTCAAGCAGAAAGGCGAGGTTCTCGCAGGAATACGAGCCTTTACAGGAGGCGGAAGCGGTCCTTATATGTCTGCCGACACCGCTCGATGAGTATCGGGAGCCGGACCTCTCGATAGTCGTGGCCGGGGTAGAGGAGATCTCGGCTAACCTGCGTCCGGGCGCGCTCGTCGTGCTGGAGAGCACCACCTATCCCGGCACGACGCGGGAGGTGGTACAGCCCATTCTGGAACAGAATGGAAGACGCGAGATAGGAGACGATTTCCATCTGGCCTTTAGCCCCGAGCGGGTGGACCCGGGGAATATCGGCTACAACATCAAGAGCACGCCGAAGGTCGTGGGGGGCGTAACGGAAGGCTGCGCGGCGCTTGCGGAGGAGCTATACGCCAGGGTGGTAAACGAAGTTCACGTGGTCTCCAGCCCCGAGAGTGCGGAGATGTCCAAGCTGCTCGAGAACGTGTTCAGGGGGGTGAACATAGCCCTGGTAAACGAGCTCGCCATCCTCTGCCACAGGATGGGCATAGACGTGTGGGAGGTCGTGGACGCGGCCAAGACCAAGCCGTTCGGGTTCATGCCCTTCTATCCCGGCCCCGGGCTCGGCGGGCACTGCATCCCGGTAGACCCTTTCTATCTTTCCTGGCGCGCCCGCGCCTTCGACATGAGCACCGAGTTCATAGAGCTCGCCGGCCGGACCAACGTGAACATGCCCTACTACGCCGAGAGCCGCGTCACGTCGGCCCTGAACGCCGAGAAGAAGCCCGTGAACGGCAGCCGGATATTGATGCTCGGGGTCAGCTACAAGCCGAACGTCGGGGACCTCAGAGAGAGCCCGTCTCTAAAAATACTCGAACTGCTCGCCAGGGACGGCGCGGACGTCGCCTACCACGACCCGTACGTACCAGAGCTCCCGGATAACGGCCTGGAGTCCGTCGAGCTAACCGAGGGCCAGATAGAGGAGGCTGACTGCGTGGTGATAGCCACGGACCACAAGGTGGTGGATCTGGAGCCCGTGGTCGCCCGGGCGAGCAAGATCGTAGACCTGCGGAACGCCGTGCGTAATCGGCTCGGCGCGCATTCCCTGGAGGACCTTGAGAATGTGGAGATACTCTAGGTATTCTAGGTGCTCTGGGCCGACCGGCTGGAGTGCTCCACGTTCCCGGGCTCCTCTTCACTGTCCGGGCTGTGGAGCCTGGCCTGTGTCGCCAGATGTACCAGGCCCTTTATAGTCCCCCTTTCGGGGCGGGAGATCTTGAACGCCGCCGCCACGTCTACCCAGTCCAGATACACGTTGTCGCCGCCGGATGGGGATAGGGAGGCGGTTACACTGTACGGGCCGGGTTGCAGGGGAACCTCGAAGACGAAGTCAACGATCACCCGCTCGCCCCGCTCCCGCTTGCGCAGCGGGACCCCTTCCTGCTTCGTGTTCGTGGTGAAGATGTCGAGCCCGGTCCTGTTCCTGAGCGTGATGCCGAACACGCTGCCGCTGAACGTCTCCTCGTACTGCAGGTGCGCCCGGACGGTAACGCTCTCCCCGGCCCGGATCTCGTCTACGGGTTCCCCTTCCCGGTCCAGCACCTCCACCCCAGCGATGCGTCCCTCGCCCGTGCCGTGTCGCAGGCTGGCCCTCGCCCCTCGGGAAAGCTCTGGGTCCTCCTTGAAGTCCGGTTCCTCTTCGCCGAGTACCTCGGACTCCTCGTCCAGCTCGACGCCATAGTCCCAGCCGGAGCCCTCCTTCTTGGCCCGGTTACCCGCCTCCCTGCCGGAGAGTAGGGCCTGGTAGCGGTCGGCGGTCTCGCTGGTGCCGCCCCGGGCCACGATCTCGCCCTGGTGCAGCAGGACGGCCTCGGTGCAGAAGTTCCTAACCATGCCCATGCTGTGGGAGACGAAGAGGATGGTCGTGCCCCGGTCTCTGAGGTTCCGCATCTTCTGCAGGCCGACCTGCTTGAAGATCGCATCCCCGACGGAAAGAGTCTCGTCCAGGATCAGTATGTCCGGCTCGACGTTTACCGCCACGGCGAACCCGAGCCGGGCGCGCATCCCGCTGGAGTACGTCTTTACCGGACGGTCCATGAACTTCCCGAGGTCTGCGAACTCCTCGATCTCGTCGAAGCGCCGGAGCATCTCTTCCCGCCCTATGCCCAGGATCAGGCCATTGAGCAGCACGTTCTCCCGGCCCGTGAACTCGTTGTTGAACCCGGCCCCGAGCTGTAACAGCACCAGCCGCCCGTTTACCTCGACGCTGCCCTCGGTCGGGGTCAGGACACCGGAGACTATCTTTAGCAGCGTGCTCTTTCCGGCCCCATTGCGGCCCAGGATGCCCAGCGTGGTCCCCGGCTCTATCTCCAGATCAATGTCCTTTAGAGCCACGAACTCGTCGCCGTAGCTCTTACGGCCCAGGGTCAGAATCTCTTTTACCCGGGCCTGGGGGCTAGAGTAGATCCGGTACCGCTTGGAGACGCCTTTGAGAGAGATCGCGGACATCAGATCAGGTCCGCAAACCGCTTCTTGGAGCGGACGAACAGCCAGAACCCGACCACCAGGAGCACTACCGCGACCCCCGACCACCACAGGGCGGGCGCGAGCGCCGGCAGCTCGCCGGTTAGCACCAGGTCCCGGTACGACATCACCACGAAGGCTATCGGGTTGTAATCTACTACGAAGCCGTAGCCTCTATCGTAGGCGAGCGAGGCGGGCCAGATGATCGGGGTCAAGAAGAACATCGCCCGCGTCGTGGCATTGGTTACCTGTCCGAGGTCCGGCAGGTACGCGCCGAGCACCGAAATCAGGTAGCCGAGACCCAGGGTAAACACGAGCTGGAGCGCCATGATCGCGGGCAACAGCACGAGCGTCCAGTGTAGCTCTCTTTCGAGCGCGAAGACCACGGAGACCAGCACGATCAACCCCGAGCTCTGGGTTATGAAGTTCGTCAGGACTGTGCTCAGAGGCAATATCTCTACCGGAAAGACGACCCTCTGCACCAAATTCGAGTTGCTCTTTATGGTCTTCACCGACTGGTTGATCGAACCGGCGAACGCCAGGAACGGGATGAGCCCACAGTACAGGTACAGCCCGAAGTTCGCGACCCCTTGGCCCTCGACCTCCCTGAACCTTATCCCGACGATCTCGGAGAAGACCAGCGAGTACAGCGCGATCATCAACAGCGGCGTGAGCACTATCCACAGAAAGCCCAGGAAGCTCTTCCTATAGGTACTCGACAGGTCGCGCTGAATAAAGTAGAAGATCAGCCAACGATTGTCGTAGAGCCTTGTAAGCGCCTCTGGGACAGCTCTGAGCGGTCTCCGTTTAGCTTCAGGGGCATTAGTGACGGCCAAGAAGGTTCCTTACGCAGACGATGTCGATATGGCACGTCTAGTCTACAACACCTATCTTTAGCTTGTCCGTCAAGGGTGCAGGTAAGTCTATGCTTTCTTTACCATAACCGCGTCCGCTATAATATAGCCTGATGACTTGCTTCTCCTGTCTATCCTTACCCACCAACCGTCTCCTGCCCGCATGTGAAATTTGCCGAGCCCCACCCATCTTCCGCCGTTTCTGCGTTGACTGCGCAGCCTAGGTACCCAGCCGTTGGAGGTCCGGACTAGAAATCTCGTGCGCCCATTGTACCCGCTGTCAGCTGGCCACCACGCCCAAATTTTGTACACTCCTGTACTTGGTATTTTTATCTTGAACATTGCTCTATCAGCGTTCCAGCTCCGTACGGGTTTCGCGAACCTATAGTCACGACCTCGCCTCTGTGAGCTATAGTGACTGCCACGCCAATTCCTGGATGCTCTGAAACGTTGGGAACGGTTATCCACGATTTGGCGATAGGTATTGCTTCTGCTACCAGCGTACTTCCTCACGAGACTCATGTACCGGCCCCAGTCCCAGTGGCGGCCGGGGTCAGTGTGGCTTGCGCCGGGGACCTCGTTGTGGCCGACTATGTGGTTGCGGTCTATCGGGATGTTGTACTTGTCGCACAGGTGCGCGGTTAGCCTGGCAGAAGAGCGGTACATTGCGCCGGTGAACCAGGCCGGGTTGCTCACGTACCCTTCATGCTCGATGCCGATGCTGGTCTTGTTATAGGTCCAGTTACCGGCGTGGTAGGCGATATCATTTTCCTGTACGGATTGTCCGATAAAGCCGTCGTTGGATCGGACGGTATAGTGTGCCGAGACCCCGGCTCGTCCATCCCTGAACCAGTTTATCGCGCTCGACCAGGAGCCCTGGGTTACGTGTATAACGACCCTGCTTATCTGTGAGCGGCCCCGGCGCGCGTTAGAGTAGTTGTTGCCGTGTGCACCGTACCACCTTGCCCTACCGTAATCTGGTCTCGCCATTACCTAACCCCCAAGCGTTTTGAGCCGTCGTTCAAGTTCCCGCTGGTCGTCTATTCGGGCTGGAGCCGTATTTGCTCCCCGAACTCTGTCTTGCCGGAGGCTCCGGTCTTCAGGGTCTCCGAGACTTGTTCCTCGTAAATGTTGCCTCCGCCAACCCCTGCTGGCGCCGGGGCCTCTTCTTCGACTCCGAGTGCTCTGAAGGCTCCGCGTCCGGAGGTCGCCTGTACCCAGCCTTTCAGCTCCTCGCGGCCCAGTTTTCCCTGCTTGCGGGCCTTCTCCGGCTCCCGGCGCTCGATAGTGGGCCGACCTTGCTTCTTCTGGGATTCCGCCAGAAGCGCCGCGCCGCCCCGGATATTCGACTTCCGGTCGGTCTTCAGCTTTTCCTCGGAGATGCCGGTGAGCTGTGCGGCCTCGGAAAGGGTGTCCGTGGAGGGGTTCCTTACCAGGGCCATGATCCCGTACCCGCCCCAGCGGCCGGTCTCACCATCCTCGTAGTCGCTGGCGTCCGGCGGCGGCATTTCCCAGCGGGTGTTGACGTAGCCCATTGCGCTTAGGACCCCGACCGGCACGCCGAACTCCTCCGCCGCGTCCTCGAACTCCTGCTTTAGCTCCGAGTCCGGTTCCTTTGGGCCCTGGGCGAAGGCGGTGGATTGTCCGAGCGCCCCGAGAGTGAGGGCACTAAACACGCCGGTGGCGCCTATCTTTAGAAAGTGCCGCCGCGCGAAGTCCCGACCGGCGATACTCTGGGATGTCCGAGACGCGTCGTCGTATGTCTCTGGTTGCATCTTTCCCCCTCCGAGGAGTGTCTTCCGCTAGCACATGTTATTCGTATTGCTGTTGTCGTGCATCCTCCGGGGGAACTTTAGCCTCCGGGAAAAGTTTTCTGTGTAACCATTCCATGTTTCACAGAGGCCGCCGGAATACGGGTGTTGAGTCCGTATTGCTCCGATGCTTGAATACCGTTCGTATACCTTGCGGATTTCGTGGATGCTACGGATGGAGGCTCTTTGAGTCGGTTGAGGCGGGTTCTGGTTACGGGTGGGTGCGGGTTTATAGGGTGCAACTTCCTGCGGCAGGTGGTACCCGGTCGTCCCGAGACCGAGTGGATAAACCTGGACGCCCTGACCTACGCGGGCCGTCTGGAGAACACCGAGGACTTCGCCGGCGCGGAGAACTACAGATTCGTCCACGGTGCGATACAGGATAAAGAGCTCGTGGACGGGCTGGTCTCCGAAGGGGTGGACGCGATGGTGAACTTCGCCGCCGAGAGCCACGTGGACCGCAGCATCGCCGGTCCCGAGGTCTTTACCGCGACCAACGTGATGGGTACTCAGAACTTGCTGGAGGCTGCCCGGCGGCACGGGGTGGAGAGCTTCGTGCAGGTCTCCACCGACGAGGTGTACGGTTCGCTAGCTCCGGAGGAGCCGGCTTTCACCGAGGAAAGTCGCATAGAGCCGAACTCGCCGTACTCGGCCTCCAAGGCCTCGGCGGATCTCCTGTGCCGCGCCTACCACGAGACCTACGGGATGCCGATCACGGTCACCCGCTGCTCCAACAACTACGGTCCCTACCAGTACCCGGAGAAGCTAATACCCTCGTTTATCCGGCACGCGCTGGCCGATAGGCCCGTGCCGCTGTACGGCGACGGGATGAACGTGCGGGACTGGCTGCACGTCGAGGATCACTGCCGCGCCATCGCGCTGGTGCTGGATCGGGGCGAGCCCGGTCGCATCTACAACGTCGGCGGCGACAACGAGCGGACCAACCTGGAGATAACGGAGCTCATCCTGGAGCATCTCGGCAAATCTTGGGATCTCATCTCCTTCGTCACCGACCGTCTAGGCCACGACCGGCGCTACGCCATAGACTCGGCGCGCATACAGACCGAGCTCGGCTGGCGGCCCGAGCACACCTTCGAGACGGGTATCCGCCAGACCATTGACTGGTACACGGAGAACCTGGACTGGGCCTCGCGGGTGATGTCCGAAGCGGCCGGCTGAGGTGCGGCGCCGCAGCTAGAAAGCGAACCGAGGGCAGCGCCGGCCAGAGGGTCTGCGGACCGGATCGCAGCCGGACTCGCTTTCTGTTCCGTCTCTCGCGGAGCTTACTCGGAGCGCGCTGCGCCTTCTCACACGCCGGATCGGCCCTTCCGCTGCAAAAAGCGCATCGGTTTCCACGGGTTACCGCCACGCATAGAGTGGAACCGTGGCCGTCTCGCTAGCGCCCGATCAGGGAGCGAACCAGAGTTGTGGGGGCAGTGCGGACTTATTCCCGGAGATGATGAGCGTAGCCTATTGTGGGTGTTGTAGGTGGCTTCTGGGGTATGCCACAGAGCGTCTTACGTAAGGTGCAAATATAAGGTGTAGACGTAGTCTGCGATATTTGACCCCGTCTTCTGGTTACGTTTATGATGTTTGAAACGTCCAAAGTAGGATGTACGGTGGCTGACGGTGTTGGGGTAATGAGGATGCTCTACCAAAAGCTGTTTGGCGGATACTAGTGGCGCTGTACGATTATTATTGCGAGGATTGCGGGGCTTTTGAGCTTCGCCGGCCCATCGGGAGTGCGGGCCCGCATGAGAGCTGTCCGTCCTGCGGGAGCCTCGCGGAGCGCGTATATAGTCCCCCCGCCGTGACCTCGCCCAGGTCGGACGTGAACCGTGCCAGAGAGGCCGCCGACCGCAGCGCGCACGAGCCGCGCGTACTCAACGGGGCTCCACCACGCGGCGTGGGGCGTCCGCGCTCTACCAACCCGCTGCACGGCAGGTTGCCCAGACCCTGAACCACCGAGGAGGAGATACGAATGCCCGAGGTTCTGTTTAGTTTCGACCAGTCGAAGTCGTTCTTCGAGCAGCGGGTGGCTCCCCACAACCGCTGGCATCCGGACGTTCCGCCCGTTGCCACCGTATCGCCGGGCTCGGAGTTCAGGCTGGAGTGCCGCGAGTGGTTCGACGGGCTGGTACACAACGACGACTCGGCCGACGACATCCGCAACCTCGATCTCTCCATCGTCCACCCGCTCAGCGGTCCTATCTCCGTGGAGGGCGCGGAGCCCGGCGACCTGCTCGTGGTGGACATCCTGGACCTCGGGCCGGTGCCGCAGGAGAGCGGGCCGGTGGCGGGCCAGGGCTGGGGATACACGGGCGTCTTCGCCAGGGACAACGGCGGCGGGTTCCTGACCGACCACTTCCCGGACGCCCACAAGGCGGTGTGGGACTTCCACGGCCAGAAGGCCACCTCGCGTCATTTGCCCGGCGTGGGCTTTACCGGTATTACGCACCCCGGCCTGATCGGGACCGCGCCCTCTCACGACCTGCTCGGTAACTGGAACCGGCGCGAGGCCGAGCTCATAGCCACCGACCCGGACGCGGTGCCCCCGCTCGCGCTGCCACCAGAGCCAAATAACGCCCTGCTCGGCCACATGGAAGAGGAGCAGGCCGAGCAGGCGGCCCGGGAGGCCGCACGCACCGCCCCGCCGCGCGAGAACGGCGGCAACCAGGACATCAAGAACCTCACACGCGGGGCCAGGATCTTCATGCCGGTCTTCGTCGAGGGCGGAAAGCTCTCCGCCGGAGATCTGCACTTCTCGCAGGGGGACGGTGAGATCACGTTCTGCGGAGCCATCGAGATGGGCGGCTACCTGGACCTGGGCGTGGATTTGATCAAGGGCGGGATGGAAGCCTACGGCGTGACGAACAACCCCGTGTTCTTCCCGGGCAACGTCGAGCCGCGCTACAGCGAGTTCCTGACCTTCGTCGGCATCTCGGTTACCGAGGAGGGCCAGCAGCGCCACCTCGACTCGCAGCTCGCCTACAAGCGCGCCTGCCTGAACGCCATCGAGTACCTGACCAAGTTCGGCTACTCGCCCGAGCAGGCCTACCTGCTGCTGGGCGCCGCGCCCATCGAGGGCCGCTTCAGCGGCGTCGTGGACGTGCCGAACTCCTGCGCCACGCTCTACCTGCCCACCGAGATCTTCGACTTCGACATCCGCCCCTCGGCGGGCGGGCCGCAGCGGGCCGAGCGGGGGAGCGCCGCGAGCTGAGAGCCCGAAACCGCCGGTGAAGCGGCAACCAAGCGGCGTCGTGCCGAGAGGCGGAGGCCCCAACGGTCTCCGGCCCGTCGCGGGCCCATCCGCCTTGGCCCTGGTGGCGGCGTATAAAACATGGCTACTCTGACGCCGCCCGGACCGGCGGGAGCCGCGAGAGGCTCGATTAGCGGGCGCTTGGCCGGTTCACGGGCCCTGTGGAGCGCAGGGACGGCGCGTAGACGCCGGATGAGACCGGCGCCGGGTGGGCGTGAGCCTTTCCTATCCCGCGCGGCGCACCGCCTCCAGAGCTAGTAGAGTTGGACCATGACGCGCGTGTCGTGGGACGATGGAGGTGGCCCGGAGTCTTTGCCGGAGCGGCCCAGAGAGGCATTATCGGAGACGGCCGCCGTCTACCGCGGGAGCCTCTGGACGGAGTGCGAGCGGGCGGCGGGCGATCTCGACCTCGCCGTGTACGCGGGGGCCCTTCCGGTGTCTGAAACCTGGCATGCGGCGCAGGGTCTCACCTCTGAGCTGGCTCCAGATATGGCGGGGGCGTGGCTCCCCCTGGACCTCTCCTGCTGTATGCGGTCCGTGGTGGGATTCTGCAATGTAGCCTTACATGACTTAGGCGACTTATACGGCTACCAGCGCTTCCGCCTCGAAAACGTAAGGAGTGTTCTGGAGAGACATCTGGATGACTCCCGAAAGTTCTCTTCGGTGATGATCGAGCGCGGAGGCCGGGGGATGAGACCGGTGCCCGCGTCAGGCGAGCCTGCGCCTCCTCGACGATGAGCCGAATACTCCTCACCGGGGCGACCGGGCTGCTCGGAGGGGCGCTCATCGAGGCCTTGATCCCGGCAGGTCACGAGGTCCGCTGCCTGCTGCGCAACGGTAGCCCGAACAGCCACCGGCTGGACCCGGCGGAGGTAGAGATAGCAATCGGAGACGCGGACGACGCGGAGGCCGTCTCTCGCGCGGCATCCGGCGTGGACGCCGTAATCCACGCCGCCGGTATCGAGTACGCGCCGCCGCTGGTGGAGGGGATGCGGCGCGCCGGGGCGGGACGGCTCGTAGCGGTGAGCAGCACCAGTGCCCACTCGGCCTACGAGACTCGCTCCGGGCCCAAGCTCTCTATGGAGGCCGTCGTGCGGAAGAGCGGGCTCTCTTGGACCGTGGTTCGTCCGACCATGATCTACGGCTCCGAGCGGGACAAGAACATGCGCCGCCTGCTGCGCTTTCTGGACCGCTCCTTGGTGTTCCCGGTCTTCGGGTCCGGAGACAACCTGTGGCAGCCGGTGTACCACGAGGACCTCGCCCAGGGCATTCTGGCCGCCCTCGAAAACCCCGCCGCCGTGGGGGAGACCTACGACCTGCCCGGCGCGGCTTCCCTGGGCTACGGGGAGCTCGTGCGGACCGCGGCCCGTGCGCTGGAACGCGAGGTGCGGTTGTTGAGCATCCCGCTGCAGCCGGTGTACCGGGCCTCACGGCTGGCCGAGCGCGCCGGGCTGCGGCTGCCGGTTGGCTCCGATCAGGTCCAGCGCCTGCGGGAGGACAAGGCGTATCCTTACGAGAAGGCCCGGAGGGAGCTCGGCTACGCCCCCCGCACCTTCGAGGAGGGGATACAGCTTGAGGTGGAGCGGTTGCGGATGCTCGGGATGCTGAGGGGCTGAGCGCCGGTTGGACGGGGCTCTGACCATAGCGGGTGTCGCATTCCTCGTCTCGGCGGCGCTGGTGCCGCTCGTGGTGCGGTTCGCGGTCGGGAGGCAGATGCTCGACATGCCGAACCTGCGGAGCTCCCACGAGGTGCCCACGCCCCGGCTCGGCGGCATCGCCATCGTCTGCGGAGCCTGGCTCGGTATGGTGGCCGGTGCCGCCGTCCACGGCGCCGCCCACCCGCCGGCGCTGTGGCCGCTCTTGGTTGCCGCGACTGTGGTCGGGCTGGCCGGGCTCGCCGACGACCTCGCGGGACTCGGTCTCGGTCCCCGCGCCGGGGTGCAGACGCTGGCCGCGCTCTCGCTTCTCGTGTACCTCCCGCCGCCGATACTGGCGCAGTCGGCCGGTATCGCGCGGTACGCCTTGCTGGCGCTAGCCGTTTTCTGGGTGGTGGGGCTCGTCAACGCCTTCAACTTCATGGACGGGATAGACGGGATCGTCAGCGGGGTGGCGCTCGTGAACCTGGCATTTCTGATCGTGATCGTCGGCGGCTCCGGCGTGTTCTTCGCGCTGGCGGGCGGCGTGGCGGGGTTCCTGCTGTGGAACACGAGCCCGGCTTCCATCTTTCTGGGGGACGTGGGGAGCTACTTCGTGGGCTTCGCGCTGGCGGCGGGGGTGCTGTATCTGCCGGCGCCGGAGGCGGGTGCCCCTCTCGGCGTCGTGGTGTGCGCGGCGGTGTTCGCGCCGTTCTTGCTGGACACGGCTTATACCCTGATCTCACGCGCAAGGGCCGGCAAGAACGTCCTCTCCGCCCACCGCGAACACATCTACCAGCGGATAACCCCCACGGGCGCGATGCACCGGCGCACGAGCGCCCTGTACTACGGGGCGAGCGTGGCGTCCGGGCTGGCCGCGCTGCTGATGCTCGGCGGGCAGGTAGTCCTCGGCCTGGCCGTGATCTCACTGGTCTGCGCGGGGCTCCTGAGCCTGCCCCGGGCCTTCGGAGCGGCTCGGAGCTAGAGATGGTGTTGGAGATGGAACTTGTCGCAAAACTTGCCGGAAAGGGGCAGACGGGTGACACTGTGAGCCTATGATGAGATTGCAGAGAGCGTTTCTCCAGGTGACCGAGCGTCTGCAGCGCGTGTTCCAGCGGTCGCCTCCCGGCATGCGGCGCGGGGCGGCGATGCTGGTGGACGTCGCCATAGTGGTGGAGTCATTCGCCATCGCGTTGCTCTTCCGCTTCAACGGCGACGTGCCGCCGGATTTCTGGGCCTCGTTCTGGCCCTTCGCCTTTCTGAGCGCCGCCATCTTCGTCGCGCTGTTGTACGAGAGCGGCGTGTACCAGAGCGTGCTGCGCTACACCGGGATCTACCAGGGCGTGCGCGTGGCGAGCGCGACCTCCATAGCCGCCGGGATCATCTTTATCGTGGACGTGATATTGGGTGTGATCTTCGACCTGCGCCCGTTCCCGCTCAGCGTGGTGATCGTGGGGGCGCTGCTGGCCTACTTACAGCTCGTCGCCGTCAGGCTGTACCCGCGCTTTTTCTACGAGCTCTCCTTGCGCGAGATCGGCACCCGCACCCGCACGGTCATCGTGGGTACCGAGGAGCCCGGCGTCGCCCTCGCCAGCCACATCTGGCGCTCGACGGCGCTGAACCTGCAGGTGGTCGGCTTCGTGAGCGAGTCGCCCGCCGAGAAGGGCCGCCGCATAGAGGGCGCGCCGGTGCTCGGCGGCCTCGAGGACCTGGGCTCCATCGTCCCCGAACATGACGTGCAGCAGGTCATCATCGCCACCCCCTACGCGGACTGGGACCAGATGAACGCCATCTGGCGGGTCTGCACCGAGGCTTCGGTCGAGGTCAAGATCATGCCCGACCTGGACGAGGTGCTCTCCGAAAACGCCTTCAGGCTGCGCGAGCTCCAGATCGAGGACCTCCTCGGCCGGGAGCCGGTCAACATAGACCTCGCCGCCCTCTCCGAGCACATAAGCGGCAAGCGGGTGCTCGTAACGGGCGCGGGCGGCAGCATCGGGCGGGAGCTTTCACGCCAGATCTCGCGCCTCGCCCCGGAGCATCTCACGCTCATGGACCGCGACGAGAGCGGCCTCTACTACCTCAGCCAGGACCTCGCCCGCGAGGGCTTCTCCGAGGCCGAGTATCAGGTGGGTGACGTGACCTCGCCGGAGGGGATGGAGGATACCTTCGAAGGATCTGCCCCCCAGGTGGTCTTCCACGCCGCCGCCTACAAGCACGTCCCGCTCATGGAGGAGCGAGTCGCCGAGGCCGTACTCAACAACGTCTTCGGCACCCTGAACGTCGCCCGGATGGCCGGGGAGCATGGGGCCGAGAAGTTCGTCAACGTCTCGACCGACAAGGCGGTAAACCCGGCCAACGTTATGGGCGCGACCAAACGGCTCTCCGAGATGCTGGTCCAGAGCCTCTCGCGCCTGTACCCGGCCACGATCTACGCCTCGGTCCGCTTCGGAAACGTGCTCGGCAGCCGGGGATCGGTCGTACCGACCTTCCGCCAGCAGATAGAGGCCGGCGGCCCGGTAACGGTAACCCACCCCGAGATGATCCGGTACTTCATGACCATCCCCGAGGCGGTTTCCCTCATCCTGCAGGCGAGCGCGATGGCCGACTCCTACGGCACCTACGTCCTCGAGATGGGCCGTCCCGTCTCCATAACGGACCTCGCCAGAAAGATGATCGAGATAATGGGCGCCAGCGGAGTACAGATAAAGTACACCGGACTCCGGCCCGGAGAGAAGCTCCGGGAAGAGCTCCTGGAGCAGAGCGAGCACCAGAACGATACGGACCACCCGATGGTGCTGCGCGTAAGCCCCGGCAAGGGTCCGGACGGAGATGGCCACAACGGCGACGGCGGCGACAGGTTCCTGCAACTGGTGAACGAGATGGTCGCCCGCGCCCGCTGCCACGACTCCGAAGGCACCGCCGAGCTCCTACGCTCCATCACCCCGAACTACACCAGCGCCGACCTCTCCGGCAACGTCCGTCGGGGAAGGTCGTCCTAACGGTCTAATCTACCCGGGCTACTCCACCCGCTGGGTCATCGCCCCGGACGAGCGTCGTCCACTAATGCCGAGGTACGCGAGATACGCCCCTATAGCCAGGTTTATGATCACCATCGCCAGGTGAACCGCCGGCGCTGGCAGCGTCCCGGCCTGTAGCTCGCCGAAGAACACGAAGAGCCGCGTACCCCAGACGAGGAACAGGAAGATCGCAATCCCGAGCAGTATGTTGGCCGTGCGCTTTCCAAGTCCCATAACGAAACCGAGTCTACCAGAGCCGCCCGCGAACGGGGTGTGTGCGGACCGACAGCCGGCTCCGCAAGGGAATGAAAAGATACTGGCAACTAGCAACACAAAGATGCGTAGTCTATACTGGTTGTAATGAGGTGAGGGTGCTTTGTAACTAAAAGTACCTAAAGGTAACGAGAGGAAGAGGGCCTGAAGTGGTCGAGATGAAGCAGCGGACGCTGGAAGAGGTAAAGGCGCTCGGCAGGGACGAGGCGGTCGAGATCATCCGCCAGGCCGGCGTGGTAGGGGCCGGGGGCGGCGGCTTCCCGACGTATTTCAAGTACAAGAAGCCGCAGGCGCGCCTCATCGTCAACTGCACCGAGTCCGAGCCCGGTTACTGGGCGGACAAGATGATCCACCGGGTCTACTTCGAGGAGTTCCTGGAGCTGTACGAGGCGATGAAGACGATCTTCGGCTTCGAGAAGATCGTGATGGGCGTCCACTACAAGGACGAGGACTGGTTCTCGGCGTACGACGAGAACGCCAACGGCCTGTACGAGGTCTCCCACGTGCCGGACAAGTACGCCCTCGGCGAGGAGAAGACCCTCATAAAGAACGTCTTCGACAAGGACCTGTGGGTCCCGCGCCGCATAGAGAACCCGGATGGCTCAAAGCGCCCGGGCATCCCGCCGGACGCCGGGCACATCGTGAACAACTCCGAGTCCTTGCTGAACATCTACAACGCCCTCTTCCGGGGCAAGCCCGTCACCACCAAGCACATGCAGGTGTTCGGCCCGGAGCTGGACATAAGCCTGTACGAGGCTCCGTTGGGCGCGTCGGCCACCGAGCTCCTGCGGCTCTCCGGGGTGGACGTCGAGGATCAGGAAGGCAGCCTCTCCGTCATAGACGGCGGCCCGTACCTGAACGAGATGGGCATCGAGTCCCTCGGGGAGGGCGACGCCTTCGTGCGCCGCACCACCAACGGCTACCTCGTGATCCCGAAGGGCGTGGCGAGCAAGGAGTACGGCGACATCAAGACTCGCCAGCCCGCGGCGGAGTTCGAGTCGCTGGTGGACAAGGTCTCCGGGGTGAACCTGCCGCTCGGCGGGCGCTTCCTTAAGCCGGCGACCCCGCTCGTCTCCGACGGCGAGGAGGTCTCCTACGAGCAGAAGCTCGGCGAGCCGGTGGACGAGGGCTTCTCCATCGGCGTGTGGGCCAGCTCGTCCGGCACGGTCTCCATGCGGGATGAGGACATGATCGCCATCTCAAGCGGAGCGATCCCCGAGGAGCAGGCCAAGTCCGAGGAACGCGCAGAGGCCGCCCGCTAGCCTCTGGAGGGCAAACCGGCGGCGCGGCGTAACGAGGGCCGGGGCATATACCCCGGCCCTCGTCGTGTTGCAATCGTTCGTCGCGGCGTTTCGCGGGAAGCCGGAAAGTGCCCCGGAAGTTTGCTCCGGCGAGTTCTAGCGGTCGGCTCCTCCGTCTGCCGCGGGGTCCGGCGTTTCAGGAGTTTCAGGGGTGTCGTGGGAGCCGGGGAGGAGGTTGCGCGCCTGGGCGGGTAGATCCGCCACGCGGCTGCGCAGGTCCTCGAACGTTACTCCCTTGAGGGGCGATTCGAAGTCGCGGAGCATCCGGGTGAGCACCCCGCCGCCGCCGAGCTCGACCCACTCCTCGACCCGGAGCCGGGCCAGCGTGTCCACGACCCGCACCCAGCGCACGGGGGCGACCATCTGGCCCTTGAGCGCATCTTTTACCTCCTCCGCGCGGTGCAGGACGCTGCCGTCCATCGCGCTTACGAAAGGCACCTCGGGCGCGCGGAACTCGGCGGACTCCAGCGACTCCCGCATCCGGTCTGCGGCGGCCGACACGTACGGCGAGTGGGCGGCGAAGGAGACGTTCAGCATGATGGTGCGGCCCCGGATCTTCTCGACCGCGTCGTTCAGGGCGTCCTTGAGGCCCGAGATCACGGTCTGCCGCGGCGAGTTGTAGTTGGCGATAAAGGAGCCTTCGGTGTCTTCCAGCGCCCGCTCGACCTCCTCGGGGCTGGACTTGAGCACCGCGACCATGCCCCCCGGGGTGTGCTCGGCGGCCTCGGCCAGGAGGTGGTCCCGGCGGGCCACGAGCCTGAGGCCCGTCTCGAAGTCGAAGCAGCCGGCGGCATAGGCCGCGCCGTACTCCCCGAGCGAGTGTCCGGCTACGACGTCAGGGCGTACGCCCAGGGCCAAGCTCTCGTCCGTATCCCCGGCGGCCCGGGAGAAGAGCTTGACCTGATCCGGGACCCACTCCCCGATAACGCCCCGGATCGCGGCCAGACGGCCATCATCCGGTTCGGTCACGCCGCTGCCCTGTCCTGGAAATACGAATGCTCTCAACGTTCCCAACCTCTATAGCTCTCTGGAGTTCCGGCTTTCTATCCGTCGCGGATCTCCCGTACGGCGGATACCAGCTTCTGGTATGTGCTGAATGCGTTTTCTATCACAAAAAGGCGCGTTTTAATAGGAGGGTTCGGAGCTTCGGGGCGCGACGATGCGCAGGTTATTCGGGAGGAGGCGGATCTCGAACCTTCTGGCGGGCTTTAAGAGCTCGCCGTCCACGTGGGCCGGTAGCGGCTCGGACAGCTCTATCTCGACCTCTGTGGCGCGGGCGGTGCGTATCCGGGGGTGTCCTACGTGCGTGCCGCGCAGCACGCGGGGCAGGAGCCGCAGCACGTCGGCGATGGAGACCTTCGTGGTCCACACCACGTCGAAGCGGCCGTCATCCAGCCGGGCGTCGGGGGTGAAGCGGAAGATCGCCCCGTAGGTGGTGCCGAGCGCGACGGCGACCAGGATCGTCTCCGAGGCCGAGGGCTCCTCGCCGTCCAGCCTCACGCCGACGTCCTTGCACTCGAAGCCCCGGAGCAGCCGCCCGACGGAGTACAGGTAACCGCCCGGGCCCCCCAGGCCGCGCGGGGCCGAGGCCACACCCTCCGCGACCTGGGCGTCGAAGCCGATGCCGAGGCCGTTGTTGAACGGTATGCCGGACTGGTTTTCTGTGCTCACCACGCCCGTGTCCACGAGCTTTGGTTCCCCGTCGGCCAGCATCCGCAGCGCGCCGCCGAGATCCGTGCCGACGCCGAGCGCCTTGACGTAGTCGTTGCCGCTGCCGACCGGCAGGACGGCCATCGTGCGGGAGGTGCCCGAGCAGGCGGCGGCAACCTCGTGCGCCGTGCCGTCGCCCCCGACCGAGGCCACCAGAGCGTCATCGGGCAGGCCGTGGACTATCTCCGTGGCGTGTCCCCGGCCCCCGGTGACGTGCCAGACCGCCTCCACGCCCCGGTCTCTGAGGAAGGCCGAGATCTCACCCTGACGCCTGCCGGATCGCCTCCGACCCGCCGCGGGGTTGAAGACGAGGTGTACGCGCTCTATGCTCTCCCGGCCCGCAAACGTACCAAAAGACGTGCCAAACATGCCGGAGAGAATAGCAGCCGCCCCATATCGCCGCCGGACGGGAAACCGCCGAAAAGATAGAATGGTGTGAGAGAAGGAGGCCCAAGATGCCTGAGATGAGTGAAAGGCGTGGTGGATGAGCGGGCAAAATTTCATAATGTTGGTCGCCATGATCCTGATACTCCTGTTTATCCTGATGTCTATCGGGCCCCTGTTCTCCGTCATATAGCCGCCGGAGCCTAGGACCTCAGCGGGTAAGAGGCCACGTTTGAGTAGGCCGCGCCCTCCTGCGAGAGCCGGCTCCGCATCAGCTCGATGCTCCCGGCCCTGAAGTCCAGCGGGCCTACGGTATCTGCCGCTGCCGGGTCCTCCAATCGGGCCCCGCCGCCTTTCGCCCGGGCCACCGTGGCGTGGGGCCGGAACGGGCGGGTCTCACGTCCGAACCCCAGCTTCTCCAGACCATCCTCCAGATCCCGCGCGAGGGCTCCGAGAGGCCCCGAGCCCTCACTGGCGCCGACCCACAGGACGCACGCCCGCCGCACGGAGGGAAACGCACCGGCGCCGCGGAGCGACAGGTCGAACGCCCCGTGTCCGCTACACAGTGCCGTTATCGTCTCGTGCAGCTCGGGGAGCTTCGAGTCCGGTGTCTCCGGCACCTCGCCGAGGAACTTGAGGGTCAGGTGTACGTTCTCCGGCGGTAGCCACCGCACCGCCCCGCTCCACGACAGGGACCTCGCCTGGCGCAACGCTTCCCGCTGGATGTCCGGCGGCGGCACGACGGCGACGAAGAGCCGCGCCACGCTACGTCACGCTACCGGGGGCTACCGGGTACGACCGGCGGCGCGGTTGGCCATGAGAGCCGCCGTCGCGCCCGCGCCGACCCCGTTGTCCACGTTGACCACGGAGAGTCCCGGAGAGCAGCTCTGGAGCATCCCCATTATGGCGGCGGTTCCGTCGCCGCCGAGACCGTAGCCGGTGGAGGTCGGGAGGCCCACCACGGGCACGCCGACAAGACCGGAGATCACGCTCGGCAGCGCCCCCTCCATCCCGGCGGCGACTATCAGGCAGTCCGGGTCGAACTCTTCGAGTCGCTCCAGGGGCGCGACCAGCCGGTGCAGACCCGCGACGCCCACGTCGTGGAAGCTCTCGACGGCGGCGCCCATCTCCCGCGCAACGGCGAGCGCCTCCCCGAGCGCCGGCAGGTCGGAGGTCCCGGCGCACAGCGCACCTACCCGGGCCCCGGTCCCCGCCGGCTCGCCGCTACCGATCACGAGCGCACGCCCGGACCATTCTGCCGGCGTATCCGGCAGCGAGCGTTCGAGCTCCAGGAGGTGATCTTTTTTGGCGCCGCTCACGATCACGCGCCGGTCTCCGGCGTACCCAGCGTCCCCAGCGTCTCCCGCGTTTTCTGGGCCCGGTTGGATCAGGGCCGAGCAGATAGCGGCTACCTGCTCCGGCGTCTTGCCCGGGGCGTACACGACCTCGGGGACTCCCTTGCGCGCCGCCCGGCCCCGGTCGAGCGCGGCGAAATCGTCCAGGTATCGCACCTCGCTGCTCTCCAGACGCGCCGCCGCGTCGGCGGGGGAGAGCCCGCCTTCGGCGACGCGGCGCAGGAGATCGTCCAGGCTTCTCATCTTCCGCCCGCGGCTAGTTTCCGGGGTCCTCGACGTGGTCCGCGCCGGGCGTGGGCTCGTACTCGAAGCCCGCCTCCCGGAGGGCGCGTCCGATCTCCGCGAGCTCGTCCGCCCCGCCGGTGTAGGAGACGGCGACCAGCTCCTTCTCGGCGTCCACGCTCGCCAGGCTCACGTAGTCCAGCCTCTTTAGCGCCCGTTCGAGCCGCTCCGCGTCTCCCGTATCGGGCGCCTGCTTTAGGCTGAGGGTCACGTCCGGCATTCCACTCCTTTTTCCTTATTAACTCCTGGAGACCTGTATCCGCTATTTTTACCGCACTTTCTTACCGCGCTCGCGCCGACTAGACCGTGAGCCTGAAGAGCCTGTCGTCTCGCATTACCCAGAGGTGGTCCCCGCTGGCGGCGGCCCCGCTGACGGAGGTTCGGATCGAGCCCACGACCTCACCCGTCTCGCCGTCTACCCGGACGAGCTTACCGTCCGGCTCCAGGACGTTGACCCAGACGGAGCCCTCCCGCGCCGCCTCTATCCGCGCGTAATCGCCGAGCTTCTTTTGGCTCATGACCTCGTTCGTACCGGGGTCTATCTGGAGCAGCTTGCCGTTGTTCGAGGCCGTCCAGACGCTGCCCGTATCCTCGTCCACCGCGACGTCCCCGGGGCCGCCCGCGGGCTTTCCGGCCTCGATCCGTACTTCGGAAACCACCTCGCCGCTCTCCGGGTCCAGGCGCGTGAGGCCGTTTATCGCTTTTCTCCCCTTCTCGAATCCCCTCCCGCTGGCGACCCAGACCGCACTCTCGTCCACGGCGATATCGCTCACCCCAACCCCGAGGCGGGCCACAGGGGACGGCGTATCGTCTCCAGGAGATAGACGGGAAACCGTTCCACGATGGCCCGCAAGCCACACGTGGCCGCCGCCATAGTCCGCGGCGTTTACATACTCGCCGCCGGACAGCCGGCCTATCTGGACGCTGCGCTCCGCCGCGTCATCCTCACCATTTTGGCCGAGCGCGGCGATCTCGGCCTCGGAGACTATCCACGGGGAGCCTCCGACGCGCTCCAGGTCCAGAATGTCCGAGCCCTCCAGCCTGAGCCTCCCGGTTCTCTCCCCGGACTCCGGGTCTATCCGGTTCACGAACGTGTAGCGCGGCGCGGCGCAGGAGCATACCAGCCGTACGGGACCAGCAGCATCCGCGGCCGCAGAAGCCGCGGATGCGACGTCGCCGCAGCCGCACTCGTAGTCCCCGTGATCCATCGTCCACACGGAGCCGGACTCCGCCGCCACCAAGGCGCCCTCCGTCTCCGCCGAAACCTCCTCGGAGTCGCGGATTACGCCGCGCTCGACCGCCTCATCGAACGGACTGGCGAAGGGCGAGCCCGGGGCGTCAGAGACGCTACAGCCCGTCAGGACGAGCGCCAAAACGACCAGAACGAATGCTGCCACCGCAAGCAGGACCGGCACCTTCGGGCTTTGAGCGCGCACCGCTACTCCCCGGGGAAGATTGGACGATTGGTTACAGAGTATACCGATCAGAGAGCGGCGTCGAAACCATCCTTACCCAGCGTCTATAATCCCCGGCCATGAAGCCTCCCAAGCTCCTCGAAGTTCTCGGAAACGCCCGGCTCTCGGCCGCGATACTCGCCGCCCGCGCTGCGCAGTACGCGAGCCGCCTCACTGGTCGCGGCGGCGGCTCGACTGTGCCGGGTGTGATAGCCCGCCGGGTGGACCCGGAGGCGCTCGCCAAAGTCTCGGCGCGCCTGCCGCGCGGCGCGGTCGCGCTCACGGGCACCAACGGCAAGACCACGACCACCAGGATGGTCGGGCGAATCTTCGACGCCGCCGGGCTGCGGGCCGTCAATAACTCGACCGGGGCGAACCTCGTCACCGGCGTCACCGCCGCCGTCGTCGCCGACGCGGAGATTTCGGGTCGTCCGCGGGCCGGGATCGGGCTCTTCGAGGTAGACGAGGCAAACGTCCCCCGCGTCGCCGCCGAGGCCAGGCTCTCCACCCTCGCGGTCCTGAACCTCTTCCGCGACCAGCTCGACCGTTACGGTGAGCTGGCCTATACCGGAAAGATAATAGCCTCCGCCTTCGACGATCTGCCCGAGGGCGGCTCGGTGGTCCTGAACGCCGACGACCCGCTCGTCGCCAGCCTCGGCCGCCGGTCGGGCCGGGCGCGGCCGGTGTACTTCGGGGTGGACGAGCCCGCGCTGGACACCGGAGAGCTCCAGCACGTCGCCGACTCAAAGGACTGTCCCGTGTGCGGCACGCCGCTCGACTACGAACTCGTGTACATGGGCCACGTAGGGACGTACCGCTGCCAGAACTGCGACTTCGACCGCCCCGGCCTCTCGTACCGCGCCTCGAAAGTAAAGATGGACGGCCCGCGCGGCACGGACTTCCTGCTAGAGACCCCGGCCGGCAGCCGCGATATTCGCCTGGATCTGCCGGGACTGTACAACGTGTACAACGCGCTGGCGGCCGCCGCCGTCGCCGGAGAGTCGGGCGTCGGAGTAGAGGAGATAGCGCGGGGTATAGAGGGCTTCGGCGGCGCATTCGGCAGGGTCGAGCGGATACAGGCCGGAGACCGGGAGGTGTTTCTACTCTTGATAAAGAACCCGGTCGGCTTCAACGAGATCCTGCGTACCTTCGTCGCCGCGACCTCCGAGACGGCCGGAGCAGAGAACGTCCTGATCGCCATAAACGACCGCGACGCCGACGGCCGCGACGTCTCCTGGCTGTGGGACGTGGACTTCGAGATGCTATCCGAGGCCCGCCCCGAAGACGGCAGGCCGTTCAGCGTCAGCGGCATCCGCGCCGGAGACATGGCCGTACGCCTCAAGTACGCGGACTTGCCGGTCGGAGAGGTGATCGAGGACCGCAAGCAGGCCATAAAGCAGGCGATACAGGCTACCCCGCCCGGCGAGACACTATACGTGCTGCCGACCTACACGGCGATGCTGGAGATCCGGCAGACATTGAGCGAGCTCGGCTACACCCACCCGTTCTGGGAGGATTAGCTTTCAGCCACCGGCGTTCAGTGAACTCAGTCCGGGTTCTTGCAGAACCTTGAGCAGACTGAGGATACAGTCACGCTCAATTTCGTCTAGGGTGTGGGAAAGATAACGCACCCTCAATTCTGAGCTGATCGACAGCTACCGCTTCTGTCGCACCAGCGACTGCAAAAACCGCTAAGCAACTGCAACCTAAATGGTTCAAAAGCAAAACTAGAGCTGAGGGGAAGCCTGGTGTTCCCAGGGACTTTTATAAACCTGCTAGACCAAATCCCTCCTCACGACTGCTGCGGTTTATTTAACATCACCGCATCTTCTACAATAGGCTCTGAGTTTTTATAGGCTACTGTTACATCTTTTGTTCTTGGTGTGGGTTGCGCGCCTTCTTCAGGTTTCTGCATCAAGCTTGTTGTGTCGACTCCCCAAGATGAGGCAACGGCTTTAATAGCTAAGTCCTGTAGCGACTTCTCCCGTAACGGATATCCAGTAACAACATTCTCATCGTCTGATAACCACTCTAAAGTGTCTCTGGAAGCTCCACTAACGACGGATCCTGTCAGTCCAGGTATACCACTTTCTACTTCTATTACATTGCTTAACAACTCAGTGCCTTGCCTTTTCCTAAGCCAGATGCTGTCCACGAGTATTACAGAGCTAAATTTGCCACTCCACTCGTATAACTCACTGTAGGTCTTCCATCCAGTTGAGGTCCTCGCTACAGCCAGGTTTCCTGTATCACCGCCAAATAGGGCAACCATCTGCGCGAGATCTACCTGTAGCGCTTTATCTATAGAGAGCAGACTTAGTAACTGAGCCTGTTCAGAAGCCCATCCTTGCAATGCCTTGCTTCGTACACTGGGAGTAGCAACGTCCCGTGACGCTCTCTTAGATTCCCCTGTGATTATACCTCCAGTGCCTCCGATACTAGAAGTTTTGAACCCACCTATCGTGATAGCGCTGAGTTCTTGAAAATTGCCGCCTCTTCTTTCGTGAAAGGAAGTCCGAGGAAGAGCTATGCACATGCGTCCCACTAGGTTTCCCTCCTCATCCTCTAGAGGACGTATGTGCTGTCCTAACGAAGACAAATGCAACCCGCCTTCGTGATCGGTTGCAGCACGGGTGTCTTCAGCCTGAGGTCCGCCGAGGCGCCGAAGAAGGTCTTCGCCCTCCATAGTCTTCCAGTCTTGTGCGCGGACTGCCACCTTACGAGCCCCCCAGATTCGCTAGTGTAGAGGTCGACATCAATCGATGGACATAGTGAAGTGCACACTTGCTCCAATGTAAGGGTACCTTCTTCTGGTTCGCTGTATAAGAGGCCTCTCGGCTCCTGTGGACTTTCATGTAGCCAAACGCGTACGCAGGTTCCCCCATCTCGCAATACTTCTCTTGGCGACGCTCGGCGCACTATTGGCCTAGTATCTAGACCGTTTTGAAACTCAAGTACCAAAGTGTCGCTTTGAGCCAGTTCGGGTTGTCTAGTTATGACCTGCACCCTCTGGCCCCACATAAAGACAGAGAAAAAGCCGATTCCATATTTACCAGTAGGCTTAAAACCGCTCGCTAGAAGACCGGGAAACTCTAGCCTCATAGATTCGGAGTCCCAGAAACTTGTGCCGAAATTGAGGAGTGCATCTGTCAGCATGGACGTGGACATTCCGACACCTGTGTCTTCTACGTCTATACGAGTACCTTCGGAATCTTCCTCTAATGTAACCGTGACTTCGCCCCATGTTGCTGCTCTATCTTCAAGTACCCGGCGAGCCCGCACTGCGTCACAAGCGTTTTGTATTAACTCCCTTAGCGGTACTGTGCGGTCGTTTCCGTACAATTCTTCGCCGCCAAGACGAGTTACTAACCTCGCTACATCCCCAACTCTCACACGAGCATCTACGGGGCTCCACTGCTCAGTGCGGATGTGCTGAGCAAGACGAGATGGTTCCTCAATACCAACTATCCCACGAGCTTGTAACCTTTGTCTATTGGTATCCCCGAGTAAGGCATCCACTTGACGCAATTCACGATCCACCATGCTCAGAGTGTCGTGGCACAACCACCACGCATTTGCTTCTTGTACAGAGAAAGAACGATTAGCTGTATAAAGTAACCGATCATCTCGTAATTGGGGTTTATGTAGACGACTTTGAAAATGCCAATGCTCCTCAGAAAACCCTTCTGATTGGCGTACAGCACGCAAGAAAGGAGGTGCCCTTCGGGCATCAATATGGCTGGCATCCGATACTCTCAAAATACAAGCTATCTTTAATGGGTCTGTTGTCCAGCTTCTCGGGAATCTCGGTGGAGCTCCCAGGTTAGTCTGAAACTCTCTTCCTAATTCCTCGACGGACCACCAATGACTATGCGCAATTCTACCTATAATTGGGCCTAGCTCTGCTCTTAACTCCGGATCTTCGATCAAATGATAGTCAGTACCGCCGCTTTCCCACGACGTTAAAGCCAGGTGCTCTGCTTGCTCAGCATGTCGTAATCTTAAAATTTCAGCGGTGGCTTTATCTAATATCTGAGCTGGGGGCTCCTCTATTTCTTTCCTACTAGGACGTTTCCCTCTTTCACTATGCCAAGCTGCGGCTATAGCATCTGACCATCTATAATCTGTTCGAAGTTCTTCGAGACCACCGGGGTACGCAGCCAGACCCATACCAAGGTCATGTATCAAAAAAGCGCCGCCAAGTACAAAGGCCTCGACAGGAGTCAAGTCTTGACTATCGCCTACTACGAGGTCTGCCATCTCCCAAAGAGCATCCAGGTGACTAATATCGTGGACTGTGAACTCTGGAAGACTTCTGTTGATATCACCTGCTACAGTTTGCGCTCTTTCTCTAAACTTGTTCAAGGCTTCTTGTAGCACAGCTTGCTGACCTTTGTCCACGCCGTGACTTCTGTTGACAAGTGCATTACTGTAGACGCTTGTCTTTGTAAAATTTGTCACGTAACACCTTAAAATGTTTTGACCTTAGTGTCATACACTCCCTATCATAGGTATTATAGTCGCTCTGAGGAGCTTACTTGGAGCACTACAGTTCACGGTGGGGAGCGCGGCACGAAGGGAGCCATACCGTGCAGTCCAACAAACTCACCATCCACCACCTGTACGCGGACATGGCGAACATGTACGGGGATCGTAGGAACGTGATCTCTTTGAAAAAACGCTGCGAGTGGCGCGGGATAGGTGTGGATGTGGGGGACGTGAATATCGGGGAGTTTATCCGTTAGACTCGGCGAGACTCTGTGCGTCCTGCCGACCTACACGGCTACACGGCGATGCTTACCACTCACTGCTCGGTGGTCCTATGCACGCCCGGGCTACCATTTCGGGTTACGAACGTTGCCCGGGTCGAGATCGGGGACCCGGGCCGTGTGACGTACTGCAGCACCCGGAAGTCCGTGCGCCACTCATCGGGCGTTAGCCGGCAGCGGAGGTAGCCGCGCCGGTTGTTGTAGAACTTCAGGTGCGGGTTCTTCGCCAGGATCTTACCGGTGTTCTTGCGGTGCTCGGAGCCGTCTCCGAAGCTGGTTATGGAGGTCCCGACGAACTCGGAGCCGACGATGCGCGAGCCGGGGTCGTCGAAGTCGGAGAGCAGGTCGTTCGCCCAGTTGTCGTGTACGTCGCCGCTCAGGACCACCGGGTTCGGGACCTCTCTCTCCTCGAGGAAGCGCAGGATCCGGTCCCTGGAGGCCAGGTAGCCGTCCCAGGCGTCCATGCTGTAGAGCTCTCCGGCGTCGGGGGCCATATCCCTCTTTGCAAAGAAGACCTGCTGGACCAGGGCGTTCCAGCGCGTCCGCGAGCGCGACAGGCCATCCAGCAGCCACCGCTCCTGCTCGTCGCCGGTGATGGTGCGCTCCGGGTCGGACTGGGCCGGATGAGGCGGCTTCGCGAAGTCTCCAGCGGCCTGATCCGAGCGGTACTGGCGGGTGTCGAGGACGTTGAACTCGGCGAGGTCCCCGTACGTAAACCGCCGATAGAGCCGCATGTCCGAGCCCCGGGGCATCGAGGTGCTCCGCAGGGGCGTGTGCTCGTAGTAGGCCTGGAAGGCGGCGGCGCGCCGCTCCATGAATGCTGCTCCCCGGATACCGGACCTCTCCACGGGTACGTCTCCGGCCCAGTTGTTGTCCAGCTCGTGGTCGTCGAGGACCAGCGCCCAGGGGTGGGCGGCGTGTGCGGCCTTGAGGTCCTCGTCGGACTTGTACTGTGCGTAGCGCAGCCGGTACTCGTCGAGCGAGACGGCCTCCTTGTGCGGGAGGTGCTCCCGGCCCCGGATCGGGTTGCGGGGGCCCTTGCCCTCGTAGATATAGTCTCCGACCCCGAATACGAGATCCAGGTCCTCCTCCGCCATGTAACGGTAGGCGGTGAAGTAGCCGCTAGGGTAGTTGGCGCAGCTACACAGCGCGAAAGACATCTCGTTTAGAGCGGTCCCGGGCGCGGGGGCCGTCTTTGTCCTGCCGACCGGGCTCGTCTCGGAGCCGACCTTGAACCTGTAGAAGTACTCTCTGCCGGGTCTCAGGCCCTCCACCTCGACGTGTACGGAGTGGGCGAGCCCGGGCCGGGCGGGCTCCGTGCCGTGACCGACCACGCGGCGGAAGCCCGCATCCTCGGCGACCTGCCACCGCACCGGCACGTTCTTGTCCCTCTCGCTCTGCATCCCGCCGCGCCCATCCGCCGCGAGCGGGTCCGGGGCGAGCCTGGTCCAGATCACCACGCCGTCCGGCGCCGGGTCCCCGGAGGCGACCCCCAGGCTGAACGGATATCCGGAGAATCGGGGCCGGGAAGCAGTCTCTCCCGCTTCCCCGGCAAGCGGTCCGCCGGAGACGGGCGCAGCCGCGCCACCCCTCGCGGTGAAACGTCTGTAACGTCTATAACTCAAGCGTCAATACCAGCCGCAGCCAACACCCGGGACAAGCGCCCCCTCATAGAACCGGAGCTTACGGGCTAATAACGTACCACGTCGTAGCACTCCAGCAGGATCGGGCGTATCGTGCCTCCGGCGGCGCGTCGCCACTGACCGGGGCCTTCGGAGACACGAGACTTCCAGGGCTCTATGCTATGCTCGACTTCCAGCTCGCGCTCCGGCCGCGTGACGCCTTGGAGATCGTGTTACGTATGAGATCGCGTCCGGGGCCGCCGGTACGAAGGGAGTCACGACTTGCAGCCAGACAAGCTCACCATCCACCACCTGTACGCGGACATGATGAACATGTACGGGGACCGGGGGAATGTGATCTCACTCAGAAAACGCTGCGAGTGGCGCGGTATGGATGTTGATGTGGTGGACGTGAACATCGGGGAATCCATTCGCCCCACCGGCTGCGACATCTTCCTGTTCGGCGGTGGCCAGGACCGGGAACAGGCGCTGCTGGCCGACGACCTCTCGGGCACGAAGGGCGCGGACCTGCGGGCCATCGCAGACGACGGCGGGGTGGTGCTCGGTGTGTGTGGCGGCTACCAGCTCATGGGGCACTATTACGAGACCGCCGGCGGTGAGAAGCTGCCGGGGCTCGGGATCATGGACCTCCACACCGAGCCCGCCGCCGACGGCGAGGAGCGTCTCATAGGCAACGTGCTGATGCGCGTCCCGGACCCGGAGGGAGGGCCGGAACAGGAGGTTGTCGGCTTCGAGAACCACGGCGGTCGCACTATCCTGGACGGCGCGGAGCCGCTGGGGCGCGTCGTCGCGGGACATGGAAACAACGGGCAGGACGGCACCGAGGGGGCGCGGCGCAACAACGCCTACGGCACCTACATGCACGGCTCGCTGCTCCCGAAGAACCCTTGGCTGACCGACCGGCTCATACAGGAGGCCCTGCGTCACGCCGGGTACGACGGTGAGATCGAACCGCTCGACGACGGGCTGGAGGCCGCCGCCTTCTCCTCGGTGGCGGGCAGGGTGCGGTCCCGGGGCTAGCGAGGGTCTGCGAGGTCTGGGAGCTCGGGCTGGTTAAAGCGGCGCCGCAGAGCGGACGATAACCCGGTAGCATAGCTCGACCTGTCAAGCTAACGGGGTCTCTGGGGGGGAGATGGATCGGCTACTCGGAGGGATGCTCGCGGGCGTTTTCGCCTCACTCGTGGCGGTGATCCTCGCTTTCGGGGCGGCCCCGCCGGCGGAGGGGGCCACCGGGCCCAGGGTGTGCGGCTCGGGCTACGGGCACGGCGTGGGGCTCTCGCAGTACGGGGCCAAGGGCCGGGCGGAAGCCGGACAGAGTTTCGGCAGGATCATCCGCACCTACTACCGGGGCGTGGGATTCAAGAGGCTCCCGAACGATCCCGTACGCGTCCTGCTCGGCAACAAGGCGCGCCGTGGGGCCTTCGACGTGGTGGTCCGATCCGGCCGGACCGCTAAGCTGAGAAACGTTAAGACCGGCGGCACCGTGGATCTCGGGCCCGGCAGGTACAGGACGAAATACGTTCCCCGCAGAGACGCCTACCGGGTGACGGACATCTCCCGGGGGCGCTCCGTCGGGCTGTACACCGGTCCCATCGTGTACCGGCCCTCGTCCGGCGGCCCGCTGGTCTTCAGGAACACGGGTTACCGGGGTGCGATCCTCGTCCGGGCCACGGGCAAGAGGCTCTTTCTCATAAACGCCCTGCGCAAGGAGCTGTACCTGCGGGGCGTGGTGCCCGCCGAGATGCCCGCCTCCTGGGAGATGGACGCCCTGAAGAGCCAGGCCGTCGCCGCCCGCTCCTTCGCCACCGCCACCCAGCGCCGGGGGGCCTTCGACTTCTTCGACGACTACCGGGATCAGGCCTACGGCGGGGCGAGCGCCGAGACACGCCGCACGAATCGGGCCGTCAGGGGCACCGCCCGCCTCCACGCCGTCTACAACGGCAGCCCCATAACCGCCTTCTTCCACTCCTCCGGCAGCGTCAAGACTGAGGACTCCGCGTACGTTTTCGGTAACCGGGTGCCCTATCTGAAATCCCGCAGAGACGTGGACCGCAGAGGACGGGCCTACGTGGGCCGGGCCCACGCGGATAGCCCCTGGCTCGGGTGGAGCGGCAGGATAGACGCCGACGGCTCGCCGCGGTTCGGGGTGGGCTCCATACAACGCATCCGGGTGCTCGACCGCTCGCCCTCCGGGCGGGTTACGAAGATCCGGGTGAGAGGCACCGAGGGCGCCACGACCGTCTCCGGCGAGCAAGAGATACGCTTCGGGCTGCAGTCCACCGGCATCCGGCGCAACGACGGCTCCACCCGGCCCGGCGGAGCCCTGCCGAGCGCCCGCATCTTCTTCGGGAAGGCCTGTAGCTAGCTGGCTAGAAGTTCCCGTCCGTCGCGCTCCGATGTCGGCGGAGGTCTGTAAAGGTTTGTAAGATCGGTGAAAAAGAATCGGGGTCGGGAGGTTGGCGCGTGGAGGAACTCTTCGATACTGGCCGGCGGATACTGGAGGCCCAGCCTTTTAGCGTCATGCTCGGGACGAGGCTCGTCTCCTTCTCGGAGGGAGAGGCCGTACTGGAGACACCGATCCGGGAGGAGCTTCTACAGCAGAACGGGTTCGTGCACGGCGGGGTGCTGGGCTACGCTGCCGACAACGCCCTGACGTTCGCCGGCGGGTCGGCGCTGGGACCGGCGGTGCTCACCTCGGAGTACAAGATCAACTACCTCCGTCCGGCGGCCGGCAAAAAGCTCGTGGCCCGAGCTGCGGTCGTGTACTCCGGCAGGCGGCAGGCCGTATGCCGCTGCGACGTCCTCTCGGTGGGCGAGAGCGGGGAGGAGAGGCTCTGCGCAACCGCGCAGGGTACGGTCTCATCCACCGCCGGTGGCGTCCCGGATGATTCGGAGGTTTGAGCGGGGGCTCGCGGTAACCCTACGAAATGAGCTAGAAGCTCTCGCCCGCGGGACGCAGGTCCAGCTCCAGCGTCCAGGTGCGCGGGTCCTGGACGTGGAGCCGCCAGTAGGTCTCGGCTATGGCGTCCGGCGAGAGGGTGGTCGCCTCGTCCCTGCCGGGCGCGCTCTCGCGCAGCCGGGGAGTCTCGATCTGGCCGTCTATTATCGTGTGCGCCACGTGTACGCCCTGCGGGCCGAACTCGCGGGCCATGGACTGGGCCAGGGCGCGCAGGGCAAACTTGCCCGTCGCGAGCGCCGCGAAGCGGGCCGAGCCGCGCAGCGCGGCGGTGGCGCCGGTCAGGATCACGGTCCCCCGGCCGGCCTCGACCATCGCGGGGAGCACCTGCTGCGCCGCGTACAGCGCCCCCGAGCAGTTGGCCCGCAGGCAGTCGTCGAACTGCTCGGGTGTGATCTCCAGTATCCCGCCCATCTGGAACGCCCCGGCGTTGTACACGAGCACCTCCGGGTCGCCGAGCTCCGAGCGCACCCGCCCGAAAGCCTCCGCTACAGAGCCCGCGTCCGTGGCGTCGGCGGTGACGGGGAGCGCGGTGCCGCCTTCGCGCTCGATCTCCTCCCTCGTCCCGGAGAGGCTCTCCTCGCGGCGGGCTATAAGCGCCGCCGCATACCCTTCCCGGGCGAACCGGCGGGCCACCGCCGCGCCGAGCCCCGGACCCACTCCCACGATAGCCGCAACCTTCTGGCTCAAGATGCACTCCTCCAAGACCGTTCCCTGCGCCCCGCCTGTAAGGGGAGACCCGGAGTGTATACGAGCGGCGGCGGAGGCGGCGTCGCGAAAGGTAGTATCATCAGGGCGAAACGGGTAAATTCCCCCGGGAAAGAGCAGCGTGATGCACGAGAGACAAAGGGCCTCTGAAACTTCTAGCGCGGACCACGAGGGAGCCTCCCCTCGTGCCGGGTTGCGCGTGGAAGCCGGCGGCGGACGGCCCGGGGTCGGAGTAGACCCGGCGCTCAGAGCCGCCCTCGACGCGAGACACGGCCGGCGGCTCGAGGAGCTGCTCGACGTCGAGCGCGAGAAGAGACGGGAGCAGCTACGCGAACAGGAGCTCGACAAGGAGCGGCGCCGGTCCCAGCAGGAGGAGCGTAACCGGGAGCAGCGCGAGGCCGAGTGGGAGCGATTCATGCTCAGAGAGAGCCGGGAGCTAGAGCTACGCAAGGAGGGACAGCTGGCCCGCCTGCTCGGAGAGCCGCATCCGGGCGAGCCCGCGGCGGCGTTACGGCGGCTGGCCGAAGAGGACAAGAGGCAGGCCCAGCAGGGGCTCGTGGCGCTGATGAGCGGCGGAGAGACCCGCTACAAGCCCCTCTCCCAGCTCTCGCCGGAGGACATGCCGGCCCGCCTCGCCGCCGAGAGGCTGCGCACGACTTGGCTAAAGAAGCGCCAGGACGGCTGGCTCGCCCAGGGTAGAGGATCTCTCTAAGATAACCCTGGAGACTCTGTGGGCTCTGTGGGCTCTGTGGGCTTTGTGGGCTCCACGTGGAGCCGTGGAGAGGCCCGCTCGCCAGCGAGCATCGGTGTGGTCTACAGAGGTTTACGGGGATCTCGCAGGCTTTGGATACCAGCAAGGTCGCCCACGGCTTGGCCTACGAGCGCCGCTTACCGGACGGACGCTGGTGGTAGAGACGAGCCGGGCGGCTATCTCCGCCGGGCAGGAGAGGAGCACGCGCACCGGCTGCGTGATTACGAGGCCCTGTCAATCCTCTCGTCCAATTTGGAGAGCGTTGGGAAGCGCGGCCTCTATACATGGCCTCTACTTTTCGGGATGGTCTATGGCGGCCACGATCGCCGGCAGGGCGTCCGGGAAGCCCAGAATACGCGAGGTGTGCTCCCACCGCCGCGGTCCTACGATGCCGGTCAGCACGGTCGCGCCCGCTACCTTCTCGGCGTGCGGCTGCTCGACGACGGGTCTTTTCTGCTCCACCCGAGGCCACTCGACTCCCTTACACGTTACGCGCCCGCCAGGATGCGCGCCGCCACCAGCCCGAGATACACGGCCACGAGCCCGAGTGCGAGCTGCCCGAAGGCGTTGGACGCCGCCGCCAGCAGCTCGCCGCCTTCGAGCAGCCGCAGCGTCTCGTAGCCGAAGGTGGAGAACGTGGTGTAGCCGCCGAGCACCCCGACCGCCAGGAAAAGCCGCGCCCCGCCCGGCAGAGCGCCGTGCTCGACGAGGCCGAGCACGGCACCTATCAGCAGACACCCCGAGACGTTCACGATAAACGTGCCCCACGGGAAGTCCGGGCCGAGGCGGGAGACTACCCAGCCGCCGATCAGGTATCGCAGCGCGGCTCCTACGGCCCCGCCTCCAGCGACCAGCAGCGTGTTCAAGCCCCACCTCCCGGGGTCTCCTCTACGGACGCCCCGAGTCTACCCGTCCGGTCCAGGTGGCGTTAGGTGGTGTTAGAGCATGTTAGGTGGTGTCGGCCTGGCTCCCGAGGTCGTGGGTGACGAGGTCTTCGTCCGAGGGGTACACGTCGAAGTCGAAGATCTCGGTCGGTATCCCGACCGTGGCGCAGCAGTTGGGGACGTCCACGATGCCGCCGATGCGGCCCTCTATCGGGGCGGCCCCTAGCAGCAGATACGCCTGCTCGCCGGTGTAGCCGAACTTCTTCAGGTACTCGATGGCGTTCATGCAGGCCCGGCGGTAGGCGACGGTGGCGTCGAGGTAGTAGTTGTTCCCGCTCTCCACCGAGATGCCCTGGAACGTCAGGTACTCAGAGTAGCTAGGCTCTACGGGTCCGGGCTTGAAGATCGGGTTCGTCATGCCGTACTTCCCGACGCCGCCCTTTATGAGGTCCACGCCGAGCTCGATCCAGCCGCCCATCTCGATTGCGCCGCAGAAGGTGATCTCACCGTCCCCCTGCGAGAAGTGCAGGTCGCCCAAGGAGAGATTTGCGCCCTCCACGTACACGGGGAAGTAGATCCTGGTCCCCCGCGAGAGGTTCTTTATGTCCACGTTGCCGCCGTGCTCCCGGGGCGGGACGGTGCGGCACGCCTCTCCGGCGACCCGGTCCTTGCGCGAATCGTCCAGCGTGCCGAGCAGCGCGTTGTGGGGCTCGGGCGGCAGGGCGAGCGGCGGGCTGCGGTCGGGCTCTGTCTGGATCAGGTCGCGCTCGCGGCGGTTCCACTCCGCCAGAAGCTCGTTCGACGGCGCGCAGCCTATGAGCCCCGGATGGGAGAGGCCGGCGAAGCGCACGCCCGGCACGTGGCGGCTCGTGGCGTAGATGCCGGAGAAGTCCCAGATAGCCTTGTGGGCGTCGGGGAAGTAGTCGGTCAGGAAGCCGCCGCCATTGTGGCGGTCGAATATCCCCGTGTATCCCCACCCGGCTCCGGCAAGGCCCTCGGGCACGGAGTCGGGCAGGTGCGGCCCGAGATCGAGGATGTCCACCACGAGCACGTCGCCGGGCTCTGCGCCGCTCACCGCGATGGGACCTGAGAGCACATGGTTGCGGGAGAGGTCCACGTCGCGTATGTCGTTGGCGTCGTCGGTGTTTTTGATCTGGCCGTCCGTCCACTCCCGGCAGTCCATGCGGAACTCGGAGCCGGGCTCCACCGTCGCGGCCGCCGGTATCTCGGGGTGCCAGCGGTTGTGTCCCGGTACGTCCTGCTCGTACATGCTCTTGCTCTGGTCTATCGGGAAGACGTTCTCGGCCACGATCTCCTCCTTTGCGCCCTCTGCGACGCGTCCGCAAAAACCCTGCAACCCCTTGCAACGCCTCCAACGAAACGTATATCTTGAAGACTGCACCGCTTCATGGAGTTTGTCAAATGGAGATCTAGATGCCAGTTTACGAGTACCGCTGTCCGGAGTGCGGCCCTTTCGAGGTGTGGCGCGATCACCGGGAGGGCGGGGAGCCTGTGTGTCCCGGGTGCGGCGGGGAGGCGCGGCGGGTGTACTCCGCGCCCGCTGTCAGCGACCGCACGGGGACGAGGGGAGAGGCGAAGCGCAGGATGGAGCGCGGCCCCGAGCCCGGGATCGGACGCAGGTCCTTGCCCGGAGACCCGTCTCCGAGGCCGCGAAAAGGCGGCGGCCGTCCGTGGCAGATCGGGCACTAGCCGCCCTAATCTAGCGCCACGACGAGGTGCGCACGAGACGCACACGAGGGGCGTATAGTTCCAGGTACAGGACGAAATCGGTGGGAAAGGAGAGGCGAAATGAGCGATCACGAGACCTTCGACCTCGGCGACGTAGCGCTAACGGAGGGTGCGACGCTGCGGGACGCGAAGCTCGCCTACAAGACCTATGGTGCCCTAAACGAGGACAAGAGCAACGCCATCGTTTATCCGACGTGGTACTCCGGGCGGCACTGGGAAAACGAGTGGCTGATCGGCCCCGGCATGGCCCTCGACCCCGAGCGGTACTTCATTATCGTGCCCAACATGCTCGGCAACGGTGTCTCATCTTCGCCGTCCAATACGCCGCCGCCCTACGACCGGGCGCGCTTTCCGCACGTGACCTTCCAGGACAACATCGCCGTGCAGCACCGGCTCGTCACCGAGCACTTCGGCATAGAGAAGCTGGTGCTCGTCACCGGCTGGTCAATGGGCGCGGGCCAGACTTACCAGTGGGCCGTCAGCCACCCCGAGATGGTCGAGCGCATGCTGCCGTTCTGCGGCTCGCCGAAGACCAGCCGCCACAACATCGTCTTCCTGGAGGGCGTGAAGGCGGCGCTAACCGCCGACGCCGACTTCGACGGCGGCTGGTATACGGAGCAGCCCACCCGGGGTATCAGGGCTCTGGCCCGGGTCTACGCCGGCTGGGGGTTCTCGCAGGCCTTCTACTGGGACGAGGTGTACCGAGAGATGGGCTTCTCCTCACTGGAGGACTTCCTGGTCGGCTTCTGGGAGGGCTTCTTCCTCGACGACCGGGACGCGAACAACCTTCTCTGTATGCTGTGGACCTGGCAGAACGGAGACGTCGGCCGGACGCCGGGATTCGAGGGCGACTACGAGCGGGCGCTGGCCTCGATCCGGGCCAAGGCCATCGTGATGCCCGCCGAGAAGGACCTGTACTTCCCGCCCGAGGACGAGGAGTACGCCGTCGGCCGCATGGAGGACGCGGAGCGCGCCGAGCTGCGGGTGATCCCCGGTGTGTGGGGCCACTTCGCCGGCGGCGGCCTCAACCCCGACGACGTGAAGTTCATAGACGACGCCCTCAAGGAGCTGCTCGCCAGTTAACCCGTAGACGGGCATCCTCCGGTGGCGGGTATATCCTGTAAGGCTGGAAGTCACAGGAACCACAGTCTTACGTTGGATCGGAGGAGCATGGACCGGGAAGAGGCGACGCGCAGGATCCTGGAGGCCAAGGGTGCGCGGGATCTCACTTTCGAGGAGCTCTCGCGGCGGATAGGCCGTCACAAGGTATGGACCACGGCGGCGCTGATGGGCCAGCACCCGATGAGCGCCGAGGAGGCTGCGGCCGCGACCGGGGCGCTGGGGCTCGACGAGGAGGTGGCCCGCTCCCTGCAGCAGATCCCCACGCGAGGGGCGCTGGGACACGAGGTCCCCTCCGACCCCACGATCTACCGCATACACGAGGTTACCCAAGTGTACGGACCTACCATAAAGGCCCTCATACACGAGGAGTTCGGCGACGGGATAATGAGCGCCATAAACTTCAGGATGGATGTCGAGCGCGAGGGGGACCCCGAGGGCGACCGGGTCAGGATCACCTACTCCGGCAAGTTCCTCCCGTACCAGTGGTAGCCTGCCCGGGACGGGTGGGACGGCAGAGGAGGGTTAATGCAGACTTTCGGTGAGCTTATAGACCACGGCGACGCGCTGGGGCAGGTGCTCCAGAGCACCCCGGTGCTGGAGGCCGTCGAGCCCCCCCTATCCGAGGCCCAGGGCCTAGTGCTCGAAGGCGATCTGTACGCCCGCTTCGACTCCCCCATGCACGAGAACTCCGCGATGGACGGGTTCGCCCTGCGTAGCGCCGACGCCGAGGTCGGCCGCGTGTTCCCGGTGGTGGACGAGGCCCCGGCGGGGAGCCCGGCCACGAAAGGCGTCGGCGAGGGCGAGGCCGTCAAGGTCTTCACCGGCGGCGTAATCCCCGAGGGCGCGGACGCCGTGGTGCCGGTGGAGAACACCTCCGGCTACGGTGCGGAGTTCGAGCTGAAGAGTCCCGTGCGTTCCGGTGCCAACGTGCGTGGCAGCGGCGAGGACGTGCGTGAGGGAGAGCTGATGCTCTCGGACGGCGCGGAGATCGGCCCCTCCGAGATCGCACTGGCCGCAAGCCAGGGCTACGGCTCGCTCCCGGTGCGCCGCCGCCCGCGGGTCGTCGTGTTCTCCACGGGCACGGAGCTGGTCGAGCCCGGCAGTCGGGAGCTATCCCCGGGCGAGGTCTACGACTCCAACTCCTACGCCCTGCTCGCCCAGGCCCGCGAGGCCGGGGCCGGGGTCAGCCGCATGGCCAGCGCCACCGACGACCCGGGGGCCATCCGCTCGGCAATGAGCCAGGCCCTGGAGTCGGCGGATATAGTCGTGACCAGCGGCGGCGTCTCGATGGGGGAGCGGGATCTCGTCAAGGAGATGCTCCTGGAACTCGGCGTCGAGCAGCGTTTCTGGGGCATCAAGCTAAAGCCCGGAAAGCCGGTCTTCTACGGCACCCGCGAGGACGTGCGCTTCTTCGGCCTGCCGGGAAATCCGGTCAGTGCGATGGTCTGCTTCGAGCTCTTCGTGCGGCCCGCGATCTCCCGCATGATGGGCCGTCGCGAGCGCGAGGACCCCGGCAGGCCCCGCACGGAGGTATACTTCGACGAGGCCGTGGAGAACAAGTTCGGCCGCACCCACGCCATGCGCGTCAGCCTCACCCGCACCGATAGAGGATGGCGGGCGGAGTCGGTGGGAGCGCAGGGCTCCGGCCTCATAAGCTCGCTCACGAAGGCCGACGCCCTGGCGATGATAGGCCCCGAGTGCGAGGGGGTGGCAGCCGGGGAGCCGGTCGAGGCGATAGTGCTGCGGCCGGGGGTGCTCACGAGCCCCGAGACCCCCGCTGGCGGCTAGGGGATACAGAGCCGATGGTAGAATATACGTTCTATGTTCGATCCTAGTGCAGAAGAAAATACGTTCCGGCGGCGGCTGATGAAGGAGGTCGCCAAGAAGGTTCCGGTACACCTCTCTTTCTACTCGCCGTCGGTAAAGGTGCAGGTAATGGAGCACGCCGAGAACCTGCCCCACACCAACGGCCGCTATGTCGGAAACGCGGTGACCATCGAGTTCGTGCCGGAGGACGCGGCGGCGGTCGAGCGGGTGCGCGAGTACGTCTGGCACTGGGAGGAGAACAACGAGTGGACGGCGGTGCGCAGGATCAACCACCTCCGCCGCGGCGTGTGCCCGGATAGCGTGCAGGGCATCCTGGAGCTGGTGAGCGGCGTGGACAAGCGGGCCGCCGCCAAGGCCGCCGAGGCCGTGGACGAGGATGAGCTGCGGGCCATGATCTCCGCCGGCGACGCCAAGGCGCTCTCGCGGCTGCCGGGCATCGGCGCCAAGCGGGCGGATGCCGTCGTGGAGTTCTACCGCAACGAGGCCGACGGACGGCGCTTTCTGTACGCCGCGAACCGCAACGACCGTTTCCGGGGCGCGCCGGTCGTGACCGAGCTGGATCTCTCCTCTGATATAGAGCCGCAGGTTGCCGAGCACGCCTTCCGCGCCCAGGCCCTCGGCGGCGCCGACCCGCTGGGCGACGAGGAGCCGCCGGGCCACACCACGGTGCGCAACGCGAACCTCATACACCCCTTGCCGATGACGCCCTCCCTAATGGGTCGCGGCGTCTACTACCCCGAGCAGGTCGAGGAGTTCGCCGACGTGCTGCGCCGGGTGCTGGTGGACGGGGAGAGGATCGCCGGGGTCGAGAACCTGCGGATACAGCGCGGCAAGGTGTTCCACACCGAGAAGCTGCCCGGCGTCGGGATGAAGACCCGCTCCCGGGTACTGGCGAGCGGGCTGCTGGACCACGAGTACACCTACGAGAACCTCTCCCGCATCGAGGGGGTTACCGATGCGCAGGCCCGGACCATCGCCGAGGCCGCGCGCGAGGTGACAGAGGAAGTCAAGGAAGCGGGGGAGAGCGGGGCGGAGGTCCGTGTCCCGTAGCCTCTACGGCTTCGTGAAAAGCCGGGAGCCGGTAAGCGCCGGGGAGGTGGCGAGAGACTACCTGGCCCTCGCGGCGGCCAACGGTGACGCCCGCAGGCTGGTGGAGCGCGCCGTCCCGGACGATCCCAGGTTGGTGTGGGAGGGAGACTGCCTGCGGACCGTGGACCCGGCCGCGCTCCCGCTCGGCGACACGCCATACGTAGTCTTCGACGTGGAGACCACCGGCTCCTCCTCAAAGGAGGGCGGCATCACGGAGATCGGGGCGGTAAAGCTGTGGCGCGGAGAGGTGGTGGAGGAGTTCTCCACGCTGGTCAATCCCAGCGTACCGATACAACCCTTCGTGGTAAAGCTGACCGGCATCACGGACGAGATGGTCGCCGGGGCCCCGCCGCCCGCGGAGGTCATGCCGCGCTTCGAGGAGTTCGCCGAAGGGTGCGTGCTGGTCGGGCACAACGTGTCATTCGACCGCGCCTTCGTGGACGCCGCGCGAGAGTCCTGCGGCCTGGAGCCGCTCTCCAACCCCGGCCTCGACACCCTGAAGCTGGCCCGTACCCTCGTGCCGGGGCTGGGGCGCTACAAGCTCTCGGCGCTCGTGGAGCACTTCGGGATACAGGCTTCTCCGAACCACCGGGCGCTGGCGGACGCGGCGGCTACCTCCGGGGTTCTGGCGAGGCTTTTGAAGCTGCTCGACTCGGCCGGGGTGAAGAGCGCGGGAGAGGCGGCGACGCTGCGGCGTTCTTCCAAAAAACGCCCGAAGCCCCAGAAGCAGCACCTCGCGGAAGGCGTGCCGGATACGCCCGGCGTCTACTATTTCGTGGACAAAGATGGTACCGCGCTATACGTGGGCAAGGCCAAGAACCTCAGGGCCCGCGTCAGGACTTACTTCGGTAGCGGTGACGGGCGGCGCAAGATCGGGCGGCTCGTCGAGGAGACGGCGGAGGTCCGCTACGAGGAGACCGGCAGCGAGCTGTACGCGCTTATATTGGAGGCGCGGGAGATCCGGCGCCTGCTGCCCCGCTACAACACCGTCGGGCGCGGCGAAGGCAAGAGCTGGTTCATAAGGCTCTCTCTGGAGGAGACTTATCCTGTGCCGGAGAGGGTCCCGGCCGACGAGGAGACGCCGGGGGAGGCGATCTTCCTCGGTCCGTACCGCAGCGCCGGGATGCTGGGCTCCTGTACAGAGGCGCTCGGCCGCATCTTTCCTCTGAGAAGGTGCTCCGGCGAGGGCGTGGCGGAGCGCGGGCCGTGCTTCTACGGGCAGATGGGCCGCTGCGCGCCGTGCATCGGGATGGATGAGGAGGAGTACCGCCGCACGGTCGTGGACGGTATGGCGGCGTTGCTGCGCGGCGAGGGCGGGGAGGAGCACCTGCGGGCGCTCGTCGCCGAGCGCGCGCGGCTGGCCGGGGAGCTGGAGTTCGAGGCGGCGGCCCGCCTGCGGGACCTCATCTCGGGGATAGAGCGCGCCCGGCTGGCGCGGGCGATAGTGGGCTCCGTGAGCTCCGGCGGCCCGCAGGCTGTCGTCGCGCCCTCCACCGAGCCCGGGGTGATGGAGGTGTTCGTGCTCCGGGGCGGGCGGCTGGTCGCCCACCGGGGGTTCGAGGAGGGTGATGAGGCCGGGCTCTCGGATTTCGCGTCGGAGGCGCTCGCGGGCAGGGGCGGGCTGCCCGGCGAGTCCGCGGGGGCGGACGAGGCGCGGGTGGTGTCTTCGTACCTGAGGCGCTCGCGCAGCGCGACCGTCGTCGAGGCCGTGGACTTGGAGTCTCCGGGGGATCTGGTGCCCGCCGTGCGCCGGGTGCGGCAGACGCTACAGGAAATACAGGAGCTACAGGAGAGCCGGGGGGAGCCCGCGGAGGCGATATAGCCGGGGTTTCCGGGGCACTGGCAACTATCTGGCAACTACTCTAGCATGGTAGAATCTGGGCTAGATCGCGCCCGCATAGGGAGCCCTCACGCGGCGGTAAAGGACCGGAGCGCGGGGGCGTCCCGCCCGAGTAGAGAAGAGGCTAGAGGCGATGGTGCAGGGTACGCAGGGGGCGGCCCGCAAGGTGCTGCTGGTAGACGACGAGCCCTCCATACAGAAGATGCTGGTGCACGCGCTGGAGCGCGAGGGCTTCGAGGTACGGGCCGTGGGCGACGGCGAGGAGGCGCTAGAGGCCTTTACCACGTTCGAGCCGCACATGATCATCCTGGACATCATGCTGCCGAAGATGGACGGTACCGAGGTGTGCCGGAGGATACGCACCACCTCCGACGTCCCGATTATCATGCTTACCGCGAAGGACGACGAGATCGACCGGGTGGTCGGACTAGAGCTCGGCGCGGACGACTACGTTACAAAGCCGTTCGCCGTGCGCGAGCTGGTCGCGAGGGTGCGGGCGATCATGCGCCGGGTCTCGGTGCCCGCCGGGCAGCGCCAGGACGACCTGAGCTACGACGGGATGAAGATCAACCTCCCGACCCGCCGGGTGTTGCTCGACGATAGGGAGGTGGACCTGACCTACACCGAGTTCGAGCTTCTCATCACCCTTGCGACCAACCCCGGAAGGGTGTTTGCCCGGGGCACGCTCCTCGCCCGGGTGTGGGGCGACGAGTACCGCGACGAGCGGACCGTGGACGTCCACATCCGCCACCTCCGGGAGAAGATCGAACGCGACCCCCGGAACCCGGAGTTTATCCACACCGCCCGGGGCGTGGGGTATGTCTTCCGGTAGCAGGCTCAAGAAATCCGGGAGGCTAGGGAAGCTAAGAGGATTCCTGCCCGGACGCCGCGCGGTTGGGCGTAAGAGGAGGGATCTCCGGCCCCGGATCGGGATTCGCGTGTGGCTCACGGCCCTGTTCCTGCTGGTAACCTCCTTCGCCGGGGGGCTGACCTACGACATCGTGCGCCCGATGCTGTACAACAACCTGAATCAGGCCAGCGAGCAGAGCTTCGAGCAGGTCGGCGAGCAGTACGAGAATCTGATTCGGGGGAACAGCGGGGACGTCTCCGTCGAGGAGGTCGAGGACTTCGCCACCGGCCGCGGGCTACAGTGGGGCCTCGTGCGGGCCTCCGACGGCGAGCAGCTAAAAGGCGACCTCGAGGCTTGGAGCGCCAGCGCGGTGAACACCGCCGTCAATACCAGGGAGCCGGACATAAACCGCGAGACGCTGACCTCCGGGCCCCGCGACGGCCAGATGCTCTCCACCTACGCCGCCCCGATAAACGCCTCCTCGCAGGGGGCCGCCGGGCAGCGTACCGCCATAGTCTTCGTCAAGCTTTTCCCCGAGAGCGACATCGGCAACGTGGACGCCGCCATGAACAAGATAGAGCGCATCCTGTTCCTCGCCGGGGGGATGGCGCTCCTGATCGCGGGCGTCTCCGGATACGTGGTGGCGGACCTGATCTCGCGCCGCGTCAGCCGTCTCGGGCTGGCCGCCGACCGGCTCGCCGCCGGGAACTTCGACGAGCATATAGAGAGCCCGATCCAGGACGAGGTCGGGGCTCTGGGCGACACCTTCAACTCCATGGCCGTCTCGCTGAAGGGCGCGTTCCGGCAGGTCGAACAGGAGAAAGAGCGCGGTCAGGCCATCCTCGACGGCATGACCGACGCCGTGATCGGGGTGGACTCGGAACTCAACGCCATCTTCCTCAACCCCAAGGCGCGGGAAATCCTGGGTCTCTCCGACCTCACCTTCCACAACCGCCTGCACGAGACGCTGGCCCGCACCTGGACCGAGGGCCCCATAACAGAGCCCGAAATCGAGACCAACTCCGAGGCCCGCTCCGAGGGCTATCAGGACTCCCCGAACCAGATACTGGAGATCCGGGCCGCCCCCCTCGAGGATGGTGCCCTCGCCATCATCCGGGACGTTACCCAGGAGCGCCGCATCCAGCGCGCCAAGGCCGAGTTCATCGCAAACGCCTCGCACGAGCTAAAGACCCCGCTCTTCGCGCTCTCCGGCTACCTGGAGATGCTCGAAGACGAGGAGGACGAGGAGGTGAGATCCGCCTTCCTGAACGACATGCGCGCCCAGACCGAGCGCCTCAACAGCCTCGCCCGCACCCTGCTCGACCTCTCCCGTCTGGACGCCGGGGCCATCGCCTTCCAGCGGGAAGAGGTGTACCTGGAAGACCTCCTGCACGAGCTCAAAAGGGACTTCGGCTACACGGGACGTGAGATTCGCATAGACGCCGAACGCACGCCGCCGGTCGAGACCGACCCGAACCAGCTACACCGGATGCTCGCCATCCTGGTGGACAACGCGCTCAAGTACTCCCCCGGAGACGAGCCCGTGGAGCTCGGCCTACACCCCGGAGATGGACACGCCGTCGTCACCGTCCGCGACCGGGGCTGCGGCATACCCGAGGAGGACCTCCCGTACATCTTCGACCGTTTCTACCGCGCGCAGGGCTCATCCCGCGCCGACGGCACCGGCCTCGGCCTCGCGCTGGCGAACGAGATCACGGACCACCTCGGCGGCGAGCTCGGCGTCGAGAGCCGGCCCGACGAGGGCAGCACCTTCTCCGTGAGCCTGCCGCTGCCCGGCAAAGACGCGGAGGACGCCGGACGTCCCGGCGTGTATCACGAGAGCCGTCAGGGCTCCTAGGGCTCCTGGGACGGCCGGAAGCTTCTCCCTCCGGGCTCCTCTCGACAGGGCTCTTGATAAGTTCTTAACAAAAGTTAGCGAAGCGTTACCGAATCTTAGCGGGAAGCAGGTTTATGCGGGGCCCGGCGGGGATAGAATAATCTCAAGGCAACGCTCGACGCGTGGATCTCCCCCCTCCCCACGGGTCGGGCGTTGCCATCGTTTTCCTCCCGTTTCTCTACCCGCTCGTCAGCCGAAGATCGAGGGTATCCCGAGGGCCTGTAGCAGCGGGCCCGCGAGGCTCAGGATAAAGCCCAGGGGCGAGAGCGTGTCCGTGAAAAACGTCAGGGCGACGAGGCCGAGCAGGATGTAGGGACCGTACTGGTTCATGAACTTGACGAAGCCGTTCAGGGCGCGGGGGAGGAAGGGGAAGATCACCTTCGCCCCGTCCAGTGGCGGGATCGGTATGAGGTTCAGCACCAGAAGCAGCGCGTTCACGAACGCCACCCCGACCACGCCCCAGAAGAGAGCGCTCCCCTGCTGCTGGAAGGTGGGGAGCCTGATCAGCGCGGCGCAGACCAGCAGAATTAGCAGGTTCGACGCCGGACCCGCGAGCGCCACCGAGACCGGCCCGAGTATCCCGCCCTTCAGCCGCGCCGGGGCCACCGGCGTCGGTCTGCCCCAGCCGAAGCCCGCGAGCAGGAGCATGATGCTCCCGAACGGGTCCAGGTGCTTCAGAGGGTTCAGCGTCACCCGGCCCTGACGGTACGCCATATCGTCGCCGAGCAGATACGCCGAGTAAGCGTGGGCTGCCTCGTGCAGGGTGATGCCGACCACGAAGCCGAGCACTATCGCCACCGCGAGCGCCGGGAGCGTCTGGAGTAGCTGTACGAGTAGGATGCCGCTTCCTCTCCATCCGGGACGGGCTCGCCGGTAGCGGATCAGGTGCCAGCCGGAGGCCCCGCGGGGCGAAGCAGGATTATATCGGCCCGTCGGTAGGGTGTAAAACGGCTCCGGGGCGGTATCGTGGCGTAACGGCCGAGGTTGGAGGTTACTCTGGTATATTGGTGCGGTGATTAGCGCAGCCAGCGCAGCGATCCGCCGACGCCGGAGATGGGATGCCCTCTAGAAACTCCAGAGACGCCGAAAACGACAACGGCACCAAGAAGCTAATAGTATCGAACTACGTGCAGTACATAGCCCTCGCCGTCGGGATACTGCTGCTCATCTTTTTCGTGCGCCAGGTCGGGGGCGTGCTACTGACTTTCTTCCTGGCCGTGATACTGGCGTACATCCTGAACCCGGTGGTACGCAGGCTGGAAGGTCTGCGGATACCGCGGGTGATCTCTGTTATCGGGCTATTTCTGGTGCTGGGTACGGTAGTTACGACGGCGCTCCTGCTCCTGATCGTGCCCGCCATCCAGCAGGCCAGGTTCCTCGCGTCGAACCCGGAGATAATCATCAACGCCGCCACCGAGCTGCTCGACCGGGCGCGGCAGATCCCGTACATCGGGGAGAGGGTGGCGGCGACGGACGGCGACGCTTTGACCAGAATCCTCCGGCAGAATGCTCCCTCGGCCCAGGCTTTCGTCAATACGGCGCTCGGGTTCGTCGGCGGGGTTTTCGGGGTGTTCGGGGCTATCTTCAACCTGTTCTTACTGGTGATCGTCTCCATCTACCTGCTCATAGACAAGGAGCGGATCACGGGCGCGGCGCTCGGCATGATCCCGGACACCGTGCGGACCCAGGTCGTCGAGCTTCTGGAGTCTGTGGAGACCGCGGTGGTGAAGCTCGTCAGGGGACAACTCCTGCTGTGCGGCATCATGGGGGTGGTCGGCTGGGCGATAGCCTTCTTCACCGGGACCAGCTACGCGCTCCTGATCGGGCTCTGGGTCGGGGTCATGGAGCTTATCCCGGTGCTCGGGGCGTTCCTGGGCGCGATACCGGCTGTGGTAATAGCCCTGATCTCCAGTCCCACGCAGGCCCTGATCGTCGCCCTGCTCTTCTTGGTGGCGCAGCAGATAGAGGGCAACATCCTGGTGCCGAAGGTCATGGGCGGCTCGGTCGGGGTCCACCCGCTATGGGTACTGTTCGCGGTGCTCGCGGGCTCGGCGCTCTACGGCATCGTCGGCGCGATCTTCGCCCTGCCGGTGGTCGCCATTATCTCCGCCACGATCCGCTACCTGCGGGGTACCCTGATCTTCGAGAACTGGGGCAAGGCGCTGGTGAGCCCCGCCGATAGCTCCGAGTCTCCGCGGACCGAGAGCGCCGCCGTGGCCTCCGGCTCCGACGGCAAAGAGGACTAGCGCCGGTGGCAGAGCGGTACGGAAGGCGTCTCGGGTGGCTCTCCCTGGAGCCGTTACGGGTCCTGCTGCGGCCTCTGGTAAGGGCCCTGGCGGCCCTGGGCGCCGGTCCGAACGCGATCACGGCGCTCGGGTTCGCGCTCTCGCTATTCGCCGCCGCCCTCTTCGCAGTGGGTGGATTCAAGGTCGCCGGCGTGATGATGCTCCTCGGCGGTGTATTCGACGCGTTGGACGGCGCCGTGGCCCGGGCGCTCGGCCGCGCGAGCGACTTCGGCGCGTTCCTCGACTCCACGCTGGACAGGCTCTCGGAGTCGGCGATACTGGCCGGTCTCATCTTCGCGTTCGCGGCCTCCGGCAGACCCTCCGCGGCGCTCGTCGCCGGGGCGGCGATGGCCTTTTCCATGACGACCTCCTACACCCGCTCCCGGGCCGAGAGCCTGGGTTACGAGTGCAGGGTCGGTCTGCTGGGACGGGCGGGGAGGGTCGTGATCCTGGGCGTCCTCGCGCTGCTCGGTGTCCCGCTGGCCGGGGCCGCCGTGGTCGCCGCCGGGGGGGCGGTGACGACCCTGCAACGCGTGCTGCACGTCCGGCGGCTGTACCTTTCCCGCGGGCGGGCCGAGGACTCCTAGTGCCCGGTTCGGAGGAGGCCCGCAGGGCGCTGGAGGATCACCGCGCCAAGGTCTCCCGCGAGCTGGACCCGCGAGAATCAGGCGGCGGAGAGGGTGTCCCGGCGGGGGAGCCTGGTACCGGCGTGCTGGTGGTCCTGGAGCCGCCCGAGATCCCGGCCGTGCTCGACGCGCTGCACCGTAGCCTGGAGTCCGTGGGCCACTCGCGGGCCCGCGTGGTCCCGGCGGACGAGAGGCTTGGGGAGGAGATCCTCTCCGGCGGGCCGTCAGTCATAGCCGCCATCGGTCCCCGCGCCGCCCGGGCGCTCGACGACCTTGAGTACCCTCTGGCGCACGCCCGGTTCTCCGAGCAGCGGGAGGGGGAGTGGTTCGTGTGGAGCAAGGGCGTCCGGGGCCTTTCGCTGCCCGCGCTCGCCCCGGCGCTGGAGGATGAGGAGGCCAAGCGGGGGTTCTGGCGCGCTTTTCTAACGCTCCGGGCGCTAGAGCCCGGTGGCTAGAGACGCGCCGGAAGTGAGGATAAGCGCACAGTCACGCGTATATTCGAGATGTTAGTATCAATAACAAATGAATTTGCAGAGTCTAGTCGGGTGTTTAGTCAAATTTACGGGGCCGGGATCAGAGGAGGCGTGCATATGAGTCATGTGAGTCTAGGGTTACTCCAGGCGGCTGGTATCGGGATCACGGTAATCATCGTTGCCCTGTTGATCGTGATCGCGCTCAGCATCGTGTTCAGCGCGATCAAGGTGGTGAACGAGTACGAGCGCGGCGTCATCTTCCGGCTGGGACGCATACAGGGCGGCCCGAAGGGACCGGGGCTATTCCTACTTCTGCCGGTCATAGACCGGATGGTCAAGATAGACCTCAGGACGGTGACGATGGACGTACCGCCCCAGGACGTTATTACTCGCGACAACGTCCCGGCCCGGGTGAACGCGGTGCTCTACTTCCGGGTTTTGGACCCGAACAAGAGCGTGGTCGAGGTGGAGAACCACGTGCTGGCGACGAGCCAGATCAGCCAGACCACGCTGCGCAGCGTCCTCGGTCAGAAGGACCTCGACGACCTACTCACCAACCGCGAGCAGATAAATCAGGAGCTGCAGGCGATCATCGACGAGCAGACCGATCCCTGGGGCGTGAAGGCCAGCGTCGTCGAGGTAAAGGACGTCGAGATCCCGCAGCAGATGCAGCGGGCGATGGCCCGGCAGGCCGAGAGCGAGCGCGAGCGGCGGGCCAAGATCATCTCCGCCGAGGGCGAGTTCGAGGCCTCCAAGCGCCTCTCACAGGCCGCCGACCGCCTCGAAAGCCCGCAGGCGCTACAGATCCGGCTCTTCCAGACCCTCAACGAGGTCGCCAACCAGCAGAACTCCACCATCATACTCCCCGTGCCGATAGACCTCCTCAGCCCGTTTATCGAGAGCCAGAGCACCAACGGCGCCAACGGGGGCAGCGAGGCCCGCAGCCGCGAACAGAAGCGCCAGGAGGAGGCGGAGGCCGAGAAGCTGTACGAGAAGGTTTCGGGCGGTAAGAAGTCCGACGATACCGAGGTGGGAGAGGCCGTCCCGGAGTCCACGGGAGAGTCGAGCCTGCCGGAGGCCGGTCCGGATGATGCCGGCTCCTCCGAGGCTTCCGACGGCTCTAACGGCTCCGACAAGCCCGACGGACGCTAGTTAGTCTGCCGTAGTCTGTCGGTCCACGGCAAATCCGGTCTACCGTATGGTACTTTAGTAGTATTTATACACTCGCCTCGTGCCTAGTAGGATTGCAATCCGCTCTCCCGGGGTAAGAGAGGGCGTGCGGACGTAGACGGGCGTACCATGAGGAGGTTGCGCTTATCCGCCGGAGGTTTCACTATAGGGTATGAGGACTAGTTGAGATACGGGCCGGTACAGCAGGAGAGCGGGACGGAGGTCGGGTCCCAGGAGCCCGTCTCGCTGAGGGTGCCGAGCAGCCCGGAGTACGTCCTGTTGCCACGCCTGGTCGTCTCCAGCGTCGGCGAGACCGCGGGATTTGACTCCAGGGACGTCTATGACCTGAAGCTCGCCGTAACGGAGGCGGTAACCAACGTGATCCGGCACGCCCGGGTCGAGAGCATGCTGGTGGAGTACCGGGCTCTGGCCGGGGTGGTGGAGGTCACGGTCGCGGACACCGGCGGCGGCTTCGACGCCACGGGGACCGGTGGCGATATCGGTGAGAGCGGCGACGAGAGCGGAGGCTTCGGGATCGCCGTGATCCGCAGCCTCGTGGACGAGATGGTTCTGGATTCCTCCGAGAAGGGGACCACGGTAAGGATCACCCGCTACGCCGCCGGTCCCGGAGGCTCGTAACAAGGTTTTAGGGATTTCCCCGGCTCCCCCAGTCGGGCTAACACTCTGCTGAAATCTCCATATCCGCCCGGGTACACCGTCGCAACGCGCATCCGCTAGTATGTGGTGTCTCGTATACACGGTAGTAGAGAACTTTATGGGGGCGCCGTGCTGCATCGCGTGAATCTTGGGGCCAAGTATCTAAACGATTACCGGAGCATAATCCGGGGGGATCTGTACGAGGAGATCAAATCCCTCGCGGCCCGTCTCGAAGGCGCGCGGGTCCTGAACATCAACGCCACCAGCTTCGGCGGCGGGGTGGCGGAGCTTTTGTACACGGTGGTTCCGTTGATGCGCGACGCGGGTCTGCGCACCGAATGGGACGTGATGCTCGGCGAAGAGCCGTTCTTCAACGTTACCAAGAACTTCCATAACGCCCTGCAGGGGGCGGAGTACGACCTGACCCCCCAGGCACGGGCGATCTACGAGGAGTACAATCGCCAGTCCGCCCAGGCGATGCTCGACTCCGAAGGGGCCGGCGAGGAGTGGGACATAGTCTTCGTCCACGACCCGCAGCCGGCCCTTTTAAGGCACTTCGCGCGCAAGCTCGAACCGGAGAGCGCGCTGGCAAGCCGCTCGAAGTGGATCTGGCGCTGTCACATAGATACTTCCACGCCAAACGAGCCGCTCTTCGACTATCTCGCACCGCACATAAACGACCACGACGCCCAGGTCTACACCATGCGTGACTACACCCCGCCGGGCGTGGACGAGGACGCCCTGGCGATCATACCCCCGGCCATAGACCCGCTTGCCCCGAAGAACATGGCGCTCTCGGGCGTCGACGCGGAGTACGTCGTGGGGCAGTTCGGGGTGGACGTCTCGAGGCCGATGCTCCTGCAGGTCTCCCGCTTCGACCCCTGGAAGGACCCCCTCGGCGTCATAGACCTGTACCGCCAGACAAAGCAGAGCGTGCCCGGCGTGCAGCTGGTGCTCATCGGCAGCATGGCAAACGACGACCCCGAGGGCTGGGACTACTGGTACCGGACCGTCGAGTACGCCGGAGACGACCCCGACATCCACCTCTTTACCAATCTCACGGGCGTCGGCGCCATAGAGGTCAACGCCTTCCAGTCCATGGCGGACGTCGTGATCCAGAAGTCCATCCGCGAGGGGTTCGGGCTCGTGGTTACCGAGGCGCTGTGGAAGGCCCGGCCGCTGGTCGCCGGGCGGGTGGGCGGCATCCCGATGCAGGTTACGCAGGGTGGCGGCATACTCGTTGACGGCGCGCCCGAGGCGGCCGCCGCCTGCACCAAGATACTCGCCGACGACGATTTCGCCCGAGAGATGGGCCTTACGGGCAAGGAGCACGTGCGGGGGAACTACCTCACGCCTCGCCTCGTGCGCGACGAGCTGCAACTTTTCGCTAAACTGCTCGGCGTGTAACGTACGTAGAGTACGTAATTCAGGTAACGCGTGTAACCGGCGGCCCGCGGCGGGACGTCCACCGTATGACCACCGCTGCCGCGCCACGGGGGGAGGAGACGTCATGCCCGAGACAGGGACCGCACGCGGCGACCCGGCGCGGGGGCCGCAGGACCGCTTCATCATCGTCTCCAACCGGGGGCCAGTGACCTTCTCGCGCGAGGAGGGAGGCGGGCGCACGTACTCCCGGGGCGCGGGCGGTCTCGTGACCGCGCTGAACGCCATGGCCCGCAACCGGGATGCGGTCTGGATCGCCTCGGCCACCAGCGGCGAGGACGTCGTTGTGGCCCGCGAAGAGGAACCGGTGGAGATCGGGGATCTGACGGTCGACCTCGTCGAGCACGACCCCGAGGCATACGAGCTAATGTACAACCACGTCGCGAACCCCCTACTGTGGTTCGTGCAGCACGGCATCTACGATCTGCCGTACTCCCCGCGGCTCGGCGACGACACGCGCCGGGCGTGGGAGGGCTACGAGGAGGTCAACCGGAACTTCGCCCGCGCCGCCGCCGATGCCGCCGTGCGGGCTGCTGAGAGTGGCGAGGAGCCCGTGGTTCTGCTCCACGACTACCAGCTCTACATGGTACCCGGCTCCTTGCGTGAGGGCCTGCGTGGCACGGCCGCCGAGGGCGCGTTCGTCTCCCTGTTCGTGCACATACCCTGGCCCGACCCCGGCTACTGGCGCATCCTGCCGCAGGGGATGCGCGAGGGCATCCTGGAGAGCCTCCTGCAGTGCGACGTTCTCGCCTTCCACACCGAGGGCTACGCCCGCTGCTTTCTGGACACCGTCTCCGAGGTTCTCGGCGCGGAGGTGGATCTCGAAGGGCGCGGAATACAGTACCGGGGACGCGAGACCCGGGTGCGGGCGTACCCGATCTCCATAGACCCCGCGGAGTTCTCCGGGCTGGCCGAGAGCGAGGCCGTGCTCGCTGAGGAGGAGTACGTGCAAAATCTGCCGGGCAGCCTCCTCTTGCGCGTAGACCGGCTCGACCTTTCCAAGAACGTCCTGCGGGGCTTTCTTGCCTACGGCCGCATGCTGGAGCGGTACCCGCACATGAGAGAGCGCGTAACCTTCCTGGCCCAGCTACAGCCCTCTCGCGGCTCCATCACCGAGTACGCCCGCTACTCCGACGCCGTGCGGCAGGCGGTCGAGGAGATCAACGGCGCACACCGCACCCCCTCGTGGGAGCCGGTGATCCTCTCCCTGGAAGACAACTTCCTCCGCTCGGTCGCCGCCTACAAGAACTACGACGCCCTGCTCGTGAACGCCGTCCGGGACGGCATGAACCTCGTCGCCAAGGAGGCCGCCGTGGTCAACCGCCGCGACGGGGTGCTCGTTCTCTCCGAGACCGCCGGGGCCCACGAAGAGCTCGGCGAGCACGCCCTGACCGTCAACCCTTTCGACCTCGACGAGCAGGCCGACGCCCTCCACCGCGCGCTCATCATGGACCCGGTCGAACGCCGCAGCCGCGCCCAATCCCTGCGGGCCTCCGTCGAGCGCAACACCGTGGACGACTGGGTAGAGGCGCAGATGACGGATATCGCCGCCCTGCGCGGGCACTCCCGGCGCGGCTCCTCGTAGAAGTCCCCGGCGGGTTCCGCCCGGTCCCGAACTTGACAACGAGCCGCCCCTGATGGAGAAATATAGGGGTGTGGCCCTTCGAGGGGGTATGGCAGAGTGGACGAATGCGCCGGTCTTGAAAACCGGAGATGGTAAAACATCCGTAGGTTCGAATCCTACTGCCCCCGCCGTGGTTCCGGCCGGTGCGCCAGCCACACGGCCAACTTTGTTAAAAAAAATTAAGTAAATAGAGACTTTTGCGTCTAGATTTTGTACACTGTGCGTTGGCTCCTCCGTGGAGAGGAGTGGTGCAGGAGCAGTGAAACTTAGCGTAGACAAGGAGGAGGCTCTTTATGAAGAGGCTTATCTATCTGGCAACGGTCAGCATGCTGGCCCTGCTTATAATGGCGCCCACCGCGATGGCGCAGGACTCGACCATGATGGAGGGCTCCATGATGGAGCAGTCCATGATGGGTAGCACCATGATGGAAGACACCATGATGCAGGGCGGCACCATGATGGAGACCACCGCCGGCATGGGTGCCGAGGGCGACCTGCCCGAGAGCGGTGGCCCGGCGATCCTTCTGCCCGCCGCGGCTCTGCTGCTCGGCGCCGGCATCCTGACCTTCGCCGTCGTCCGGCGCCGCGCGTAGGGTCGAGGATAAATTGCGTTCCCGGCGGGCCACAGGGCCTGCCGGGATAGCCGAGAGGTAGAGGGGAGCCTGCACCCTTCTACCTCTTTTTTGCTCCTGCTCCGATTTTCATTAGCGTCTAACGCGAGTAAGGGCCGTCTGCAACCAGGCGGCTCTTACTCTTTGCGGGCACTTTATTCCGGTTAGATCGAGGGCGGGATTGGAGTCTGTGGAGGATTTTCTCGTTGCCGGGCTCTTCGCGCCGTTCAAGCGGGGAAAAGCGGTGCCCTCCGGCGGCAAACCCGGTGGTATGCCGCTGTTCCGTGTCTGCCTGCTCACGGCGGTCTTGGCCCTGGGCGGCGTCTCCTGCGGCCCCGACCCGGAGTCCGCCGGTCGCCCGGACAGCAGGGAGGTCGAGATCACCCGGGTGGTAGACGGGGATACCGTGGAGATCTCACCTACCATAGAAGGTATAGAGGACGTGCGGCTTATCAGGATGGACACGCCGGAGGTCTCGGGCGAATGCGGCGCTGAACCTCTCGCGCGAGAGGCAGAGGACTACACCATGCGCCACGCCGGGGTGCGTGTCTCCCTGGATCTCGGCGAGGAGAGGACCGACCGGTACGGGAGGCTTCTCGCCTACGTGCGCCTACCGGACGGCGATATGCTGAACGAGAGGCTAGTGCGCCGGGGTCTGGCCCAGGTGGCCACCTTCCCGCCGAACGTAAGGTACGAGGAGGACTTCCGCGAGGCCCAGAGACTGGCGCGGGAGGAGTCTATCGGTATCTGGGGGCTCTCGTCCGAGCGACGGTCCATGCTCGCGGATCGCGGCAACGGCATAGGCGGCGACGGCTGCTAGCGGGCGGTAGCCGCTACAGCCCATTACAGGACGCAGGATAGCGGAGAGCCCCGGTTTCTGACCGGGACTCTCCAGAGAGGTGAGCCATCCAGGACTCGAACCTGGAACCCACAGATTAAGAGTCTGTTGCTCTGCCAATTGAGCTAATGGCCCGCTCGCCGCGAGATTATACATGCCCCGGAGCGCGAGTAAAAGCCACTTGATGAACATCCACGGATCTTACCTGGATTTCCGGTGGGACTTGCGCCGGTACCGGGGAGCGTTTATAATAGTTGTATCTTTCCGGCGGACTCTATCACGGAGCCGCTAAGGGCCGGATAAAGGGGCCATCCCTTTCGAAACCGGCCCTTTTTACGTTCTTTTCTTTCGGCCCGGTCTGTCCGGCGTTCTGGGTATCCCGTCCGGGGGCGGTTTTAGGTGCCGGCGGTCGGGTGTAGTATTTAACCCCGGTTCAGCTTGGATTCGTGGAGCGCGACCGTGGGGCTGTGGTATACGGTTCCGTCGGGGGCGGGTTAGAGAGGAGAGTTCATACACGCCGAAGAGACAGAGTTTCTGCCTGGGGAGGGTGTCTTGCTGCGCCCGCCCCGGGAAACGGACGTGGAGGCGGCGTACTACTGGGACCGCGACCCGGAGCTCGCGGCCTGGAACGGGCGGCCCCCGATCTCGCTCTCGCTGGACGCGGCGCGCCGGGACTACCTCGCCCGCTGGCGGGACTCCTCTATCAAGACCTTTATCATCGAGAGCGGAGAGCGGGCCATCGGGATGGCGACCCTGTACGACTTCAGGCGGGGTAGCTGCGAGCTGGGGATCAAGATCGGGCCCGAGGGTCTGCGCGGCCGGGGGCTGGCGAGTGAGACGGTGCGGCTCCTGGTCGAGTACGCCACCGGGACGCTCGGGCTCGACGCCGTGCGAGGCTCCACGCTGGAGCACAACCACCGGATGCAGCGCGTCTTCGAGAAGTGCGGCTTCAGGAGAACGGGGCAGGGTGCAATGCTCAGCCGCTACGACGACCGGCGTTACACCGAGCTCTTCTACGAGTTTCGGAGCGGTGATTGACGATGGTGGGGGCTGGAGACTGGGCCGCCTCCGAGTACGACCGGAGCGCCGGATACGTGTCCCGGCTCGGTGAGGACGTGGTCGACCTCCTCGATCCGCGGCTCGGAGAGCGGGTGCTGGATCTCGGCTGCGGCACCGGAGATCTCTCGGCGGAGCTCTCCTCCCGGGGCGCGGAGGTGCTGGGCGTGGACCTCTCGCCGGAGATGGTATCTCGTTCGGCGGAGAAGTACCCCGCGCTGCGCTTCGAGGCCGGCGACGCCCGCAGCCTCGGCCTCCGGCCGGAGAGCTTCGACGCCGTGTTCTCGAACGCCACTCTGCACTGGATAAAAGAGGCCTCGAAGGCGATACGGGCGGTCCGCCGCGTGCTGCGTCCCGGCGGGCGCTTCGTGGCCGAGCTCGGTGGGCGGGGCAACGTGCGAACCATCGAGCGGGCCATCGAGGAGGCTCTCGCGGAGCGTGTGATCTCCTCCGCTGATAGAAACCCCTGGTACTTCCCGAGTCTCGCGGAGTATGCCGGGCTGCTGGAGGAGGCCGGTTTCGAGGTCCGGTACGCCGTCCTCTTCGACCGGCCGACGCCGCTCGGGGAAGAGGGCATCGAGGGCTGGCTCCGGGTGTTCGCCGGCAGCTTCTTCGAGGGCCTCTCAGAGGAGGAGCGTGGGGAGATCACAGAGCGGGTCGTCGAGAAGGCGCGGCCCGGCCTTTCGGGCGAGGACGGTCTGTTCGCGGACTACCGGCGGCTCCGGGTGTCGGCGGTCAAGGTATAGAGAGTATAGAGAGGGCCGGGACGTGGTCACCAGGCTGGAGATAGACGTACACAGCCGCGGCGCGATGAGCGGCGTGCTCTCACTCGGAAGCCTGGACCCCGCCTTTACCACGGCATCCGGCCTGGAGGGGGAGCCGGTGGTGCTGGACCTGGACGGCGTGGACTTCGTGGAGCCGGCGGGCATCTGCGGGCTGGCGACGCTCCTGGAGTACCTGATCCCGCGCAGCGAGAACGTCGAGCTCTCGCTGGATAGTGGCAGCGGGCGCGACGTTGCGGCCTATCTGGAGCGGATGGACTTTTTCCGGCTCTTCGGCGACCGTATCTCGACCGACACAGACCTCTCCTCGCTAGAAGAACGTCGGCGTCACAACCCCGGCACTCTGCAGGAGCTGGTCAACTTCCAGACAGAGGGCGAGATACCCGGCATCGTGCAGCGTATCGCCGAGATCCTGGAAACAATGGGCTACAAGATGCGCGAGCGGGTAGACATCTGCTCCACCCTGTCCGAGATCTGCGCCAACGCCGCCGAGCACGGTGTCGCGGGCAAGGAGTCCGGCGCGCCGGCCTTCGGGGCCTACGCCGCCGTGCAGGCCTACAATCACGTGGTCTCGGGTGGCTCCCGCGGCGACCGTCGGGACGGGGAGGAGGTCATAGTCGCGATCGCCGACGGCGGCCCCGGCATCCGCGAGACCCTGGCCCGCAACCCGGCCAACGCCGACTTCACCGCCTCCGACAACGACGCCCTGCGCCACGCCCTGGAGATGGGCGTCTCCTCCTCCGGCGAGGTCGGGCGCGGCGGCGGCCTCACCCTGGTCTCCCAGATAGCGGCCCGCGCCGGCGGCTCGCTCTCTCTAAGAAGCGGTTCGGGCCGCGTAACCGCCTACAAGGACCGCACGAACTCCCGCAACGTCCCCGCCTTCCCCGGCACCTTCGTCCGCGTCTCCCTCCCCCGGGGCCTGGCGTGAAAATCCCGGCACTACCCGGAAAAACACCCTTGATAACCTCCCCGGGTCCGGCTACACTACCAACATGGTTTCACTGAGCACAGTGAAGATGGATTCGACCTCCGAGGGACGCTCCCGCAGGGTGTACGAGGTCGCCGCCGAAGAGGCTGGCGGCAAGCTGATGGTCACCCGTCAGGCCGGACGCCGGGTTCGGGAGGCGCTCGCGGAGCTTCTGGAGGCGATGCCCAAGGGCGGCGCGCTGTACGTGGACACCCGGGGTGTGGACCTAATGGACTACTCCTTCGCCGACGAGGCGCTCGGTATCCTGGCCTCCAGGATGTCCGGCGGAGAGTACGGCGAGCGGCACCTGGTCCTCGTCGAGGGGGTGCGCGATCTCCTGGAGAACATCGAGGCTTCTCTGCGGCAGCGGGGTCTGGCCGTGATCCGGGTAGACTCGCCCGACACCCTGGAGGCGCCGGGCATAGTGGGCGAGGTCCCAGAGCACCTGCTGGAGACCCTGCAGACGATACAGGAGGCCGGCTCGATCACGAACGCCGACCTAGCCAAGAAGCTCGGCCTCAACCACACCGCCTGCAACAACCGCGGCACCAAGCTCGCAAAGCTCGGCCTCATACACCGCCGCATGCAGACGGCGGCTCCCGGCGGGCGCCAGTACACCTACGAGCGGATCGCACCCTAGGGCACATGAACCTTTATTTTCACCACAGCCTCACTAGATGCAGTGAAGACACCGACAACGGTGTAGAGAGGTACGAGGAGGTATAGAGATGCGCGAAGAGTTCTTTATACAGCGGCAGGGCAAGCGGTTTGTGCTGTACGCCGGGCTTCTGGATGAGGCCCACGAGCGGGGCCTGCGGGGCATAGAGACGGAGCTGCTACAGACGCCAAACGCCGGTAACGGCGGGGTGGCGATAGTGAGGGCCGCTGTGCGCACGGAGGACGGCAAGTTCTCCGGCATCGGAGACGCGAGCCCGGAGAACGTCTCGCGTAACATCGCGCCGCATCTCATACGCATGGCCGAGACCCGCGCAAAGGCCCGGGCTTTGAGGGATGCGATCAACGTCGGCGTCACCGCCCTCGAGGAGCTCGACGGCGACTCTAACGGCTCCTCTGACTCCTCCGGCGAGTCGTACGGTCCACAAGCCGCAGTGGCTAGCGCGGTAGCGACCCCGGATCAACCGGAAGAGGAGCAGGCTCCAGCGGCTGCCCACGCAGACGAAGGCCGGGCCGGGCTGCCGGCGACGCGCAAGCAGCTCAACTACCTGGAGGTCTTGATCTCCGACGTGGTCGAGGACGGCGTGGCCAAGTTCGAGGAGATGGTCGGCAAGCCCCTCACCGAGCTCTCCCGCGAGGAGGCCAGCGAGTGGATCGGGCGCCTCTCCGGGAGGGCCGCGTGAGCTACAGAGGTTACAGGGAGCCCGTGCTCTGGATCTCCACGCTCGGGGCCTCCCTGGATGATGGCTCCTCCGGGGAGACACGCCACGAGGAGGATCTCCCCCTCTGTTGCCGTACAGAGGCTGCCCGGAACGTGGCGGCGGATGGAGACTTCTCCGGGCACTTCGAGTGTGGCGCGTGCGGCGCCGGGTGGCAGCGCCCGCTGCCCGTGGAGCCCGAGTTCGACGCGTTTACCTACCGTACATACCGCGCCGCCGGGGAGAGCGAGGGGGCTGCGTGAGAGACGTGAGAGACGCAAGAGGTGTGAGAGGCGACGGAGGCAGAGGCGGGAGGTCGCTAAGACCGGACACCACGCTATCGCCGGTCGAAAGCCCCGTGGAAGAGTCCTACGTGCGGGAGCTGCCGGCGTGCTGTCTGCGGTCATTCAAGTCGGCGGTCTCGGCGGAGCAGGAACGCCGCAGGCTCTCGTTCGAGTGCGGCTGTGGCAGGGTCTGGCGGGTCACGTCGAGCCTGGACGGGCGGGTGCTGGAGCGTTTCGTCGTCCACGGCGGACCCAGAGCCGGAGGCACACCGCCCGCCGCGTAGTGTCCTGGTGACCTACCGGGGCGGGCAGGGTTTGGCGAGTTTCATAAGAGGAGGATCGTGATACAGGAGAGCCTTACAAACTATCTGGGGCATCTGGGAGATGTCGGCGGCGGCCGTTTGCTAGAGGCGTGGGAGGAGCGCGACCTGGCCCGGCGCGTCCACGAGGGCGACAAGCGGGCGCGGCGGCGTTTGATCGAGTCCAACCTGAGACTCGTCGTGTCGGTTGCGAAGAAGTACCGTGGTCGAGGGGTCGGTTTCGAGGATCTGATCCAGGAAGGCAACGCCGGCCTGATCCGGGCCGTCGAGAAGTTCGACCCCGAAATGGGATACCGCTTCTCGACCTACGCGACCTGGTGGATACGCCAGGCCGTGACCCGCGCCCTCGCCGACCACGCCCGCTCCGTTAGGCTCCCGGCCCACGTCGTGGACTCCGTACACCGCCTCAGACGCGCCGAATCCGCCCTCGCGGGCGAGCTTGGCCGCGACGCCACCGTCGAGGAGGTTGCCGAGAGGCTTGAGGTGGGTGCCTCCGAGGTGCTCCGGCTGCGCGAGCTGCACCAGCCCATCGGCAGCCTCAACACGCCGCTCGGCGGCGACGAGGAGGCCTCGGAATGGGGCGAGCTGATAGCCGACGGTCTCTCCGGCGAGGAGTACCGGGAGGCCGAGCTGGAGCCCTGGCATCCCTCTCTGCGCAACGCGCTGGAGTCCCTCCCCGAGCGCGAGGCCCACATCCTTACCCTGCGCCACGGCCTCGACGGCGGCGGGACCCACACCCTGCGTGAGGTCTCCGAAACCCTGGGCATCTCTCAGGAGCGCACCCGCCAGGTCGAGATAAAAGCCCTGAGAACCATCCGCACCGGTCGGCACTCCACCCTCCTGCGCCGCGCCCTCGTCGAGGCCGTCTGAGAGTGGCGGAAAAATCTGAGTGACTTGCACTAAGCGTGCTTTTGGCATATAGTAATCGCATGCCATAGAAAAGCATCGGACCGGAGGCGGGCATGAGGCCCGTCTCTTTTTTCGTAAGTTTCGCGAGTTCACCAGCATTTTCGGACGGGAGGTAGAGGTGGCTACCGGAGACGGCGCGCACCACGAGGGCCATCAGAAGGCCGGCAAGGCCAGTTTCGAGCATATATATGATTTGGAGGACCCGCGCGAGTACTTCAACACGCTCGGCGGTCTGGGGTATGAGGCGCCGCGTCACGGGTATGAGATCTTCTCGGCGCTTATCGGGGCTATCGAGGAGATGCGGCCCGCGGGCGAGGGTCTCACCGTCCTGGACGTGTGCTGCTCTTACGGCATCAACGGCGCGCTCCTCAAGTACGACATCGGTCTCGACGACCTGTACGCCCGGTACGGCTCGGAGGAGGCGGCCCGGAAGACGAGCGCCGGGCTCGCCGCGGATGACCGCGAGTTCTACGCGGCGCGGCGCAGGCCGGGCGCGCCGCGGGTGATCGGCCTGGACGTGGCGGAGAACGCCGTGGCCTACGGGGTCAGCGCCGGTATGCTCGACGCGGGCGTCGCGGAGAACCTGGAGGACCACGAGCCCTCCGGAGAGCTGCAACGACTCGTCTCCGGGGTGGACCTCATAACCGTCACGGGTGGCGTCGGATATATAGGCGGCAAGACGTTCGAGCGTCTGCTGGATAGCCTGCCGGAAGGCAGGAAGCCCTGGATCGCTGTCCTCGCCCTCCGCTGGGTGGACTTTGGCCCGCTCGCGGAGCTCTTCGCCCGTTATGGCTACGTCACCGAGCCACTCGGGGGGCGCACCTTCGAGCAGCGCCGCTTCGCCGACACCGACGAGCAGGAGTACGTGTGCGAGGAGCTTTCGAGAATGGGCGTGGACCCGGCGGGCAAGGAGAGCGAGGGCAGCTACCACGCCTACTTCTACCTTTCCCGGCCCGCGGACGAGGCCGCCGGGTCCCGCGTCGAGGACCTCGTAGACCCCGGGAGGGTTTAGCCGGTTGGCCCCTGTGGTAAGGTGGAATGGAAGTGAAAGCTCCACAGCGCCGACTCACCGGAACATAAAACGGAATTCGGCAGAGTGGTTAAGAAGGAGAAAGACGTGATCAACGTAACCGAAGATGCCCGCGAACTATTCACGAGCGTCGAGCGCCCCGAGGGCACCGTGCTCCGGCTCGACCCCGTAGAGCAGGACGAGAACGGGCAGACCCAGATAGGCCTCGTCGCCGGGGAGCCGCAGGGCGACGACCAGGTCATCCAGCACGACGGCCAGGATCTTCTGCACATAGCCGCTCCGGTTAGCGAGGCCCTGGACGGAGCCTCCATCGAGAAGGTCGAGACCGACGAGGGTGTCGGCTTCAGCATCAATCCTCCCGAGGAGGAGCCGCAGGTCTAGCCCACGCTTCTCCCGGAAGCAGCGCGGTACGAGAGGGCCGGGGATTCCCCGGCCCTTTTGTTATGCTCTCCCCGAGATGCCCCTTCGCGGGCGGCCAGTCGTCTACTAGAAGAGGTGCCGGTGCAGGGTTCACAGGGAGCGGAGAAGACGCCGGAGGGTCTATTTACGGAGCTCGGCGGCGAGACGGTGGACGGTTTCCCGACCGTGCACTCGCCCGTCCGGCACACCCCCGCCGGCACCTACTATCTACGCTCGCCCGGTGTGGTGACGCTCTCGAAGCCCCAGACCAACGTCTCCGGGCTCGCCGGGTTTCTGGAAGGCTTCGACCCCGGCCTCGGGTTCCCGGCTTATATAGACGACCCGACGGAGCTGCCGGGCTCCTCCCAGCTCGCGAAGACCGCCGGACAGCTCTGCTTCGACGACGAGACCGAGGTCCTAACGGACGAGGGTTGGAAGAAGTTTCAGGACCTGCACCGTACAGAGAGAGTGCTTACCCTCAATCCTGAGACAGGGAGTGCGGAGTTCCAACTTCCTTCGGCTCATCAGGTGTACGACTATAATGGGCCTCTGATGTACTGTGAGGGGAAGGCGCTATCCTTCGCGGTCACACCGGATCATCGTCAGTGGGCACGTCTCGGAGACTCCGACGAGTATCGCTTCTACAAGACCGAACATGTGGAGCAAGAGCAGTTCGCCGTTCGTACTGCCCCTCTCGGGTGGGAAGGACGAATACCAGAACAGGTTGATATACCAGGGTTCGAGTACGAGCAGCGCGTCTCCAATCAGTACGGCTCCTGGGGAAACACCAGTACGGTGCTCCCCACGCGCCGGCTGGAAACCGCTGAAGAGATTAGAGCTCTGGCCCTGTTGTGTGTCTACTACGCAACCGAGGGTTCCCTAAAGCGCGGCCGTGGAGAAGGGATAGTTATATACGGAGATCATTACGACGAGCTATCTCCTCTGGCCGAAACCCTAGATCTGAAGTTGAGTACCTGGAGCGATCCCAGAAACGGTGTGCTCCGCACACAGATCGGCGGCGGACGCGCGTTACGCTCCTTTTTCGAGCGGGAATGCGGCAAGGGCTGCGCCCAGAAGCGTTTGCCTCAGTGGATTCTGAACCTACCCGCCAACCTGTTGGCGGAGGTGTGGGACACGCTGGTCAAAACAGACGGCCAGCGGGGCGCGGAAGGGCGGGAGCACCTCGTTACCACCTCTTGGGAGATGGCTGGACAGGCACAAGAGATCCTCTGCAAGCTCGGTTTCAGCTCGTCCATGATGCGTAAGAGGACACCCGAAGACAGGCTTCAAGTCTTCGTGATCTCTAAGAGAAACCGTACCGAGGCTCTGGCCAACAAGAATGCCAGGATCGAAAAGAGGAACTACAGCGGCAAAGTCTACTGCGTAACGACCGGGAACGGGATCGTGTTCGTCCGCCGGGATGGCAAACCCCACTTTTCAGGCAACTGCTACGCCTCGTTCGGCGAGCGCCGCACCACCAACGATAACGCCGCCGCCTACTTCGAGCGCCTCACCAGCGCGGGCCACGGTTCGGTGCTGGAGCACGCGAACTTCTCGTTTCTCCTGTACGGTATAAGCCGCAGCGTCACCCACGAGCTGGTCCGGCACCGGGCCGGAACCGGTTTCTCCCAGATAAGCCAGCGTTACGTTAGCGGCAGCGTCCTGCGCTTCGTGGAGCGGCCCGAGTACGGGGAGGACGAGGAGCTGCACCGGATCTTCGAGGAGCGTATAGACGCCGCCGCCGCGGGCTACGAGGAGATGGCCGAGCGCCTGCTGGAACGCCAGGAACAGGGCGCGGGACTGCTCTCGGCCGAGCACCGCACCGACGCCCGTAAGAAGGTGCAACAGACCGCCCGCTCCCTGCTGCCGAACGAGACCGAGGCCCCGATGGTCTTTACCGGCAACGCGCGGGCGCTAAGGCACATAATCGAGATGCGGGCCGACGCACACGCCGAGAGCGAGATCCGGGCCCTGGCCTTACGCCTGTTCGCCTGCCTCGCCGCCGCCGATCCGATCCTCTTCGGCGACTACCGGGTAGAAGAGCTACCGGACGGCACCCACACCGTTACGACCGATCACCGCAAGGCGTAGGCTCTCCCGGCAGCTCCGTTTGTAAGATCCGTTCGTACTCGGCTAGAAGAGCCTGCGCCGCAGAGAGAAGAGTGCGCCCAGTATTTTTTGGTTGCGTCTGGTAAAGAACTTCTCGCGGTAGTAGTTATCCGCGGCCTTCTTGGTGATCTCGGCCAGCGTCGGGTACACGTGTACGGTCTGGGAGAGATCTCCGATCTTCATCCCTTTGCGGAGTGCGAGCACGGACTCGGCCACGTAGTTACCGGAGTCCGGCCCGATAATGTGCGCCCCGAGCAGCCTGCCGCCCCGCCCGGTAACGAGCTTGGCGAACCCTTCTGTCTCGCCGTCGCAGAGGGCGCGGTCGAGCTCAGCGAAGTCGTGGCGGAAGGACTCGGCGTGGCCGTGTTTCTCGCGGGCCTCGCTCTCTGTCAGGCCGACGCGGGCGACCTCGGGGTCGGTGAAGGTGGTCCAGGGCACGGCGGAGTGGTCTATCTTCCTCTTCACGGGGAACAGGGCGTTGGAGATCACGGTCCGGCTCTGGTGCTCGGCGGCGTGGGTAAAGAGCATCCTGCCGGTTACGTCCCCGGTCGCGTACACGCCCTCCGCCGTGGTCATCAGGTGCTCATCCACCGTGACGCCCCGCTCTCCGACCTCTACCCCGGCGTTCTCCAGGCCGAGGCCGTCCACCGTGGGCGCGCGCCCGGCTGAGACCAGGATCTCCTCTCCCCGCGCCTCGATTTTGCCTGCGGTGCTCCCGTCCTTACCCCTGGCGGTGACGACCTTCTCGCCCCCCTCCACGCGCACGGACTCCGCGCGGTAGCCGCCGTGGAAGCGGACGCCATCCTTCTCCAGCGAACGCCGCAGCGTCGCCGAGACCTCGGGCTCCTCCTTCGGGAGCGGCTCGGGGCTAGATGACACGAGCTCGACCCGGCAGCCGAAGCGGGCGAACATCTGGGCGAACTCGCAGCCTATCGGCCCGGACCCTATAATCACCATCGAGCCGGGCATTCGTTCCAGCGCGAGGAGCCTTTCGTTGTCCAGGTATCCGGCCTCGGCGAGGCCCTCGACGGGCGGGGCTTTTGCGTGGGAGCCCGTAGCGAGCACGACGCCGCGCCCGCCAAGACGCCGCCCGCCGACCGCGAGCTCCTTGGGGCCGGTGAAGCGCGCCTCTTCCCCGAGGTACAGCTCGACGCCGAGCTCGCGGAAGCGTTCCGGATCGTCTGGCTCGCCAGCCTTCTGTATAACGGAGCGCATCCGGCGCATCACCGCCGGAAAGTCCACCTCCACGTCCATCGGGCGCAGGCCGAACTCCTCTGCCCGGCGGGCGAGGCTTGCGACCTTCGCGCTCTTTACCAGTGCCTTTGTCGGCACGCAGCCGCGATACAGGCAGTCGCCGCCAAGCCTGTCCCGCTCCACGAGGGCGACCCTGGCCCCCAGCGAGGCCCCGCCCGCTGCGGCCACGAGTCCCGCCGTGCCGCCGCCTACCACCAGGAGATCGTAATCACTCATCTTCAACCCGCTCCGGCATCCGCCGCCTCCTCGATCGCTCCTACTACTCCGATAGATCTCTACCAGGTCCAGTTTACCCGCGGTGCTACCATGTCCGGGTACCGACGCACCCATACAGGAGGATAGAGTTGGCGAAGACCTACGAGGACCTGGTGGCCGAAGCCCGCGAGAATGCCGGTCAGACCGACGTGGACGAGGTAAAGCGGGCCCTGGACTCCGGCGAGGAGATCACGATAGTAGACGTGCGCGAGCCCGCCGAGTACGACGAGGGGCATCTGCCGGGCGCGATCCACGTGCCGCGGGGCCTGCTGGAGTACCGGGCATCTACAGACCTCCCGGACAAGAACCGGCGTATGGTAACCCACTGTGCCCTGGGAGGCCGTGGAGCCCTGGCCGCCAGCACCCTCACGGAGATGGGTTACACGAACGTCGCAAACATGCAGGGCGGCATAAACGGCTGGCGCGAGCAGGGATACGAGGTAGAGAGCTAGCGCCGGAACCAGCACCATACAGCATGACTCATTGTGATAATAACGTGTAACGTGCGCGGAGGAGTGCTCCGCCGGCCGCCGAAAAGCGGGTAGAGCGGCTAGCGCTCCATCCTACAGGGGTAAAGGCGGGCAAAAGCGCGGCTCGGCAATATGCCAGCCGTGGGGGACCCGACGCCACGCGTCCGGACGTTTCTTGGGGAGATAGAGTGGCGAGTCCAGCGGGGGCTCCGTATCGTCCGCCTGATTGGCGTGACGTGTACCGGCGGCTCCCGGTCTTCCTTGGGCCCCGCGGTACGGCCCATTTTACCCAGGCGAAGTCGCGGGCGGCTTGACACCGGCTTTCGGATACATATACTCCATGCTACAAAACTACAGGTCCGTCAAGCGGAATGTAGGGAGAGGGAAAAGGCGCGTTGCGGATGATCACCTAGCCGTTTCTCCCGTTTGGGGAGAGGGAAAAGGCGCGTCGCCAGCGAACACCTAGCCTGATCTCCCGTTACGGCGTCGTGGGGCGCGGAGGGAGGTAAAAGTAGTGGGAGACCCGTATCCCGTGACCGGTATAAGGCGGTCGGGTATGTATCCGGTCGTCTCGTGTCTTGGAGCGCGTCCGGGGTGGTTACGAGCCCGTAAAGCGCCACGCTTTTCGCGCCCCGGAGTCGGAGTTCGCATAGGGATTAGAGGAGGATGCCTATGATCCAGTCGGAAACCGTGCCGCAGACCCCGACGCGGGAGTTACCCGGCTCTCCGACCTCCAGGCCCGGCCGGGTGGGTGAGTCCACTACCCGCCCGGATGGGACGCCGAAGGTCACGGGCAGCTTCGAGTACTCCTCGGATTTGTGGATGGACGGCATGCTCTGGGGCGCGACGCTGCGCAGCCTGCACCCGCACGCAAACATCTGGTCCATCGACACCACAGAGGCCGAGTCGGTGCCGGGGGTGTACGCGGTGCTCACCCACGAGGACGTGCCGGGCCGCAAGGTATACGGGATGGAGGTGCCCGACCAGCCGGTCCTGGCGTGGGAGAGGATCCGTTATCAGGGCGAGGCGGTCGCCATAGTGGCCGCAGATCACCCCGAGACCGCCCGCCGCGCCGCAGACAAGATACGGGTGGACTACGAGGTGCTGGAGCCCCTGGCCGACGCAGAGGAGGCCATGCAGGAGGCTGCCCCGAGCCTGCATCCTTCGGGCAACGTGCTGCGTCACATCCACCAGGTGCACGGCGACGTGGAGTCTGCTGAGGCCGACGTGGTGGTTACCGGCGAGTACGAGGTGGGGATGCAGGATCAGGCATTCCTCGGACCCGAGTCCGGCCTGGCCGTCCCGGACGGAGCCGGGGGCGTGGACCTGTACATCTCGACGCAGTGGCTGCACATAGACCGAGACCAGCTCGCCGAGAGCCTCGGCCTCTCGCCGGATGAGGTCCGGCTCACGCTCTCCGGCGTGGGCGGCGCCTTCGGCGGCCGCGAGGACCTCTCGATGCAGGCCCACGCCTGTCTACTGGCGCTGCACACCGAGCGGCCGGTGAAGCTGGTCTACAACCGCGAGGAGTCCTTCTACGGCCACGTACACCGCCATCCGGGCAAGCTCCAGTACGAGCACGGCGCCACAAGCGAGGGCGAGCTGGTGTACGTCAAGGCCCGGATCGTCTTGGACGGCGGCGCCTACGCCTCGAGCTCGAAGGCCGTGTGCTCCAACGCCGCCAGCTTCGCCTGCGGCCCGTACCGGGTGCCGAACGCCCTCGTGGATAGCTACCTAGCGTACACCAACAACCCGCCCTGCGGCGCGATGCGGGGCTTCGGGGCGGTGCAGGTGTGCTTCGCCCACGAGTCGCAGATGGACAGGCTCGCCGCCGCGCTGGAGATGGACCCGGTGGAGGTGCGCGTAAAGAACGCCGTCCGGCCCGGAGACCGCTTTACCTGGGGCCAGGAGGTGCCATACCCGGCGCCGGTGACCGAGATCCTGGAGAAGGTAAAGGAGATGCCGCTGCCCGACGAGCAGCCGTTGATGGGCCGGGACCTGCGCGAGCTGCCGGGCGGGGTCTCCAACGTCACCCACGGCGAGGGGGTGAGGCGCGGCGTCGGCTACGCCGTGGGATACAAGAATATCGGGTTCTCCGAAGGCTTCGACGACTACTCCACGGCGCGCGTGATCCTCTCGGTAGAGGACGGCGAGCCCGTGGTCGGGGTCCACACCGCCGCGGCGGAGGTCGGCCAGGGCCTCGTGATGGTCGAGGCCCAGATCGCCCGCACCGAGCTCGGCGTCGAAAAGGTCGCCGTTCTGCCGGCGGACACGCGGGTCGGCTCCGCCGGCTCCTCCTCCGCCTCCCGTCAGACTTACATGACCGGCGGCGCCGTCAAGAAGGCCTGCGAGGCCGTGCGTGGCCGAGTCCTCTCCCGCGCGGGCGAGGAGCTCGGGCTGGACCCGGAGGACCTCGCAATAGAGGGCGGAGATGTCGTGAGTGGCGGGGAGGTCGTGATCACGCTGGACGAGCTTCTGGGTGGGCAGGAGATCGAGGAGACCATCGAGTTTCACCACCGGGAGACCTTCCCCTTCGACGAGAACGGTCAGGGAGAGGCACACCTGCACTTCGCCTACGCCGCCCACCGCGCGGTCGTGGAGGTGGACACCGAGCTCGGGCTGGTGCGGGTCGTGGAGATCGCCACCGCCCAGGACGTGGGCAAGGCGATGAACCCGCAGGCCTTGCAGGGCCAGATCGAGGGCGGCATCGCCCAGGGTCTCGGGCTCGCGTTGATGGAGGAGATACAGGTAAAGGACGGCAAGATCCTCAACGCCTCCTTCACCGACTACCTGATGCCGACCATCCTGGACATGCCCTCCATCCGGGCGGAGATCCTGGAGCTCGCCGACCCCGAGGCCCCCTACGGCCTCAAGGGAGTAGGGGAGCCGCCGACCATTGCCTCCACCCCGGCGGTCGTGGCCGCTATACGCGACGCCACCGGGATGGAGATACCGCGGATACCCGTGGGGCCGGAGCAGATAGTGAACATATCGGGGAGCCCCGTGGATCGCGAGCTGGGGCCGGACGAGGGCTCCAGCGCGGACACCGGGCGCCGGTAGCGAGAAAGGAGGGCGATGCCCACGTACAAGAGAGCGGAGATCAGCGCGGACCTCACCGTTACCCCCTCACGGGACGGCGAGCAGGCGCCCCAGGAGCAGATCGAGGCGGTCCGTCGGGCGGCGGGCGAGTCGGGGCTGGCCAACGAGTCCGGTCCCGGGAGCATGATACTCGCTGGAGGCCGTACGGAGGTGCTGGAGGCCCTGCAGAAGGTCCTGGAGACCTCCTTCGACGTCGGGGCCAGCGTCGTGGAGATCAAGGTAGAAGCCGAGAAGGACGCGCCGGGCTTCGGGGGGTAACGGCTGGTAGACGCTTTAATCAGGGTGCCCGCTGGCGACGAGATGTGAGAGGAGGATTGGGTAGTGGAGTTTTTCAGGGCCCGGGAGCTAGAGGAAGCGGTCGAGTACAGGGCCGCCCACCCCGGCTGTAAGTCCATCTTCGGCGGCACGGACGTGATGGTCGAGCTCAACTTCGACCGCTCCCGACCGGAGTCGGTGCTGGACCTTACGGGGGTGGAGTGGATCTCGGAGTGGGAGCGGGTGGACGGCCGCCTGCGAGTCGGCGCCGGGGTGAGCTACTCGCGCATTATTAGCGAGCTCGGCGGCCTGTTGCCGGGGCTCGCGATGGCCTCGCGCACCGTGGGGTCGCCCCAGATCCGCAACCGCGGCACCGTCGGGGGGAACCTGGGCAGCGCCTCCCCGGCGGGCGACGCCCTGCCGCCCCTGTACGCCGCCGACGCGGAGGTGGAGCTGGTCTCGCCCAGGGGTACCCGGACGCTGCCGGTGACGGACTTCATCACCGGCCCCAAGCGGAACGCCCTGGAGGAGGACGAGCTGATAAGCGCCTTCTATCTGCCCGAGGCCAGAGGACCGCAGCAGTACTCCAAGATCGGGCCCCGCAACGCGATGGTCATCGCCGTCTGCGCCTGCGGACTCTCCCTGGACGCCGGGAACGAGAAGGTCACCGCGTGTCTGGGCTCCGCCGGTCCCACGCCGCTCCGGGCGCACGAGGCGGAGAGGTTCATGGAGGGGGTCATGCGGGAGGAAGGGCTGTGGGAGAGCCGCGAGCCCATAAGAGAGGCGGCGCTCGTGAGGTTCGGGGATCTCGTGGCGGACGCCGCCCGGCCCATCACCGACGTGAGGGCCACCGAGGCTTACCGCCGTCACGCGGTGGGAGTGCTCGGCAGGCGGGCCCTGGGCTGGGCCTGGGAGGAATACGGGAAAGGAGACGCTTATGCGGCTTGATCTCAAGCTAAACGGCGAGCGCCGCGAGGCGGATGGTCTCTGGGAGGGGGAGAGCCTCCTGTACGCGCTGCGCGAGAGGTTCTCGCTTCCGGGCTCGAAGAACGCATGCGAGCAGGGCGAGTGCGGCTCGTGCTCGGTGTACTTGGACGGCGAGCTGGTGTGCTCGTGCCTTGTGCTGGCTGGACAGGCTGCGGACAGTGAGGTGGTCACCGTTGAAGGTCTCGGGACCGAGGAGAGCCTCCACCCGCTGCAGGAGGCCTTCATCGAGACCGGGGCCGTGCAGTGCGGCTTTTGCACGCCGGGCCTGATCGTGGCCTCCCACGAGCTGCTCGGACGCAACCCCGAGCCCGCCGACGCCGAGATCCGGGAGGCCCTGGCTGGCAACCTCTGTCGCTGCACGGGCTACGAGAAGATCCTGGACGCCGTCCGCCTCGCGGCGGTGCGCCTGCAAGAGCGCGGGAATACCGCTTGACCTCTCCCGGCGCCACGATCATAGAGAACTGCGCCGTCGCAACCGTCGACGATGCCGGCACGGAGTACGACTCCGGCCACGTGGTCGTGGAGGAGGGGCGCATAGTAGCCGTCGGCGAGGGCCGGGCGCCGGAGTCTTACGCCGGGGCGCGCCGCATGGACGGCGAGGGATGCCTTGCCACGCCCGGCCTGGTGAACTGCCACCATCACCTCTACCAGTGGGCCACCCGCGGCCTCGCCCAGCAGGCGACGCTCTTCGAGTGGCTGGAGGACTTGTACCCGGCCTGGGCCGGCCTGGACCCAGAGATACAGCGGGCCGCCGCCCGCGCCGGACTGCTAGCCCTGCTGACCTCCGGCTGCTCCACCACCACCGACCACCATTACGTGTTCCCGCGCGACGGGGGAGACCTGCTCGCGGTGGAGGTGGAGGCCGCCCGGGAGCTCGGTGTCCGCTTCCATCCGTGCCGGGGCTCGATGGACCTCGGGCGCTCGGACGGCGGCCTGCCGCCCGACGAGGTTACGGAGGACCGCGACGCCATCCTGGCCGCCAGCGACGACGCCATAAGCCGCTTCCACGACCCCTCTCCGGGCTCCATGCTCCGGGTCGCGCTGGCGCCGTGCTCCCCGTTCTCGGTGACGCGCGGGCTGATGTCCGAGACGGCGGACCTCGCCCGCAGCCGGGGCGTTCGACTCCACACCCACCTCGCGGAGACGGCGGACGAGGAGGCTTTCTGCCGCGAGGTGTACGGCGTGCGGCCCGTACAGTACCTGGAGGATCTCGGCTGGCTCGGGGACGACGTGTGGCTCGCCCACTGCATACACCTGGACGATCAGGAGGTCTCCCGCTTCGGCCACACCGGCACCGGCGTCGCCCACTGCCCGAGCTCCAACGCCCGCCTCGGGGCCGGGATAGCGCCGGTCGCCGGGCTCGTGGACGCGGGTGCTCCGGTCGGTCTCGGCGTAGACGGCTCGGCCTCCAACGAGAGCGGGGAGCTTGCGCCCGAGATGCGACAGGCGCTCCTCTTCGCCCGGCTTGCGGGAGGACCTCGGGCGATGACCGCGCGCCAGGCCCTAAGCCTCGCGACCATCCACGGGGCGCGATGCCTGGGACGGGAGGGCGAGATCGGCTCCCTGGAGCCCGGCAAGCTCGCCGACGTCGCCCTGTGGCGCCTCGGCGGCCCCGATTACGCGGGCATCGCCGACCCGGTCGCCGCCCTCGTCTTCGGCCCGGCCCGCCCGGTCGAGCACCTGCTGGTAGACGGTGAGCCGGTAGTACAGGACGGGAGGCCGACGATGGCCGACCCGGACGAGGTGGCCCGGGATAGCCTCGCCGCGAGCCGTAGTATCAGGGGGAAGTGGGAGAGGATGGCCTAGCCCGGCGCCACTCGGAGCTAGCAGGCTTGCCCTAAAGCGTGTTGTGAACTTACACCGAGGATTTCTATTTCCAATCGCTCCGGTGAAGCCTACGGTTTAACGATCTTTGAACCCCTGGGCGGCTACGTCGGCCCCTGCAAAGCGGAGAATCCGCTCGACCGTCGGGTCTCTGAAAACGTGCTATGCGCCGGTAAAGGCTGATAAAGCTGTTAGAGTTCGGAGCTCAAGGGAGAGCCAGGCGCGGAGCACACGGCTCGTCCGCGGAGGAAACGGTAAAGGAGGCTAAAGCATGGACACGTTCAGTATAGTCATTACCGTTTCCCTAATCGCTTATCTGCTCATAGGGGTATACGTATCTCGCAATCTCAAGGGTCTCGACGACTTCTACGTCATGGGCCGCAACGCCTCTCCTTTCCTGATCTGTGGCACGTTGCTCGCGACGAGCACTAGTAGTGTCGCCCTCATAGGCTATACCGGCGGCGCATACTCTATCGGGCCGCTGTACTTCCTGCTAGTAAGCGCCACCTCCCTTATAGGGAACCTGTTTGTAGGGTTCTATCTCGGCCGCTACCTCAGACGCCTGAAGCTGTGGACGCTGCCGGACTTCTTCTCGGCCCGCTACCCGAGCGAGCTTACCCGGGGGACCAGCACGGTCATAGTCCTGGCGTCGATGATCCTGTATCTGACCGCGGTCCTGCTCGGGGTCAACATTGTCCTGGGGATAGTGTTCGGATGGGGCACCATCGTCTCGCTCCTGGTAACTATCGGGCTAGTCACGACGTTTACCCTGCTGGGCGGGATGCGGGGCGTGGTAATCACCGATACCGTAATGTTCGTGGTCTTCTTTCTCGCCGCGGTTGCCCTGGCGCCGTTTATCTTGTCCGCTGCCGGTGGCTGGCCCGGGGCCTTTCAGACGGCGTCCGTGGAGCTGCCCCAGTTTGTCCGCTGGCGGGGAGCGTATGGGACTCTTGAGGCAGTTTCCCTGTTTATCGAGCTGGGCATCGTGGGGCTGGTTCTCGTGACGGCCTCGCCCCCGATGATCAGCCGGGCGTACATCGCGCGAAGCGAGAAGAGCCTGGCACGCGGCATGATCTACCTGGCGCTCCTGCTCCCGATATTCGGCTACTGTTTCATCTACATCTTCGGTCTTATGCCTCTGGTGAATCCCGACCTCGACCCGGAGAACGCTTTCCCGTGGGCGGCGACGAACCTGGTTCCCAGCCTGTTGGGCGCCGTAGCCCTGGCCGGCATCGTGGCCGCGGTGTTGTCCACCGCCTCCAGCCTGTTCCAGCAGGCGGCAGCGACGCTGAGCCGGGACATCTATCAGCGCTATCTCAATCCTGGCGTCTCCGACACGAAGCTACTCGTCATCTCCCGGCTCTGCGTTCTGCTCGTGGCGGTGGTGGTTTTCGTGGTCACGGCGCGACCGGAGATCGGGTCTTTCGGCGTGCTCTACGGTTACCTGTTCGCCGCTGCTTTCTGGGCCGCCTGGCTCCCGGCGCTGTACGCTGGCGTGATGTGGCGGGGGGCGACCACCGCTGCCGCGGCTTGGTCCATGATCGGGGGTGGCGTGATCGCCCTACTGGTCGGTATCGGGAGGGTCTACGAGGTGACGCCCCAATGGCTGCCGCCCAGCGTGTGCGCGCTCCTGGGCGCCGCGGTGATCCTCATAGCTATCTCTATGAGCACCCGGAGCTCGGAGCAGGAGATCGAGGTGTACGAGAGGATGCGCAAACCAGAACGCCTGGAAGATACTCCAGAGGAGGCAGGAGCCGATGCGCGGAGCTAACGGAAGAGCCCGTCCCGACCGGTTCGGGCTGATCGCGGCGCTGCTGGGGGGCTTGATCTTCCTGGCCGCGCTGGCCTTTACGCTGCCGCCGCTGACGCGGTGGCTCGACACCCTGATCGTAATGACCACCCTGTTTGTTCCGGTTATTGTTGCCGGAGTCCTTTACAACAGGATCGAGCACCGCGGCGGATGGAGCCCAACGCGCAGGTTGAGGTGAGGTTGGCCCCGGTTGCAGCGCCCACGGCTAGCGAGCCGCGGAAACCAGACCGCATTCCAGACTACCCTCGTACCGGTTCCGCCAATGATTCACCAATGATCCGCCACAACCACTATAGTGTGGTGCTGGCGTGCAGGGTTACCAGGGGTATCGAGGACGACGTACAGGAGGGACGTTGAGAGATTTCAGCCAGATATTTAGCCTCGACGGCAAGACCGCGCTCGTGGTCGGCGCGGGGCGGGGGATAGGGCACGCGGCGGCCCTCGGCCTCGCGGACTTCGGTAGCCGGGTCCTGTGCGCCGACATAGACGGGGCTGAGGATACGGCCTCGGAGATCTCCTCCCGTGGGGGCGCGGCGGAGTCGGTCGCGCTGGATATGCTAGATCCGGATTCGATCCGGGAGACCGCCGGGCGCGTGGGCGCTGTGGACGTGCTCGTAAGCTCGCCGAGCATAAACGTCCGCAAGCGGTTGCTGGATGTGACAGACGAGGAGTTCGACCGGGTAATCGACCTGAACATGAAGGGCAACCTGCGCCTGATGCGCGTCTTCGGAGAACGAATGCGGCAGCAGGGAGGCGGGAGCATCATCTTGTTCTCCAGCATCCGGGCGACGGTGGTTGAGCCCGGGCAGGGAGTCTACGCGGCCACGAAGGCCGGCACCCTCCAGATGGCCCGCGCCCTAGCGAGCGAGCTCGGGGAAGACGGGGTGCGCGTGAACGCCATCGCTCCCGGTGTCGTCGATACACCCCTCACGCAGAAGATCAAGGACGACCCTGAATGGTACGAGGCTTACGCCAGCAAGTCCGTGCTGGGCCGTTGGGCCGAGCCGGAGGAGTTCGTGGGCCCGGTGGTCTATCTGGCCTCGGAGGCGAGCTCGTACGTTACGGGATCTTACATGCTGGTAGACGGTGGCTGGACCGCCGCGGACGGCCGCTTCGAGCCCCCGCTGTAGCCGGCGCCACGCTGTACGAGGAAGTAGGGGAGTCGATGAACCACCAGAGCTACAAGACAGGCGGCGGCAGCTCCTATGATGCCCAGGCGATAGCTGGAGCCGTGGACTCGTATCGCGACGAGATCGTGCGTTTGTTGCAAGACTTTATCCGCATACCGACGATCAACCCTCCCGGCGAGGCTTACGAGGACTTCGTTGGCTTCATGGGGGGAGTGCTCGGGGAGCTCGGCTACGAGGTCGAGGTGCTGCGCGTGCCGGAAGAGCGCCTGGAGGAGCTCGCCGCTCACGGTAAAGGCCTGCCGCGGCCCAACCTGGTGGCGCGGCTAGAGGGAGCCGGTGAGGGGCCCCGGGTGCATCTCAACGGCCACTACGACGTGGTCCCGGTTGGCAACGACTGGAGCAGGGAGCCTTTCGGCGGCGAGCTCGTGGACGGGAGGATCTACGGTCGAGGCGCCACCGACATGAAGAGCGGGCTCGTGGCCCAGATCTTCGCCGTCGAGGCTCTGCGGCGGGCCGGGGTGCCCTGGAGAGGCGCCATCGTCCAGAGCGCGGTCCCGGACGAGGAGACCGTGGGAGTCACGAACGCCGGCGCCTACTACCTGGTCGAGCAGGGGGTGATACACAGGGACAACACCGACGCCGTGATCATCACGGAGCCCTTCGGCTCGGAAGGCGTGGGTATAGGCCACAAGGGTGCTATCTGGGGTGAGATCACGATCCACGGCCAACAGGCCCACGGAAGCTCGCCGCTGCTCGGGGTGAACGCCGTGGAGATGGCCGCCGAGTACCTCGCCGCCATCGACGCCGAGCTGCGGCCCAAGCTGAGCGAGCGGCTCTGCGAGTACGCCGTTACGCCATCCGAATCGGTGCATTCGACGCTCTCTTTCGACACCATCGAGGGAGGCGTCGCCACCAACATCGTGCCCGACCGCTGCACGCTCAGCTTCAATCGCCGTCTTCTGCCCGGTGAAGAGCTCGAGGCCGCGAGACAAGAGTTGTTGGGGCCGTTGGAGAGGGTTAGCGACGGCCAGTCGAGGTTCCGCTATCACTACAACGAAACCTACGCCACGCCCCCCACGCTAGTGTCCGACGAGGAGCCGCTCGTCAAGACGGCCCAACAGACCATAAGCTCGCTGGGCCTGACTCCGAAGCTCCTGATCTCCGCCGGCAGCGACGATCAGCGGTTCGTAGTCCACAATGCCGGTATTACCAACAGCATTATCTACGGGCCGGGGCGCACCGGAGAGTCGCACACCTCGGATGAGAGCATCGACGTGGAAGAGCTAGTCACCACGGTCAAGGGCCTGGCGCTAACGCTGGCCGCCACGCTGACGCCGGATGCCGGCGCCGACCGGCCACAAGGGTAGACGAGGCGGCACCGGGATCATCCCGGATATATTATCTCGCGGGTGCCGGCGCACGGACTTTTGGCGTAATCTACCTGATGCCTATAGAGCTTCCGGCCCGTTCGGGTATGCTGAGTGCCTCGTGCGCCCGGCGTAGCAACTTTAGCCGCTCGTGCACCTCTCCCGCGAACGGGCCGGACCCCGGCCCGGAGGCGTCCGCGTTCATCAGCATGTACTCGCCGGTAGAGAGCAGCCGTTCATTATCCGCGTCGTACATGCCCTCCTCGCCTCCGGCCATGTGGAAGGTGAGGTTTACGCCCATCAGCGCCCACCTAAGGCCCGGACCGTAGACTATGGCGTTGTCTAGCTCCTCGGTGGTCGCCACGCTCTCCGCGGCCAGATGCAGGTTCTCGCGCCAGAGGGCCTCTTGCAGCCTGTCGGAGAGATAGCCTTCGATCTCCTGTTTTACGTGAAGCGGCCGCATGCCGATTCGCCGGTAGAAGCCGAGCGCCCGCTCGATAGCCTCTGTTGAGGTCCTTTCGCCGCCCACCACCTCGACCAGCGGTAGCAGGTAGACCGGGTTGAAGTGGTGCCCGCTCACGTGCCGCCCAAACTGCCTTGTCGAGGCTGTCCCCGCCTCAGGAGAACAGCGTACTATAGCCGTTCAGAGCCGGTTGTCCTCCAAGATGGGCGTACAGAACGTTGGAGTCGGAGGATATCTCGCCGCGGCTGACCAGGTCGATCATTGCCGCCATGGACTTCCCTTCGTATACGGGGTCCGTGATCATGCCCTCCGTGCGGGCCGCGAGGCGCATCGCCTCCACCGTCGTCTCGTCTGGTATGCCGTAGGTGCCCGCATGGTACCTGTCGTCGAGGATGACCTCGTCCGTCCCGGGCTCGTGCTCGACCCCGATCTTTCGGGCGGTATTCGCGGCGATGCGGGTTATCTGCTCCTTTGTCTGCAGGGGCTTTGCAGAGCCGTCGATGCCTATCACCCGGCGGCTGCGGCCTCCCGCCTCTCGTAGAGCGGCGAACCCGGCGACCATGCCCGCCTGCGTGCTGCCGGTCACCGAGCACACGATTATGGTGTCGAAGAAGACGCCCAGCTCCTCCTGAGCTTCGAGTTCGTAGGCCCAGTTGGCGAACCCCAGCCCGCCGAGCTCGTGATCCGAGGCCCCCGCCGGTATTGGGTAGGGCTTTCCGCCCGAGGCCTCGACCTCTGCCAGGGCCGCCTCCCAGCTCTCCTTGAACCCGATGCCGAACTCCGCCTTGATCAGCCGCACGTCGGCGCCGACCATCCGGCTGAGCAGGATGTTGCCAACCTTGTCGTAGACGGCGTCGGGCCACTCTACCCAGCTCTCCTGCACCAGCACGCAGTGCAGCCCCAATCGCGCCGCCACTGCGGCCACCTGGCGGGTGTGGTTGGACTGCACACCGCCGATGGAGACGAGCGTGTCACAGCCGCTGGAGAGTGCGTCGGCGGCCAGATACTCGAGCTTGCGCGTCTTGTTGCCGCCGTAAGCCAGCCCCGAGTTGCAGTCCTCGCGCTTCGCCCAGAGCCGGGCACCTCCAAGGTGGCCGGTTAGCCGCTCCAGAGGGTGTACGGGCGACGGTCCAAACAGAAGCGGGTAACGCTCAAACTCCTCGATGCTCACCGGATCTCCTCTACATTCGATGCACCACTACCTGGGCAGTAGACGCCACCGCGTACAGGATGGCTCGCCCACCGCAACGATACCAACGTAGCAGATGACCCGGCCAGAATAAGGCAAGCGCCCTGTCACCCTGGTACGCCCCCGCCGGCGGAGGTTCCCCAACCCTTTACGGGTAGTCTAGATAGCATGGGAGTCCAGACGCCCACAATAAGCGAAAGGGCTCCATACGGGAAAGGACCACAGCCCGCGTAAGATCATCCGACATTTACGGGAAGCGGAAGGCAAGTTGACCTCCGGATCGACCGTCCCGGAGGTGACCCGCCAGCTCGGCGTCTTCGAGACCGCTTTCCACTGCTGGAAAAGGCAGTACGGTGGCATGAGCCCCGAGGAAGCAAAGAGAATCAGAGAGCACGAAAAGGGCAACGCCCGCCCGAAGAAGATGCCCGCCGAGCAGGCGTTTGAACCACTAGATGTAGGCACGTTCAAGGAGATGAGCCAGGGAAACGGGCTTCACCCCTAATCCCGGCTCGGAGAAGGAAAGCTGCGGGACACTTGCTGAGCAGAAAGTGGTCCGGTTAACAAAACTCCGCCGGAGCCGCTTTAACGATGCAGAGAGATGGGTTATCTTCTACTCATAGCCCGGCGACTTCTCCTTTCCCTTTCCCCACCTATCATCCCAAAGGTTCGCCGGGCTCCCTTCCCCGCTTTCCCTACTGATCAGCGAAGAGTTGCCCGTGAAGCGCGTAGAAGTGTAGGGAAGTATGGTTTGGACTGAATCCAGCACCTTGGACGGAGCAGAGGGGTCGCCACTCACCGAAAACACGCACTCGTGCTTGTCCGCTCTGCTATCGCTTCACGCTGTACGGCACGGTGGCGGAAGGTAAGCCGCACTCGCTGCGCGGCCCCGCCAAAATAGACGAGTGTGAGCCCCCAGGGTTAGACTTATATGGCCCTTGGCGAGGCTCCTACGTGGCTGCTGCCCATACCCCAACCCCGCAAACCCGCCGAACTTTTCTCCTGGCGGCCTGTTGACATTGTCTTCTGCATTGTAGTACGTTGATGTCGCTTCGTGAAATATAGGTGGAATATGGGTGGCCCGAGGCGCTAAGGTGGAGCGGTTTTGGGGGAGCTCCGGCGATTACGTGGCCTATGTCCGGGAGAGTCGGGTGAAGGGCCGCACGAGGGTTAAGGGGAAAGGAGTGAGATGGCGGAGTCGGTAAACGAGGAGACACGCAACGACCAGAGGACGCATCCCGTAGACGAGGTGTTGCCCGCGGGGAAGATGGCGGCCTACGGGCTGCAGCACGTGCTGGCGATGTACGCGGGGATCGTCGCGGTGCCGCTCATCGTGGCGACGGCTCTGGATCTTCCGCAGGAGTCGCTCGTCTACATCATCAACATAAGCTTCTTCATGTGCGGGGTCGCGACCTTCATCCAGGCCATCGGCTTCTGGAAGTTCGGGGTCAGGCTCCCGATAGTGCAGGGGACGACCTTCGCCTCCGTGACGCCAATGATCCTCATTGGTCAAACGTACGGGCTGCAGGCGGTGTTCGGCTCGATCATCGTGGCCGGGCTCTTGACCGTTCTGGCCGCTCCGTTCTTCAGTCAGCTCCGCAGGCTCTTCCCGCCGGTGGTGAACGGCGCCGTTATAACGATTATCGGGGCCTCGCTGCTGCCCGTGGCCATAAACTGGGCCGGCGGCGGAGACCCCGAGGCGGATAGCTTCGGCAGCCTCTCGAACGTCGCGATCGCGTTCGGGGTGCTGATCCTGATACTCGCCATCACCCGTCTCTCAAGCGGCTACCTGGGCCGGATAGCGATCCTGATCGGGCTCGTTGCCGGGTTGGTAGTCACCGCCGTGCTCGGGGTGGCAAGCTTCGGCGGTGTGGCCGACTCGGCGTGGGTCGGGATACCCATCCCCTTCAACTTCGGGTTCCCGGAGTTCCGGCTGGTGCCTATAATTACGATGACGCTGGTTATGGTGACCGTAATGGTCGAGACAACCGCGGACATCCTGGCAATCGGTGAGATCACGGAACGGGAGACCGAGCCCGAGGACGTGGCGCGCGGGCTGAGGGCGGACGGGATCTCGTCGGCCGTCGCCGGGGTGTTCGGCGTCTTCCCCTTCAGTGCTTTCGCGCAGAACGTCGGTCTTGTAAGGTTCACCGGCGTCAAGAGCCGGTTCGTGGTCGCCGCGGGTGGCGGTATTCTCATACTGCTCGGGCTCCTGCCCAAGCTGGGCGCCATCGTGGCCTCCATCCCGCTGCCCGTGCTCGGCGGCGCCGGCATCGTGCTGTTCGGGACCGTCGCGGCGGCCGGTATCCAGACGCTCGGCAGGGTGGATCTCGCCGAGACCCGGAACCTGATCATCGTCGCCGTTAGCATCGCCTTCGGGCTCATACCCGCCGTCTCTCCGGAGTTCTACAGCGGCTTCCCCGAGCGGGCCAGGGTGTTCCTCGACAGCGGCATCATCGCTGCGAGCCTCGCCGCCATACTGCTAAACGTGGTGTTCAACCTCCTGGGCCGGCAGAGCCAGGACATGGGAGATTACGGCGAGAACTTCGCGGACTTTGAGGAGAGTCTGACGGTGATGGACGCCAACGGGCTCGACCGGGAGCAGTTCGCCGACAGGTTCGCCCCGCTATTCCAGGGCGTGCGCTGGGTCCCCGAAGGAGCCTACGACGAGGATCATCCCTTCTCAAACATCCACGACCTGCGCCACGCCTTCCAGATATCCGTGTACGGGGCCTCGGAAGAGGATCAGGTCGAGCTGCTGCGCTCCTACACGCCGCTCGGTGGCGATGAAGGCGGGCTGTCGAGCCTCTCGGTCCAGGAACGCCGCTGGGTCGGCCTGACCTCCATGACCGAGGAGGAGGAAGAGGAGTTCCGGAAGGCGAACGCGGCATACGAGGAGAAGTTCGGCTTCCCGCTCGTGGTAGCCATCCGGGACCACACCAAGGAGACCCTGCTCGACGACGCAAAGTCCAGGCTCAAGCACAGCAGGGGGCAGGAGATCACGATCTCCATAGTCGAGGTGATGGAGATAGCAGCCTACCGGCTGCAGGATATGATCACCGACCTCCGGATCGGATCGCGGAGCTAGCGAGACCAGGAGGGGCCTAGAAGCTAAAAAGAAGTCGGAAGTCGGACGGGAGCAGGATGGCGAAGATTACGCTAGACGAGGTAAACGGGATGGGCCGGGAGGAGTTCGTGGCGAGGTTCGGCTCTCTGTACGAGCACTCGCCCTGGGTCGCCGAGGCCGCCGCAGAGGAGCGGCCCTTCGGTAGCGCGGACGGGATGCACGAGGCATTCGAGAGCGCCGTCCAGAGTGCTCCGCAGGAGAGCCGGGTCGAGCTAATAAAAGCCCATCCGGATCTCGCCGGGAAGGCCGCGATGGCCGGGGGGCTTACGCCCGAGTCCGCCAGCGAGCAGTCCTCGGCCGGCCTGGACCGGCTAACGCCTGAGGAGTACGCGACGTTCAAGCAAATGAACGACGCATACCGGGAGAAGTTCGGGCTCCCGATGGTCGTCTTCGTCAGGGCGCACACGAAAGATTCGATCCTCGAAAGCGCCCGGTCGCGGCTGGATAACACTAAAGAAGAAGAGGTGGAGAGTGCGCTGCGAGAGATAGCCAAGATAACCCGGTTCAGGCTGGATAACGCGGTAGAGGACTCGATGGTTAAGGCGGAAGAGCCAGAGAAGGGAGAAGAGCAATGACTCAGGCAACCGGCACGAGGATAGTCCTCGGGCAGAACAACTACGGCAAGTCCGACGTGCGGCTCGTGAAGGTCAACCGAGATAACGAGCGGCACGAGATGTCCGAGGTCCGGGTAGACGTCGCGCTCTCGGGCGATTTCGACGCCGCCCACGTCGAAGGCAACAACACCGACCTCCTCTCGACCGACACGATGCGAAACACCGTGTACGCCCTCTCCAAAGACAGGTTCAAGGGTGAGATCGAGGAGTTCGGACTCGCGCTAATAGACCATTTCCTCGAAGCCGGTCCGAAGGTGACCGGGGTCCGGATAGACTTCACCGAGCACCTATGGGAGCGCATCAAGGTGGACGGCCGGGAGCACGATCACTCCTTCGTCCGGGCCGCCGGGGTCCGCACCGCGACCGTCGAGGGCGACGAGAGCGGCGCACGCCGCGTCAAGGCCGGAATAGACGACGTGGTGGTCTTAAAGACCACGCAGTCCGGCTGGGAAGGCTACCTGCACGAGCAGTTCACCACGCTCCCCGAGACCGACGACCGCATCCTCTCGACCGTCGTAACCGCAGAGTGGGAGTACAACACCACCAGCGCGAGCTTCGGGGATACCTGGAGCGGGGTCAAGGAGCAGATCCTCTCGACCTTCACCGACCACTACAGCCCCTCGATGCAGGGCACGCTCTACCTGATGGGCAAGGCCGTGCTGGAGAGGTTTCCGGAGATACAGCGCATCCACTTCTCGTTCCCGAACCGCCACCATCTCCTCTACAACCTGGAAAGGTTCGGGATCGAGAACGACAAGGAGGTCTTCCACGCCGACGCCGAGCCCTACGGCCTCATAGAAGGCTGGGTGGAGCGGGAGTCTTGAGCGGATTTCTGACCACCCACGTCCTCGACACGGCGAACGGTCTCCCCGCCGCCGCCCTGGAGATAGAGCTCGCCAGGCTGACGGAGAGTGGAGAGCGGAGCGTTATCAAGACGGTTCGCACCAACGGCGACGGCCGCACGGACGAGCCTCTCCTCTCCCAGACCGAGTTCGAGACCGGCGTGTACGAGATCGTGTTCTCCGTCGGCGGGTACTTCGCGGGGATTTCGGGCTCATCTGGGACCCCCGACCTCCCCGAGCCCCCCTTCCTGGACCGGGTACCGGTACGATTCGGCATCGCCGACGCGGAGGCTCACTACCACGTGCCACTCCTCGCCTCGCCATACTCCTACAGTACCTACAGGGGGAGCTGATCCCATGCCCGAGCTACCACAGAACCTGCCAAAAGAGGGACAGAAGCTACCCGATCTCCGGTTCACCACCGAGGACGACGGCGAGCTCGCCATCACCGATCTAGCCGGGACGACCGTCCTCTACTTCTATCCCAAGGACGACTCGCCCGGCTGCACCAAGGAGGCCTGCGCCTTCCGGGACCGGATGGAGGATTACCGGGGGCGGGGGATACAGGTCTACGGCGTCTCCACGGACTCGCCAGAGTCGCACCGGGAGTTCCGCGACAAGCACGGCCTGAACTTCCCGCTCCTGACCGACGAGAACGGCGAGGCCGCGGTGGAGCTCGGCGTGCTCAAGGAGGGTGGCGTCGCCCGACGCGTAACCTTCCTGCTCGGCGGAGCGAAGGTGGAGAAAGTCTACCCGGAGGTCTCGCCCGAGACGCACGCGGACGAGATCCTGGTGAATGTGAGCAGTCCTTATTAGACGAATTTACCGACAATGCCAGCGCAACATCTACCGAGAGAGCTAGCACAGTAGGGACAGAAGTGTATGTGCAGTAAATCAACTGCGTAAACCTACTGGGAGGATTAAACGAGTATGACAGAGGAAAGACGCGCAGAAAGAAGAAACTGGCAACTGCCGCACATCTACGTCATCTTATTCCTCCTGATGACGGTGGCTGCCATAGCCACCTACTTCGTGCCCGCCGGTACCTACGACAGGGTCCCTGGCCCAGAAGGCCGGGAAACCGTCGACCCGGAGTCCTACCAACGAGTCGAACAGAACCCTACTGGCATCCAGGATTACATACTTGCCATCCCTGAAGGCTTAATAGACGCTGCCGAGGTCGTTTTCTTCACCTTCATCATCGGCGGCATGTTTATGGTGCTCAGGAGGACGGGGATAATAGAGCTCGGCGTCGAGAAGCTGACCCGGGTATTCGCCGACAGGAGCATCATCCTGATCCCGGTCCTGGTAACCGTGTTCGCGGTAATAGCGACCCTCATAGGCACGCCGGAGTTGAGCCTCGTATACATCCCGGTACTACTGCCCCTGCTGATTGCCCTGGGGTACGATTCGATCACCGCGGCTGCCATAGCCCTTATAGGTACCGCCACCGGCTTTACCGCCGGGGTGCTGAACCCGATCAACACGGGACTGGCGCAGCAAATCTCCGGGCTCCCACTGTGGTCCGGGCTGTGGTTCCGGGCTATCGTATTCGTGGTTATCGTCTCTGCTGGATTTCTGTACATCATGCGCTACGCGAGAAGGCTCCAAGAAGATCCCGAAAACAGCCTCGTGTACGAAGAGGACCGGGAGAAAAGAGAGCTCTATCGGGGGTTGGATCAGGTCGGAGAAAGCCGGGCGACCACCCGGCAAAAGCTCGCCGCGCTAGCCACGCTCGCGTTCTTCGTAGTACTGGTATATGGTGTTCTCGGCCTCGGCTGGTTCTTTCTGGAGATGTCCGGCCTATTCATCATAATGGGAGCCGTGGTCGGCCTGATCGCCGGGCTAACTCTTACACAAATCTGCGACGGGTTTAACCAGGGGTTCCGGGACGTGCTCATGGGGGCGATCATCGTGGGCGTGGCGAGGTCAGTCGCCGTGGTGATGGAGGAAGGGCAGATCTTGGACACTGTCGTTAACGGCCTCGGGGCTGCCGTCGGCCTGCTCCCGGGGATACTAGGTATCGTCGGCATGTACTTCGCCCAGCTCGCCTTCAACCTGATCGTCCCTTCTGGAAGCGGTCAGGCCGTCGTTATAATGCCGATCATGGCGCCTCTATCCGACATTATCGGTGTCACCCGGCAATCGGCCATCCTAGCCTACCAACTGGGAGATGGGCTGTCGAACATCATCTACCCGACCTCTGGATACTTTATGGCCGCTCTGGTGATAGCCGGTGTCTCCTGGGAGAAATGGGTCCGGTTCTTCTGGCCGCTAATGCTGATTTGGATAGGTGTCTCTATCGTGCTGGTCGTCCTGGCTCAGGCCATACGACTCACGGGCTAACCACACCGGGGAGCCTCTACCCTGTACGTTAGAGCGCGTGACCCTGGCCGCTATGTCCTCAAGAACGGGGAGGGTGTAAAAGTATGAAAGACACGGCAACCACCGTCATGGAGCGTTGCGACCTGCTCGCGAACATCAGCGAGGAAGACGACGCCCTGACCCGGCCGTTCGGCTCGCAGTCCATGCGGGAGGTGAACAAGATCGTCTCCGGCTGGATGGAGGACGCCGGGATGAGCGTCCGCCAGGACGCCATCCGCAACCTCGTCGGTCGCTACGAGGGCGAGGGAGAGGGGACCCTGCTGCTCGGCTCCCACCTCGACACCGTGCGCGACGCCGGCAAGTACGACGGCCAGCTCGGCGTCCTGACCGCGATAGCCTGCGTCCAGCAGCTCCACAACCGCGGCGAGCGGCTGCCGTTCGCCATAGAGATACCGGCCTTCGCCGACGAGGAAGGGCTGCGCTTCGGGACCACGTTTCTCGGCAGTTCCGTCTACGCCGGAGCCTTCGACCGTCAGCGGCTGAAGCTGGAGGATCACGCCGGCACCAATCTCTGGGACGCCGTACGGGACTTCGGCGGCGAGCCGGAGTCGCTGGACAAGGATGGCCGGAGCACCGAGGACCTGCTCGGCTACTGCGAGCTCCACATAGAGCAGGGGCCGGTGCTGGAGCAGGAAGATCTGCCGGTCGGCGTGGTCACCGGGATACAGGGGCAGAGCCGCATCCGGGTCAGCTTCGCCGGGGAGGCCGGTCACGCCGGAACGGTCCCGATGTCGACGCGCCGGGACGCCCTGTGCGCGGCGGCAGAGTTCGTGCTGGAGGTCGAGACCGCCTGCAAGGTGCAGCCCGGAGCCGTCGCCACGGTCGGTGAGATCTCGGCTCTGCCCGGAGCGGTGAACGTCATACCGGGCGAGGCGGAGCTTTCGGTGGACCTGCGCCATGCCGACGACGCCGTGCGCGAGAGCCTGCGGGATCACTTCGAGCACCGGGCCGGGGAGATAGCCCGCTCACGGGGCTGCGACTTCGGCTGGCAGGTGCGCCAGGAGACCCCGGCGGTTCCGGCGGACCCGGAGCTGACCGACCTCCTCGGAAAGGCCGTCGAGCAGACGGGAGTCGCTGTGCGCTCGCTCCCGAGCGGGGCGGGACACGACGCGGCCCAGATGGCTACGATCACGCCGATCACCATGCTCTTTATCCAGTGCAAGGAGGGTATAAGCCACAACCCCGCGGAGTCCGTGAGAAAGAGGGACGTCGGCGTGGCCATAGAGGTTCTCGGCCGCTTCCTGAAGCTGATGGGCGAGCACCGCGCCGATGCTCACTCTAATGGTGTCCCGGCTGGAGCGGGGACCGAGTAGTGCGTCGTAAGAGATCAGTCTCGACAGGCGGGGGACGATAGCATGAGCAGCTATGACCTGATCATCCGCGGCGGCACCGCGGTAGAGCCCGGCGGAGAAAGGGCCGCCGACCTCGCCGTCGCCGACGGCAAGATAGCCGCCGTAGAGCCCGATATAGCGGACACGGCCTCCGAGGAGGTGGACGCCCGGGGCCTTCACGTCCTCCCGGGAGTCATAGACGCCCACGTCCACTTCAACGAGCCGGGGCGCACGGAGTGGGAGGGGCTAGAAACGGGGTCCAGCGCCCTGGCCGCCGGAGGCATGACCTCCTTTGTAGAGATGCCGCTAAACGCCTATCCGCCCACCAACGACGCGGAGGCTTTTGAGGAGAAGGTCGCGCTGGCGCGGGCATCCGCCGTTACGGACTTCGCCTTCTACGGCGGACTCATGCCCGGCAGCCTGGGAAATATGGAGGAGCTTGCGGAGAGAGGCGTGGCTGGATTCAAGGCCTTTATGTCGACCTCGGGTACGCTGGACTTCCAGACGGCCGACGATGTTACGCTATACGAGGGCATGCAGAAGGCCGCCGCGCTCGGGCTGCCGGTGCTCGTCCACGCGGAGAGCAAGCAGATCACGGACGAGCTCTCGGCGAGACGGGTCTCGACGCTCCGTACCACGATGCGCGACTACCTAGACTCCCGGCCCGTGGTCGCCGAGCTGGAGGCGATACAGCGCGCCATCCTCTTCGCCGGGGAGACGGGGTGCGCGCTGCACGTGGTCCACGTGAGCACCGGCCGCGGCGTGGCCCTGGTCGCGGAGGCCCGCGAGCGCGGGGTGGACGTAACCTGCGAGACCTGCGCCCACTACCTGGTCCTGACGGAGGAGGACGCCGAGGCGCTCGGGGCGGTCACGAAGTGCGCCCCGCCGCTGCGCCCGCAGGAGGAGGTGGAGTCTCTGTGGGTCCAGATCTCCGCCGGGAACGTCGAGTTCGTGACCTCGGATCACTCCCCGTGCCCGCCGCACATGAAGGCCGGGGACGACATGTTCCGGGCCTGGGGCGGCATCTCCGGCTGCCAGTCCCTGATGAACGTCATGCTCGATGAGGGTCACCACGGGCGCGGCGTCTCGCTACAGAAGATCTCCGGGCTGCTCTCCGGCGGGGTGGCGTCCCGGCTCGGGTTCCCGGAGAAAGGGGCGCTGGAGGCCGGCCTCGACGCCGACCTCGCTCTCGTGGATCTCGACGGGATCTCGACGCTGCATAAAGAGGACCTCTTGTACCGTCACAAGATGAGCCCGTACGTCGGGCGGGCCTTTACCGGAGAAGTGGTGCGCACGCTGGTGCGCGGCAACACGGTCTACAGGGAAGGGAGGGTGGTGTCGGATGCGATCGGTGAGCTAGTCAAGCCGGAGCGCCGTACAGCCAGAGCCGTCTCCGGCGAGTAGAGTTCGCGGAGAGATCCGAACGGAGAAGGCCGGAACCGGACAGGAACGAACAAGGCGAAAGAAAGTGAAAGGAGCCTAGCCGAATGAGCGACGTAAAGATTACCGCCGGACCGTACGAGTTTTTGGCCCGCTGGGAGCGGGAGAGATCACCCAAGACCTGCGAGGCGTTCGAGAAGCTGTTTCCCTACCGCCAGAAGCTGATCCATGTCCGCTGGAGCGGAGAGTCTTGCTGGATACCCCTGGGAGACTACGACCTCGGGGTTGGCGTGGAAGACGCGACCAGCGCGCCGCAGGCGGGTGAGATCCTGTTCTACCCCGGCGGTGTCTCCGAGACCGAGATCCTGTTCCCCTACTACGGCACCATCTTCGAGAGCAAGGCGGGACGCCTCGCGGGCAACCACCTGCTGACGCTCACCGAGGGCCACGAGAACCTGTACGCCCTCGGCCAGATGACGCTCTGGGAAGGGGCCCAGGATATAGTCTTCGACCACGCCTGAGCGCCGGGGAGTCTGGAGCGTAGCGCGGGCCGGGGAGGCTTTCTTACCTTTTATACGAGATCCCGGTTATAATCCCTCTCGCATATTCCGAGGTACGGAAGTGTGGTTCTAGAGTATCCAGGGAGAAAGGCTTAACTTGTCGGAGTCCACGGATAACGGCCTGTCCGAGCAGCGTCCGGGCGGGGTTCAGTCGCTGGAGCGGGCGCTGGACATACTGGAGGTTCTTGGCCGCTCGGACGAGGAGCTTGGTGTTAGCGAGATCGGCGAGGAGGCGGGGCTCGCCAACGGCACCGTACACAGGCTGTTGGCGACGCTCACCTACCGGGGATACGCCCGCCAGAACCCCCGGGGCCGCAAGTACACCCTGGGGGTGAAGACCCTGATCCTCGCCTCCTCGGCCCGCGAGCGGCTGGGGCCTTTCTCGCAGCCGTTCCTGAGAGAGCTCATGGAGGCGAGCGGCGAGTCCTCGAACCTCGCCACCCTGGACAAGACGAGCGTGATCTACCTCGAACAGGCGCCCTCCCCGCGCATGGTTCGGATGTTTACCGAGCCGGGCAACCGGGTCTCGCCCCACTCATCCGGCACCGGAAAGGTGCTCCTCGCCTACCAGCCCCCGCACGTGGTGGACTCGATCCTGCGCCAGACCGAGCTGCCGAGGTTTACCCGGTACACGATCACCGATCCCGCCACCCTCAAGGAAGAGCTGCACCTCATCCGGGAGCAGGGCTACGCCCTCGACTCCGAGGAGATGGAGGAGGGCGTGCGCTGCCTGGCCGCCCCAATCTTCGGCCCCGACGGCAGCATAGTCGCCGGCATAAGCCTCTCCGGCCCCGTCGGGCGTCTCGGCGACACCAGGCTAGAAGAGCTGATTCCGCTCATAAAGCGCATAGCCCGCGAGTTCTCCGAAAGTCTGAGCCAGACCCTGTCCACCTAGCCGCCCGGTCCCGTGGAAAGCTCTCCAGAAGACTCATGTCGGATGGTCCGCACGCCTTTGTATCGCGGCCCCGAGCCGCCGCCACGGACCGGAGCCGGACGTTTGGCGGCCGGAGCTGCGTAACCGGGGTAACCGCGGGGCGGGGCCCGAAAGCCCCCGCAGTGACACCGGGAGGGAGCCGCTCCGGGCGAAGCTGATGGTGGCCGTGGCTGTCGTGGCGGGGCTCGTGTTGTTGATCTCCGGTTGTGGCCCCGGCTCCACGGCGGGAGGTACGGGCGCGGACGGCACGACGGCTCCCGCTGCGGAGAGCCCGGAGGGTAGCGCCCGCACGGCCGGAGGCGGCGCGGGAGGAGCCGCGCCCGCCAGAGCGCCGGACAGTACTAGAGCGAGTGAGGAGTCTGATATGGATTTGATCTCCGCTGCGGGTAGCGGCGAGGGCCGCGAGGTACGGACCCTTCTGGAGGGTGGCGCGGACGTACACGCCCGTGACGAGAGCGGCGCAACCCCCCTCATAGCCGCCGCCTACGGAAACCACGTCGAGGTGGCAGAGATCCTAATAGACGCCGGTGCGGACGTGAACGTCAAGGACGAGACCCGTCAGAGCGCCTACCTCATCTCCACCTCCGAGGTCGGCGACGATCCCCGCTTGCTGGAGCTGACGCTGGCGAATGGCGCGGACGTACACAGCCTCGACAGCTACGACGGGACGGGTCTGATCCGCGCCGCCGAGCGCGGGTACACCGGGATCATCGAGCGGCTGCTAGAGACGGATACCAGGGTGGATCACGTCAACAACCTCGGCTGGACCGCCCTCCTCGAAGCCATAATCCTCGGGGACTGCGGACCGGCCCACATCGAGGTCGTGCGGCTCCTGATCGGGGCCGGAGCCGACGTGAGCCTCGCCGACGGCAACGGCGTTACCCCGCTACAGCACGCCGAGCAGCGAGATTGCGACGCCATCGCCGGGCTCCTGCGGGAGGCCGGCGTGCGGTAGGCTCTCTGCCGATCCCTGTGCTACGCGGAGGCGGTTAGCCTCTCGCGCGCCTCCCGGACCATATTCTCGGCCGCCTCCGCCGTGTCCGCGACGGCGGTGAGATGGCCCATCTTGCGTACCGGACGGGCCTCCGCCTTCCCGTACAGGTGCAGCTTCACCTCCGGCAGGGAGCACACGGCCTCCCAGTCCGGCTCGCCGCCGGACCAGAGGTCCCCGATCAGGTTCGCCATCGCTGCGGGCCGCGCCTGCCCAGTGCCCCCGAGCGGCAGCCCGCAGACCGCCCGGAGCTGCTGCTCGAACTGTGAGGTCACCGCGCCCTCGATGGTCCAGTGTCCCGAGTTGTGGGGGCGGGGCGCGATCTCGTTCACGAGCAGCTTCCCGCCGGGAGCCAGGAAGAACTCCACGCAAGCCGTCCCGACGAGATCCAACGCCTCGAAGATGCTCCGCGTTATCCCGACTGCCTCCCGCTCTACCTCCGGCGGCACGTCCGCCGGGGCGACGGTGACGTCCAGGATGTGCCGGTCGTGCGCGTTCTCCACCGCCCCGTGGTGGGCGAACGAGCCGTCCACCCCGCGAGCCGCGACCACCGAGATCTCCCGCTCGAAGTCCACCCGGGACTCCAGGATCGCCTCTCCCCCCACGGCCTCCCAGGCCTCATCCGCGTCCTCCGCGGCGTCGAGCCTCGCCTGCCCCTTGCCGTCGTAGCCGAACCCCGCCGTCTTGAGCACCGCCGGAGCCCCGATCTCCCGCAGCGCCCCTTCTAGCGCCGACCTCTCTGAAACCTCCCGGAAAGGTGCCGTAGGGTATCCACCGGCGTGCAGAAAGGTCTTCTCCCGCAGCCGGTTCTGCGCCGTGCGGAGCGCCTTCTGGCCGGGCCTCACCGGCACGGCGGACGAGACCTCCTCCACGGTCGCCGCCGGGACGTTCTCGAACTCCAGCGTCACCACGTCCACGCCACGGGCGAAAGTCGCCACGGAGCTCCGGTCGTCGTAGTCGGCGTTCCACTCCCGATCCGCCACCTGCCCCGCCGGGCTGTCCGAGCCCGGCGCGTACACGTGTACCCGGTAGCCCATCCGCCGGGCGACGAGCGCCAGCATGCGTCCGAGCTGACCGCTCCCGAGCACCCCTACCGTCGCGCCGGGCAACACTGGCCCGCTCACGAGAGCTCCGATTGCAGGGTTTCCCGCGCCTGCTCTTCCCGGAACTCCCGTAGCCTTTCGCGCAGCTCCGGGCGGCTGTTGGCGAGGATGGCGACGGCGAGCAGGGCGGCGTTGGTGGCCCCGGAGCGCCCGATGGCGAGCGTGCCTACCGGAACGCCGGCTGGCATCTGCACGATGGACAGGAGCGAGTCCTCGCCCGAGAGCGCCCGGCTTTCGACCGGCACGCCGAGCACGGGCACGGTAGTGTGGGCGGCGACCATGCCCGGCAGGTGGGCCGCACCCCCGGCACCGGCGATGATCGCCTCCAGCCCACGCCCCTCGGCCTCCTTTGCGTAGGACGCCATGAGATCCGGCGTCCGGTGCGCCGAGATCACCCGCCGCTCGTGCCCGACCCCGAACCGCTCCAGCGTATCCGCCGCGTGGCGCATCGTCTCCCAGTCGGATGCGCTGCCCATGATCACCCCGACGACGACACCGTCTCTGCTTCCCGCTGGCTCCAAGAACCCGCCCTTTCTCAACCCCTTTACCCGGCCAGAGCAGCCTCCCAGTATGCACAATACCCGCCAGCTCTGCGGCCCCTGATCCCGCCCGTCTGGCGTGCCGCTTGCAAGTACAGCCCGCAGAGGAGCACCCCACATATCTTTCAATATACGGAATAAATTTTCTGTCAAACGATACTTGACGCGGAGAGGCGCACGGATCTATACTAAATTCCGCAACAGAGATTGGTAATTTTGCTTTGTGGAATATGTTCGGCTCATGGGGGTGGGTAGATGAAGTTTTGTGTCAACGTTTCGATACTGTTTAAAGAGGCTCCGCTTCTGGAGCGTTTCGGGCGGGCTGCGGAGGCCGGTTTCTCTGCGGTCGAGTTCTGGTGGCCTTCAGGGGAGGATCTCGGCGAGGTCGAGCGTGCGATAAAGGATGCGGGGCTGGAGGTTGCGCTGTTCAACTTCGACGCCGGGGACATGCCGGGCGGAGAGCGGGGGCTCGTGAGCGACCCGTCGCGCAGGGAGCAGTTCCGGGATAACGTGCCGGTTGCGCTGGATCTCGCGGAGCGGCTCGGCAGCCGGAGGTTGAACGTCCTTGCTGGCCACGAGATACCGGGCATGGACCGCGCCGAGCAGCTCGCGCTGGCGCGGGAGAACGTACAGTTCGCCGCCGACGAGGCCGCCGGGCGCGGGCTCGAGGTCGTGGTCGAGGCGGTAAACACCTTCGAGAACGGGCCGTATCTTTTGTACACCACGGATCAGGCCTCCGAGTTCGTGCACAGCGTCGGGCGGGACAACGTGAAGCTGCAGTACGACGTGTATCACATGCAGCGGATGGAGGGGAACCTGGTTGCCACCATCCGGGAGCACATAGACGAGATAGCCCACATCCAGGTCGCGGACTCGCCGGGCCGGGGCGAGCCCGGGACGGGTGAGATCCGCTACCCCTACGTGCTCGAGCAGATCGAGGCCAGCGGCTACGACGGCTACGTGGGCCTGGAGTACAACCCGACCACGCAGACGACCGAGGAGAGCTTTGGCTGGCTGCCCGAGCGGGTTCGCTCCAAGGGCGGCGGCGTCGCGGATCTGAACCTGTAGCCCGCGCGCCGCGGGGCAACCGGAAAGCGTAAAGAGGAGGATTCGATGGCTGAGAAGATAGGGTTTATCGGGCTCGGGATCATGGGCGCTCCCATGGCCCGCAACCTGGTCGAGGCCGGGTACGACGTTACGGTCTACAACCGGAGCCGGGGCGCGGTGGACGAGCTGGAGAAGGCCGGCGCCACCGGCGCGTCGAGCCCGCGGGAGGTTGCCGGGGCGAGCGACGTAATCATCACCATGCTCCCCGACTCGCCGCAGGTAAGAGAGGTCGTGGAAGACGAGGGTGGCATTCTGGCGGGTATCGAGTCAGGCGCGCTCGTCGTGGATATGTCCACGATCTCACCCGTCGTTACCGAGGAGCTGGCCGCGAAGATACAGGAGGCCGGCGCTTCGATGCTCGACGCCCCCGTCTCCGGTGGCGACGTCGGCGCGCAGCAGGGGACGCTCTCCATCATGGTCGGCGGCTCCGAGTCCGACTTCGAGCGCGCGAAGCCGCTGTTCGACGTGATGGGCGGCACCGTGAACCACGTCGGCCCGACCGGGGCCGGACAGGTCGTGAAGGCCGCGAACCAGGTCGTCGTGGCGCTGACCATCGAGGCCGTGTCGGAGGCTCTCGTGCTCGGCTCCAAGGGCGGGGTCGCGCCGGAGAAGGTCCTGGACGTGCTCGGCGGCGGGCTCGCTGGTAACAAGGTGATGGAGGTCAAGCGCGAGAAGTTCCTCTCGCACGACTTCTCGCCCGGCTTCCGCTCCGAGCTTCATCACAAGGACCTCGGCATCGCGCTCGCGGCTGCGAGGGAGTACGGCATCTCGCTGCCGAACACGGCCGCCGTGGACCAGATGCTGCAGACGATGAAAAAGAAGGGCTGGGGCGGGGAGGACCACTCCGCGCTGCTGCGGGTCATAGAAGACCTCTCCGGCCACGAGGCCAGATAGCCGGAGCCGGATAGCAAACGGGGAAGGGAAAGGAGACGCCGCATGGCGACGATGAACGTTATGGACGCGGTCGTTAAGGTGATGGAGGACGAGGGGGTGGAGGTCGCCTTCGGGGTGCCGGGGGCGGCGATACTGCCGCTGTACAAGGCGATGAGCGCCTCCGGGGAGATACGGCACTACTCCGTCCGGCACGAGGAGGGCGGCACCCACGCCGCCGACGGCTACACCCGCGTGACGGGCAAGGTCGGCATCAACATTGGCACCTCGGGGCCCGCTGGTACGAACATGATCACGGGCCTCTACACCTGCCAGGCCGACTCCATACCCCAGATCTGCATTACCGGGCAGGCCCCGACGACCGTGCTGCACAAGGAAGCCTTCCAGGCCGTGGACATCGTGGAGATCGCAAAGCCCGTCACCAAGTGGGCCGTGCAGGTAAAGGAGCCCGCACAGCTAGTGTGGACCTTCCGCGAGGCGTTCCGCATCGCCCAGGAAGGCAGGCCGGGTCCTGTTCTCATAGACCTCCCGCTCGACGTGCAGAAGTCCGACATCGAGGTGGACTTCGACCCCGAGCGCGGCGGGCGGCTTAGCTTTCAGAAGCCCGCGGCGAACCCGAACGCGATCCGGCAGGCGCTGGAGATGATCCTCGCCGCAGAGCGTCCCATCCTGATGCCCGGCGGCGGCGTGAACATCTCGGACGCGGCGGATGATCTCGTGGAGCTCGCGGAGTATCTGCAGGTCCCCGTCTCGCCTACCTACATGGGTAAGGGTGTCATAAACGAGGATCATGCGCTGCACGTCGGCACCGTCGGCCTCCAGACCCAGCAGCGCTACGCCAACCAGGCCCTGCTAGAGAGCGACCTCGTGGTCGGCGTCGGGAACCGCTGGGCCGAGCGCCACACCGGCGACCTCGACGTGTATCGGGGCGAGCGGAAGTTCGTCCACATAGACATCGAGCCCCAGCAGATCGGGCGCGTCTTCCGCCCCGACCTCGGCATAGTCTCCGACGCGAAGTTCGCCCTGGAGTCCATGAACTCCCTGGTCAAGGACATGACCGACCAGCGGGAGCCCGGCGAGTGGGTCGAGCGCGTCGGCGAGCTGCGCTCCACGATGCTCAGGAAGATGGACTTCGACGACGTGCCGGTAAAGCCCCAGCGGGTGTTCAAGGAGATGAACGAGTTCTTCGACGAGGATACGACGTTCGTCACGGCTATAGGGCTGTACCAGATCTTCTCCGGCCAGTTCCAGAAGACCTACAAGCCCAAGCACTACCTCTGCTGCGGGCAGGCCGGCCCCTTGGGCTGGGAGGTGCCGGCCTGCATCGGGGCGAAGCTCGGCCGCCCCGAGAGCACGGTCGTCGCGGTGGTCGGCGACTACTCGTTCCAGTTTCTTATGGAGGAGTTGGCGGTCGCCTGCCAGTACAAGGTGCCATACGTAATCGTGATGATAAACAACGCCTACATGGGGCTCATCCGCCAGAGCGAGCTTAACTACGACATGAACTACGCCGTGGATATCGGCTACGAAGGCCCCGACAGCGAGTACGGCATAGACAACGTCAAGATCATGGAGGCGACGGGAGCCATCGGGCGGCGCGTGAAGAACCCGGACGAGATACAGGACGCGCTCGCCTGGGCCGTAGAGACCAGCGAGTCCGAGCAGGTTCCGGTGCTCGTCGAGGTGATGGCCGAGCGCGAGACCAACGCCGCGATGGGCCTCTCGATAGACAAGATCAACGAGTACGAGCCCATAATAGACGGCGTCAAGGAAGGGGCCGGCCACATCGTCGGCGGCGTACCCGAGAGAGACTAGTAGAGCCTGAAATACGTGAACCCAGGCGGGCCCTGCTTATGCGGGGCCCGTCCTCTACAATGCCACACCGGCGGTGATCTAACACAGAGACTCCGGGACGCACCGCGCAGACGCCCGGTCCGGTAGAGGCTACTCTTACTGCCTCACCGGAGGAGCAACGGCATTCGGAGGTGCTGATCGTGGGAGCGGGGCGTCCTGGCAAGCCGAAGGTAGAGGTCATAGGGGTGCCGATGGACCTCGGGCAGGACCGGCGCGGGGTGGACATGGGGCCGAGCGCCCTGCGCTACGCCCGCGCCACGGCCTGCCTGGAGGAGCTGGGCTACGAGGTGAACGACCGGGGCAACGTGCAGGTGCCCATCCCGGAGGTAGTCGAGCGTGGCGGCGGGCTGCCGCACCTGGACGTGATCCGGTCCACCTGCCAACGAACCGCCGAGGAGACGTCCGAAGTCGTCGCGGGGGGCGGGTTCCCGGTCTTTCTAGGGGGGGATCACTCGATCTCCATCGGCACGATCTCCGGCGTCGCCTCCGGTGCCGCTTCTGGCGCGGCGGGGAGGACGGGGGCGATCTGGGTGGACGCCCACGCGGACTTCAACACCCCGGAGACCTCTCCCTCGGGCAACGTTCACGGCATGCCGCTCGCGACCCTGACCGGCAGGGGCCACCCCGACCTTACCGCCGTCGGCGGCCCCGAGCCCGCCCTACGGCCCGAAGACATCGTGATAATCGGGTTGCGCTCGGTGGACCCGGTAGAGCGGGAGGCGCTGCTGGAAGCCGGGGTCAAGGTCTTCACCATGTCTGACATAGACGCCCACGGCATCCACGACACCGTACGCCGGGCCGCCGGCGAGCTTTCTCATCTGGACCGCGTCCACCTCTCCTTCGACCTGGACGTGATGGACCCGGACGTGGCCCCCGGTGTCGGCACCCCCGTGCGGGGCGGGCTAACCTACCGGGAGGCGCACCTGCTCGCCGAGCAGCTACACGCTTCGGCCCTGATCACCTCTCTGGACATAGTCGAGGTGAATCCGATGCTGGACGTGAAGAACGGTACCGCCGAGCTCGCCGTGGAGCTCCTGGAGAGCTTCATGGGACGCCGCATCCTGAGCCTGCCCGTCAGATAGCTCTCTTATAGCTCTTTTCGAGAACACGGAGCCCTACGTAGACCCCGCGACCGTGGGCTGTCTGCCGGTATGGGCCGGATGGGAGCCCCGGGCAACCTCTTCTATGCAGCCTTCGAGGACGTCTAGCGCCTCGTCTAGCTGGGAGTCGGTTATTACCAGCGGGCTCAGGAAGCGGAGGCAGTTGCCCTTCACGCCGGCCGGGGTTATGAGAACGCCGCGACCGGCGGCCAGGTCCAGGATCTCCTTGACCTCCTCCTTTGCTGGCTCCTTCGTTTCGCGGTCGCGGACGAACTCCACGGCGCTCATCGCCCCGAGACCGCGCACGTCCCCGATCATGTCCACCCGCTCGGCCAGAGCGGAGAGACGCTCCCGGATCTTCTCCCCGATCTCCCGCGACCGCCCGAGCAGGTCCTCCTGCTCGAACTTGTCCAGAACCGCCAGGGCGCTCGCTATCGCCACCGGGTTGCCGGGGTAGGTCCCGCCGAGCGAGCCCTCGACCGGCGCGTCCATTACCTCGGCCCGGCCAACGACCGCCGACAGCGGCATCCCTGCCGCCATGGACTTCGCGAGCGTTACGAGATCCGGCACAACCCCCGAGTGTTCGCAGGCGAACATCCTGCCCGTCCGGCCAAAGCCGCTCTGTACCTCGTCGGCGATGAGCAGGATGCCGTGCTCCTCGCACTTACGCTTGAGCGCCGGTAGATAATCGTCCGGCGGCACCACGAAGCCGCCTTCCCCGAGCACGGGCTCCACGATCACCGCCGCCACCTCCGTGGCCGGGACGTGCTTCTCGAACACCCCGTCCAGCATCCCGGCGCACGCCTCGCCGAAGGTCTGCCCCTCAAAAGGTTCGACCGGCGGCCGGTAGGGGTAGGCGTAGGGCAGCCGGTACACCTCCGGGGCGAGCGGCAGGAATCCCGTCTTGTACGGGGTGGTCTTGCTCGTCAGGGAGAGCGCCATCGAGGTGCGCCCGTGGAAGCCGCCCTCGAAGGAGATCATGGCCCGCCGCCCCGTGTACGCCCGGGCTATCTTTACCGCGTTCTCGACCGCCTCCGCGCCGGAGTTGAAGAACGCGGCCTTCTCCGCGCCCGGCACGAGGCCCGTAAGACGCTCCGCAAGCTCACTGTAGATGGAGTACGGAGCGACCGTGTAGTCGGTGTGGACCAGACGTTCGAGCTGCTCTCTGGCGGCGGCAAGCACCTCCGGGTCCGAGTGCCCGACGTTCATCGTGCCGACGCCGCCGGCCAGGTCTATAAAGGTGTTGCCGTCCACGTCGGTTAGTAGAGCCCCTTCGGCCCGCTCGATCGCGGCGGGAAACCCTAGAGACAGCGCCCGGGCCACGTGGCTCTCGTGGCGCTCGATCATCTCCCGGCTCTTCGGGCCGGGGACCTCTGTTACAAGCTCTATCTCTGACATCGGGGACCTCCTGCTATGCGAGTTCTCTGTTCTGCGTCTCTGTCCTGCGGTTTTACGCCCCTTCGCCGCCGGTCGCGGCGTTCGTCAGCCGGCTCTCCGCCGCGTTTACCTCATCGTCCTCGATGCGCCGGAAGAGCGGCCTTGCGCCGGAGACCCCGAACCTCTCCGGCAGCCCGCCCTGCTCGTCCGGCATCGGGACCGCCGGGCCGTCGAAGAATCCGCCCAGGGACTCCACCGCCTCCGGGACGTACGGCGCGGCGTGGAAGGCTATGGACTGCAACATGACCGCGCAGGCGTAGAGCGTGGCCCTGGTGCGCCCCATGTCCTCCTTGCGCATATTCCAGGGGGCCTCGGAGTCGAAGAACTGGTTCGCGCGGCGTCCGAGGGCCAGAAGCTCGGAGAGCGCCTCGCGCGGGCGCTCGTCGCGCATCCTGGCGTCGTAGCGGCGCTCTATCTCCCGGAAGTCCGCGAACGCCTGTAGCGCCTCGGGGTGGAGCTCGTCCGGGCGCTCCAGCACGCCGTCCGCGTACTTCTCGGTAAACGACAGCACGCGGTTTACGTAGTTGGCGAGGTTCCCGATGAGGTCGGAGTTGACCCTGGTCTGGAAGTCCCGCCACGAGAAGTTTACGTCCGCCGTCTCTGGCAGGGTGGAGGCGAGATAGAAACGCAGGGCATCGGCCGGGAAGCGGTCCAGCGCCTCGTGCAGCCACACCGCGAGGTTACGGCTGGTGGACATCTGCATGGCGCGTGGCTCGCCGTCCACCACGACTTCGAGGTTCATGAACTCGTTCGCGGGCACGTCGTAGGGGAGTACCCAGGGCTCTCCGCCGCCCTCTGCCGCGCCCATGAGCATCGCGGGCCAGACTACCGTGTGGAAGACGGTGTTGTCCTTGGCGATAAAGTGGATCATGCGCGTGTCCGGGTCCTGCCAGTACTCGCGCCAGCGGTCGGGCTCGCCTATCCTCTCGGCCCACTCCATCGTCGAGGAGATGTAGCCTATCGGGGCGTCGAACCACACGTAGAAACGCTTGTCCTCGAAACCCGGCTCGGGGACCGGCACGCCCCAGCTTATGTCGCGGGTAATAGGACGCTGCTCCAGACCGCTCTCGATCATGCCAAGGATGAAGTTCTTGACCGTGCCGCGCCAGTGCTGCTGGCTCCCTATCCACTCCTTCAGACGCTCTGAGAAGTCCGGCAGGTCAAGGTACAGGTGGGTCGTCTCGCGGGGCTCTGCCGGGCCGCCGGTGGTCTTCGAGTAGGGTTCTATTAGCTGGTACGCCTCATACCAGCGGCCGCAGTTGTCGCACTGATCCCCCCGGGCCTCACGGTAGCCGCAGTAGGGGCAGGTCCCCTCGACGTAGCGGTCGGGCAGGAAGCGGCCCTCGGTCGGGCTGTACATCTGCAGGCTCGCATCCTCGGAGATGTAGCCGCCCTCCTTGAGCCTGCGGTAGATCATCTGCGTGTTCTCCGCGTGCAGCTCGGTCGAGGTGCGCGAGAAGTTGTCGAAGCTGATCCCGAACCGGGCGAAGGTACCCTTCATGTGGGTCCACCAGTGGTCCACGACCTCCCGGGGCGTGGTGCCCTCGCGCTCGGCGGTCAGGGTTATGGGGACGCCGTGCTCGTCGGTGCCGCAGATGTATATGACGTCCTCGCCCCGGGCGCGGAGGTAGCGCACGAAGATGTCCGCGGGGAGGTATGCGCCCGCGATCTGACCCACGTGCAACGGGCCGTTCGCGTAGGGCAACGCCGAGGTGACCAGGTATCTAGAAATCTTCTCTGCCATGCTACAGAGGATAGCATTTGCCCGGTGAACCGGCCCGCGGGATGTCTGGCCTCCGGTGTCCCGCCAGACGTTGTCACCAGGCTGTCACCAAGCGGGAGAGCCGGGTCCAGAAGAAGTGCCTACCCTGTGCGGCCGCTGCGCAGCCGGGAGCTCGCTCCCGGCGCACCGAAGCCTCCTCGCCATAGCCCCGGACCCGGCTAGCGGCGCAGGCTCGGCCCGCCCATGGCAGCCGGATTTAAAGTTACAAGGTTGACCCGGCGTATGAGCTCACTAGTAGATGCGAGTAGATGCGAGGCTCTGAAACCCTACCCGCGTCCAATCGCCGGACTTGTGAAAGGTGGTTGCAACGACTCTATGACGTGCTCCGCGTGTCCTCGCAGGGGAACATGAGGAGGTAACATGGGGAGAATTCGGGCCCGGGAGCATCCCGGCTTATAAGCCTCTACCGCAAACCCCAGAGCCAACCTCGGTGGCCGTTACGGGCGACACTTTAGCTTTCGTACTGGCTCCTGGCGTAGTTCGGACGGGTGGTATCCCAGAAGAGGATCACGTTATCATTGGGGAGGCTGGATACCCCCATCAGATGCCAATCCTTGCGCTCACCCAGGTCGAGAGTCCTCTGTAACTGACCCCGGAGGTCCGCGTCAGCTTCCAGCTCTACTTCCTCGGCGTAGTAGCGGCTTTTATCTCCGACAGCCATGGCCATCCTTTCGGACATTTTGTGCCGTTGATAACTTTATACTCCAGACAGGGGGAGTCTTCAAGGCGGCCTTGTGATACAGATCCCGCTCCCCGGGGCGCGTGCTAACATACGGTGCCCATGAGTTGGATGCGCCTTACCAACACGCCTTGAAAGTCTCATTCCGACGCCTCTCCGGGAGGGCGGTTGCCCCCACGAAGGCCCATGAAGGGGATGCGGGCTACGATCTCGTCGGTGTAGAGAGTGCGACGCTCGCGCCGGGTGAGCGGGCGCCGGTCGGGACCGGGGTCGCGGTTGCGATCCCGGACGGATATGCGGGGCTCGTACTGCCGCGCAGCGGGCTGGCGGTGAGGCACGGGATCTCGCTGGTAAATGCGCCGGGCCTCATAGACTCGGGCTACCGGGGTGAGATCCGGGTCCCGCTCATAAACCACGACCGCCACGAGACCTTCGAGGTTGAGCCGGGCATGAGGATCGCGCAACTCCTGCTCGTGCGGGCCGCCGACGCTTCGTTCTTCGCGGTCGAGAGCCTGGAAGAGAGCGCCGACGGACGCGGCGAAGAGGGGTTCGGCTCCTCCGGGATCTCCGGGAGCGGGTGAGGTTCCTCTGCGACGCGATGCTCGGCGGGCTGGCGAAGTGGCTGCGGGCCGCCGGTCACGACGCCCTCTACGCCTCCGAGGACACCGGCGCCGACGACCGTGAGATCCTGCGGCTGGCGATAGAAGAGGGGCGGGTGCTGCTCACGGGCGACGGCGGTTTCCTGGAGCGCGAGCCCGTGCGGGACGGCGAGGTAGGCTTCCTGCTGGTGCCGCAAGCTCCGGTCGAGGAGCAACTCCGGATCGTCGCCAAACGGTTCGACCTGACCCGCCACGAGCCGCGGTGCATGAGGTGTAACGGTGAGCTGGAGGAGCTCTCCCGAGAGGAGGCCGGTCGGTGCGTACCGCCAAAGGTCGCCGAGCGGCAGGAGGAGTTCTTGCGGTGCCGGGGATGCGGGAGGCTGCTGTGGTACGGGACCCACTGGGAGAGGATCGGGGCGCGGGCTGGAGCGGGTCTTCGGGTAGCAGCCTCCGCGCCGGACGCCTGCTAGACTCCCCGCCCGTGAACGCGGTGACGCACGCTGTTTTCGGGGCCGGGGCCCTCGCCGGGGCCTCGCTGGTCCTCGGGGTGGAGCCTGCCCTTTACGCTTATCCGGTCGCCGGGGTCGCGGCGCTCGTCCCGGACCTCGACAACCCGCGCAGCAAGCTCGGCAACGGCCTGAGCCCGATGCGGAGCCCTCTCCTGAATGCGCTGACCAGGCCCCTGAGTTGGGCCCTGCGGGCCGTCTCCTTCGGGCTTTTCAAGACGGTCGGCCACCGGACGCTGACCCACTCTCTGCTGGGCCTCGCGGCGTTCGCGGCGCTGGCGTGGCTTTTGTGGCGGGCGGTGCCGGGGCCGGGATACGGGCTCTTCGTGGCGCTGGTTGCAGGGTACGCCTCGCATCTCGCCGCGGATTCGCTCAACACCCCCGGCGTGCCGCTGTTGTGGCCCGTGGGTGGCACGGCGCGGCTCTGGCCGGGCGGGATCAGGTCCGGCGGGGTGGCAGAGCTCGTGGTCGCGGTGATCGCGGTCGCGGTCGCCGGGTATCTGGCGTATCTGGTGCATCCTGTTCTACAGGATCAGGTAGACGGCGTCCTGTCGGCCGCCCTTTACCGGGAGAGCCTTACCCCGCCTCTCTAGCCTCCAGCCACGCGAGCATGCGGCGGCTGTCGGGGTGGGTGGGACGGCCCTGATCCTCGTTGTGGGACTCTGTGGCGCGCAGTATAGAAGTGGCCGCCTCGTAGAGATCCCGCGCCGCCAGCTCCCGCAGCTTCTCGACGCTCGGGTAGTCGCGGCCGGGCTCTATCTTGTCGGCGACGTATACGGCTAGGGCCACGGAGCCTATCTCCGGCGCGCCGGTGGTGTGTATCCTGATCGCTCCGAGAACCTCCGGGTCCTGTATCCCAAGCTCGCGGCGGGCCTCCTCGGCGGCTACCGGACCGTGCAGCATTATCGGGCTCTCCCTTGCGAACTCGTCTGGCTTGATCCCGTACCGTCCGGCGCTCTGTAGCAGCTCGTCCGGGCCGGACTCGCGCGAGACGTCGTGCAGGAGCGCGGCCAGTCGCGTCTTCTGCGGCGGGAGACCGTGGAGCTTCGCGAGCCGTTCGGCGGTGTCGGCGACGCCGAGCGTGTGGGTGTAACGTCTGTCCGAGAGCCGGGCGCGGGCGAGCCCGTCCGCCCTCTGGAGTAGTGCCGGTAGTGCTTTTTCGGTGTGGTTTTCGGTGTGGGAACCCATGCGGGGGATTGTAGAATAACCCGGTATTGCAAGCCTTCGCCAACCCTGATCGGAGACAGATGATAAGGACCGCCGAGGTCATCGCCATCGGCACGGAGATGCTGCTCGGCGAGCTCGTGGATACAAACAGCGCCTGGCTCGGTCAGCGGCTCGCCGCGCTCGGGGTCGGCGTGTACCGGCACACCACCGTCGGGGACAACCCCGAAAGAATCTCCGAGGCGATGCGGGAGGCGTCAGCCCGCTCCGACCTCGTGCTGACCACCGGCGGCCTCGGCCCGACCTCCGACGACCTCACCAACGACTGTCTGGCCGGGGTGGCGGAGCAGAAGATGGTCGAGTACCCTGAGGCTCGCCGCCACGTGGACGAGATGTTCGCCAGCTTCGGCCGCGAGCCGACCCCGTCGAACTACAAGCAGGTACTGTTCCCGGAAGGCACGGAGCTCATACCCAACCCGCGCGGCACCGCGATGGGGGCGATGCTGGAGGTGAATGGCGCGCTCTTCGCCACCTTCCCCGGCGTCCCGGTGGAGATGCGCGGCATGTTCGAGGACACCCTGGAGCCGCTGGTCCGGTCGCGCACCGAGGGCTCGATAGTGTCGCGCACGCTGTGGTTTACCGGCATCGGGGAGTCCGCGCTCGCGGAGGAGGTGCAGGATCTCCTGGACGCCCCCGACCCGACCGTCGCCCCGCTCGCCGGGCAGGGCAAGGTCCGCCTGCGCATCACCGCCCGCGGCGAGGACGAGAAGGAGGCTCACGGGAAGATAGATCCCGTCGCCGACGATATCCTCTCCCGGCTGGGCAAGTACTACTTCGGCGAGGACGACGAGACGCTCGAAAGCGCGGTCGGAAAGACGCTGGCCGAGCGCGGCGAGACGCTGGCCCTCGCCGAGAGCTGCACCGGCGGCCTCATAGCAAAGCGCATCACCGACGCCGCCGGCTCCTCCGCGTACTTCACCGAGGGCCTCGTAACCTACTCCGACGACGCAAAGCGCCGCCTGCTCGGAGTGCCGGAGGAGACGCTGCGGGAGCACGGAGCGGTATCCGAGGCGACGGCGCGGGCGATGGCCGAGGGCGCGCGGGAGCGGTCCGGCGCGGATCACGCGCTCTCCGTAACGGGTATCGCCGGCCCCGGTGGCGGCACCGAGGATAAGCCGGTCGGGACCGTGTGGTTCGGGCTAGCGGACGCTGGCGGCAGCGAGGCGCACAAGGTAGACCTCTCGGCCTGGTCGCGCTCGCGGGAGGCGATCCGGGAGCGCAGCGCGAACCTCGCCTTCGACCTGCTGCGCCGGCATCTCATGGATACCGACTAAGGCGGACCGGCGGTAGGTTGACGGCAAGTAGATCGCGGCAAACGAATTGTGCGAATTCTCTTGCCGGAGGATTGGAAGGGTAGTACACTCCGAAAAGTTGAAGGCACAGAGAGGAGGTGATCCAGTATCGACGCACCGAGTATGAGCAGCGGGTATCTTCTGGGAGAGGTGGCTCTGACCTAGAGTCTCACCGAAATCCCTGGCGGGATTCTGGGTTACTTCTCTCCGCCTCCCCTAAGTTGCAGGCGGATGTGCCCATTTGAAGATACCCGCTTTACTCGAAGGGTACGGCTCCCTGGCGCGGGCTTGACGGGCGCGCCAGGGAAGCCGTTTTTTAATGCCCGAAAACCTTGAGCGGGAGGGGCGTAGGTGGCCCAGATCAAGATCTATGGGCTCCGGGAATACCTGGATCCGATCAAGCCCAAGCTTTCGGACGTGATCCACTCCTGCGTCGTCGAGGCGCTCTCCTACCCGCCCGAGAAGCGTTTCCACAGATTCTTTCCGCTGGACGCGCAGGACTTCTACTACCCTGCGGACAGGTCGCCGCGCTACACCATTGTCGAGATCGGCATGTTCGAAGGCCGCTCGGCCGAGGCGAAGAAGCGGCTATTCAGGCTGCTCTTCGAGAGAGTCGGCGAGGAGCTTGGGCTGGAGCCGGAGGATCTGGAGATAACGGTTACGGAGACCCCCAGGCACGACTGGGGCATTCGCGGCCGGCCCGGCGACGAGCTCGGGCTCGGCTACGAGGTGGAAGCCAGAAAAACCTAACGGCTGGCGCTGCGGGCCTCTCCGGCTCTCTCTACGCCTCGCTACACCTGCGTCGGGATCAGGTCCAGGCCAGTCAGGATCAGGGCTATCACGGCGAAGGAGTTGAAGGTGGCGTGGGCCACGAACGGCGCGAGCAAGCTGCCGGAGCGCCGGTACGTCTCGCAGAGGGCGAGGGCCAGCACGAAGAGCGCGACCACCAGCACCGGTGAGAAGTGCAGCGAGGCAAAGAGGACCGAGGAGAGGACCGCGGCCGACACCAGCGCGAACCTGCCGGCCCACGGCGAGCTCCGCGGTTGCTCATCGTGGGCCAGCTGGCTTCTCATTCCGCGCTCGGTGACGAGCCTGAACAGCCGGTACAGCCCCCCGAATATGGCTCCCCGGAACACCAGCTCCTCCACGGCCGGTCCCAGGAGCACGACGGCGAACACGGCGAGCGGTATCGCCAGGCCCGGGCTCTCGCGCACCCAGCTCGTTATGCCGTCCATCAGCGGAGCCTGGGCGCTATTGTCCGCCGGGAGGCCGAGCCGGTCGAGGACGAGCGAGCTAGCCGCGTTCAGGACGGTGCTGAGCAGCAGCGCCCCGAACCCGATCAGGACGCCGACGAATACGGCGGCCAGATATCCGCCCCGGGGCCTGCGAAAACCCAGGGGCCCGAGGCCGTAGCCGGAGACGCCCTTGCCGCGCAGGGCACGCAGCACGAAGGTGCCCGCCCAGAACACGCCCACGGTAACGATGAAGAAAAGGACGTTCTGTAGCACGACGGAGATTATGAGGAGCTCGGGGTTCTGAGAGATCACCTCAGTCACGGTTACCCTCCAGATACACGGGGCCATCGGGCCATCCGCGAGACGCGTCCCCGGCGAGGCGGTCCCGGATCCAGGCCGGACGCAGGTCCAGCTCCCCGAGCTCCGCGGGCGTGACCCAGGCGAGCTGCACGAGTGTCGGGGCCTCGCCCTCGATCACCTCCGGATCGCTACCGAGCGCGGCCCCGGTGTCCGTCTCAGCCTCCAGCCTGGCGGTGATGTCTACCGTGTGGCGGCTCTCGCGCAGGAACTCGCTGACGTAGAGCACCCCGGAGAACTTCCCGGCCAGCCCGGTCTCCTCGGCAAGCTCGCGCTCGGCGCACTCGGGCACCGTCTCCCCGGGCTCCAGCCTGCCGCCCGGGAGCACCCAGTAACGGCCCTCGCCCGGCTTTTCGTGACCGGCCACCAGGATACCCCCGTCACGCTCCACGACCACGCCGACCCGGATGCCGAAGTCCACGCCCCCGGTCTCGTTAGCCCCTGCGTTCCCTGCGTTATCTCTAGACTTACCCACGGGGCCTGAGTATACATCCGGGCGGCTGGCTCCTGGGGAGTACGCTTACAGAGTTACAAAGCCCCGGCCTCCACGCTCACTCCGACGGGTATGGCGGGTAAAGCCGGGGTTTCATCTCTCCGGGGTGGTTATCGTAGCTGGCCCGCCGGACGAGGTCGTGGCCCGTTGCGGCACATCCGCTACGGTCTCCGTACATCCGGCTACCCGGCACAGACCACGATCGGTACCCGAGACCTACGAGGGCCGGGTACCGACCTGACTCCCGACCCATACGTATCCGTCGGACCACACCTCGCGTTTCCAGATGGGTACGATCTCTTTTATGCGCTCGATGGCGTGGCGGCTGGCCTCGAAGGCCGGGCCCCGGCGCGGGGAGGAGACGGCGATGACCACGCTCGGCTCCGCCGGGTCCACCCGACCGGTGCGGTGTATGATCTCGACCGCCCCGAGCTCCCAGCTTGTGTGGAGCTCGGCCTCGATCTCCTCCAGCTTGCGCCGGGCCATCGCGTGATACGCCTCGTACTCCAGGTACTCGACGCGGGCTCCGTCCGGGCCGCCCGCCTCGTCAACCCGCGTCGTCCCGATAAACGTGGAGATCGCGCCGCAGTCCGAGCGCGTGACGCCGGAGATAACCTCGCCGACGGGTATCGGGTCGGCGGTAAGGCGCGCCATCTAGCCCCCGGAGACCGGCGGCAGCACCGCGACCTCGTCGCCGGGGGAGACGGCGGCCTCCTTCGTTGCATACTCGCCGTTCACCGCAAAGGCCAGCGTCTCCCGCATGGGGGAGAGGTTCGGGTAGCGCCCGGCGAGCGATTCCCAGAGCGACTCAAGGCTGCCGGACTCCGGCGGATCCAACTCGGCCTCCCGCACGCCGGCCCGGTCCGCCGCCGCGCCGAAAAAGAGCACCTTTACCGCCCTCTGCGTGTTTTCCGGTCTATCCATAACCAGGATGCTAGCACGGTAGAGAAACTCTATTCCTTTTTAGTAGGCCCTCTTGATTGGTTCCGATCTGTTAGCCTGATGTCGAGGCCGCCTATCGTGGTAGGTGCGATCCTCGTCTGGCCGTGAGCATCTTCATCGAGCATCCTCTCACTTCGGAGCAGCCCCTGGGCCTGCACCAAAGAAGAAACCCTGAGTACCAGAGTTCTTAGTCTGCTCTCACCACTTGGATCTAGCCTTAGAGCCGGTCCACCTTCCGGCTGCCAGAGCCCGGTCTCGACCTCCGGCGCCGGCTCGAAGAATCTCCTCCACTGACTGCGGGCTACCTCTATGTCTCTCGTACCTACGATGACTTCCTGGATTCCCTGGACGCCCAAAGAGCCGCCACACGCCTCTTGCAGTGCCCTGTGCCCTTCTACTCTTCCCCGCGTCGGATCGTAAAATCCAGGGTCATACTCTGTGAGGAAGACGAGCCCATGACCTACTAGGTCGTTCATTGAGTCCATACGCTCTTCGTGTATCGGGCGTATCTCTTCGCCTCGACTCGCTTTCTGGACCATACGGTTCATCTGCCTCTGCTGTAGACCACCGAACAGTCTCCCGATAAAGAACGCGGCTCTCGCCCGCCGGGTGTGCTCCAACAAGCCCACGGAGAGGTTCGTCCACATTCTGCTACTCCCGCCAGCCATGTCCGGCATCTCGAACACCTGTGGAGAAAGCCTTGGGAGGTCCCTTCTATCGAGTTCCCGGCGGCTCTCTTCTAGCGAGTGCGCCGGCTCGAAGGCGATACCCCACAACCGGGCCGGGGCCTCTTCCTCGGGAGTCTCGGGTGGTTCGCCGAAGCGGATCAGCTCAACCGTGGTGTCCCCGAAACCGACGATGGCACTCGTAAACATCCCGAGGTGGGTCGTCGGGGGCTGGATAGCCGGGAGCCTCAGGGGGCCGGTCAGGAGGTCGAACAACGGGCGAGGATCTTTGGTCCGGACCATAACGTGGTCCACCCGGGAAACGATGGGCTGTACGGCGGTCACGGCGCTCACTGCATCGTGCTTTCTATTCTTGCTTGCTGGATGGCAGTATCTTACAGATCCTTTTCAAAGAGTCTAGTCTTGTTTCTGCATCTTCGGCAAAGTAGGCGAAACACCGCTTCGTGGGTACGTGGCTTCCTAAGATAGGGGTGCCGAACCAGAGCGTTTCTTACGCTCTATCCGGGCTCCGGCTCATACCCTGCGCCCACGATCACTTCAAGCGATCCCGGGAGGGCAGAGAAGCTCGCGGGCTCGTCCCCGATCACCTCTCCGTCGGCGGTGAACCGCAGGCTGCCGGGCTCGGAGCCGATCTGTATCTCCTTTGCGCGGGCGTGGAAAACGCCCTCCTTGTCCAGGTAGTCCGAGCGTGCCAGCGCGGCGGGGGCGAGATCGAGCACTCCGGATATCCCAGCCTCTTCTATGACCACGATATCCAGGAGACCGTCCTCGGGGTTCGCCCCGGGGGCGGCGGGCCAGCCTCCGCCGGCGTACCGGCAGTTGGCGACGGCCAGGTTTACCGCCTTCACGCGATGCTCCTCACCGTCGAGGGTTATAGGGAACTCCTGCGTGTCGAAGCCACGGGCGGCTTCGAGGGAGGCCCGGAGGTAGGCGAGCTTGCCCCAGCGGCTCTTGGTCTCCTTGTCGGTGACGCCCGAGATCTCGGCCCCGATGCCGCCGGTGGCCACGTTGATGAAGTACCGCTCACCGATGCCGGCGGAGTCTATCCTGGCGGCGTCGAGGGTACGGACCCGCATGCCGCGCAGGGTCTCGACGGCCCGCTCCCGGTCCTCGGGTATGGCGAGTGTGGCGGCGAGGTCGTTGCCGGTCCCGGTCGGCAGGATGCCGAGCGTCACTCCGGGCGGAAAGCCCGCCAGCCCGAGCCCGTTTACCGCCTCGTTCACGGTGCCGTCGCCGCCGACGACCAGCAGCAGCCCCTCGCGCCACGAACGTGCGGCCTCCCGGGCGTCGCCGCGTTTTTCGGTGGTTATCCATTCGAGGTCGAAGTCCTCCAGAGCCTCACCCACCTCGTCCGGGCTGTAGTCTCCGCCGCCGGAGGATGGGTTGCAGATCACCCGCGTCTTCAACGTCCGTTGCCGGGGATGTGGTGGCCGTGGATCAAATGCAGCTCCTCTCCGCTCTCCGGGCGCGATGCGCGGGATGACGGGCGCAATATAACAACCGCATGGCCGGTTCGGAGCTCAGGGTCTCCGGGGCTTCAGGTGCCCCAGGAGCCTAGGCCGGTGGTGTCCTCCAGGATCTGGCGGGCCTCCGCGTGCTCGGGCTCGGGGACCATGATCTCCCGCGGGCCGGCGGCGAGGAACTCGGGGGCGTCGAACCCTCTGGCTCGTTGCACGAGCACCGGGATGCCGGTCTCACGCAAAAGCCCCTCCATCATTACGGCCACGGTCTCGTTCGGGGCCGAGGCCACTTTCTTCCAGCTCTCCACTAAGTATCGTCTCTACCGTCTATACCGGCTCGGATGGGCTCTGACGGTCTCAGGAGGCCCGGGGGAGCCCGGCTCCGGCCGTCGCGCCCGCCCCGGACACATCTTCTGTACCCGCCACGGCCGCGTCGTTAAGGTCGTAGAGTCGCGAGACCCTGACGGCCGGGAGCCACACCTCCTCGCCGGGGCGGCCGAATCGGTCATCCAGGGCGACTACGGCGCTGTGGCCGTCCGAGGAGACGTAGCGCACCTCGCCGGGTCCGTCGGGGGTGCGTACCCGCTCCCCGACGGAGAGCTCCCGCAGGAAGGCTTCCCGCAGGGCGCCGACGTAGGCCAGGGCGAGCGAGCGGTCCGAGTTTGCGCCCTCGTCCCGGCGGTCGGCGACGAGGATACCGGCTATGCGGTAGAGGTTCGCCCGGCTAACCTGCGAGATCAGGCACGCCCGCACCTCCTGCCCCACCAGCTCTCGCTCGAACTCGGAGTACCGCTCGCCGCTGCGCTCCAGTATCCCCATGATCCGGGGCAGCGCCCGGCGAGCGGCCTCCCCTACCGTGAGGCCGTTAACGCCGCGCTCGTACACGTGTGGGTCCAGCCTCTCCGCCTCCCGGCGGCGCGGGACGCTCAACCAGCCGTCGCCGGGGGAGCCCCCTGTTCTTTTCGCTGTATCATCGTATCTTCTCATGTGCTAATTATACCCCGTATCCGTACAAATTCCCCGGTAAAGTGGGGTTTCGGGGCGGTTTCGCAGGGGTTCGCGAAACGCTCGCGGGGTGCGGGGCGGCGGGTGGCGTTAGACTAGGGACATCAGGGATATAAATAGCCGAGTGGGCTAAGAGTGAGCCAGAAGAGATGAAGAAAGAGACGAAAGGTCGGCGGGAGGTTACCGAGATGGAGTCTGGCGAGTTTCTCGAAAGGTTGAAGCGGGACGTGATCGGGCACCCGGCGCTTACGCACCCGTTTCTCACGCGGTTTGGCGACGGAGACGTGACGGAGGAGGGCGTCAGGACCTTCGCGGTGCAGTACTACCGTCACGTGCGGGTGAGCCGGCTGTACCTGGCGGCGCTTATAGCCAACTGCGCCGACGACGAGCCGCTGCAGCTCGCGCTCGCGGAGATACTCTTCGATGAGTACGGCCATCTGAACCCGGACGAGACCCACCCGGCGCTGTACCGGCGCTTTCTCCTCGCGCTCGGTCTTGCCGAGGAGGAGTGGGAGGCCCCGGAGACGCTGCCGGAGATACAGCTGTACGTAAGCGCCCACCGCGAGCTCTCCTCGAGCCCGGACATCCGGCTCGGGCTCGGGGCGCTCGGCCCGGCGAGCGAGTGGCCGGTGCCCCCGATCTACGCCCGCCTCGGCGAAGGCATCAAACGCGCCACCGACCTCACCGACTCCGACATCGAGATCTTCAACAGCCACGTTACGATGGACGTGGAGCACGCCCGCATAATGATGGAGGCTATCGCCCCCTACGCCGCCGACGAGGGGGGCCGGCGCCGGGTGCGTGAGGGGACCATGCGCTCCCTGGACGCCCGCTCCGTCATGCTCGACGGCCTGTACCGCGCCGTCTACGGCGAGCCCGCGCCCCTCTCACGCCCCGGCACCCTGCAGGCCGGAGGCTAGCCACCACCGTGCCCGAGCTCCCGGAGGTTGAGACCATAAAGGAAGACCTGCGCGCGCTGGTTACCGGCTCCCGCATCGAGCGGGCGGAGGTCCCGGACGAGAGGCTGGTCGAGGGGGAGACTGCGGCAGAGTTCGCGCAGGGCCTCTCGGGCAGGACCATCGAGGAGGCTCATCGCCGGGGCAAGCATCTCGTGCTGGAGCTGGACGACGGGAGGCGGGCCGTAATGCAGCTCAAGATCGGCGGCCAGCTGCTCCTCGTCCCTCCCGTAGAGGAGCCCGCGAGCGCCGTGATGCTCGTCCTGTACCTCGAAGACGAGCGGCGGCTGTTCCTGCGCGACGAGACCGGGTACACGCGGGCGCAGCTATACACTGGGGAGGCCTTGCGAGAGCGGCTCTCCACACTCGGCCCCGAGCCTCTAGGGGACGAATTCAGTGTAGAATACCTGCGGAGAGTTGCGGGCGACCGGAGGGCCCAGATAAAGCCCCTGATCCTGGACCAGAGCATAGCCGCCGGCGTGGGCAACATCTACGCGGACGAGGCGCTGCACGACGCCCGCCTGCACCCTCGCCGCAAAGCCTCTTCGCTCTCCGAAGAGGAGTGGGAAAACCTACACCGGGCGATACGGGAGAACCTCGCGGCCGGCATCGAGTACCGGGGCACCACGTTCAGCCTGTACCGGGACGTGCTCGGGCGCGAGGGCGCGCACCAGCATCACTTGAAGGTGTTTCTCAGAGAAGAGGAGCCGTGCCCGGCTTGCGGCGGCAAGGTGGTCCGGGAGCAGGTCGGCGGCCGGGCCACGTTCGTGTGCCCGGCGTGCCAGCCGGAGAGGCCCGCGAAAGCCGGCGACGGCGACGGATTACAGCTAGAGTTGGGACTGTGAGAGCGGCTCCGGGGAATCGTCGAGGAGCCGTTGGGACTGTGAGAGCGGAAGGAGCGCAGGGTGGCTGAGAAGTTCGATCTCGTAATAATCGGTAGCGGGAACGCGGGGTACATACCCGCCATAAGGGCGGGGCAGCTGGGCATGAGCGTGGCACTCGTCGAAAGGGAGGAGAACCTCGGCGGCACCTGCCTGAACTGGGGCTGCATCCCCACGAAGGCCCTGCTCCACACGGCTGAGAAGCTCGATGACATCCGCCACGGCGAGGACCTCGGCATCAGCGCCAGCTTCGAGTTCGACTACTCCAAGACCGCCGAGCGGCGCGACGGGATCGTGAACCAGCTCCGCCAGGGCGTGAGCGGCCTGATGAAGAAGAACAAGGTCAAGGTCCACACCGGCACCGCCAGCTTCCTGGAGCCGAAGAAGATTCAGGTAAAGGCGGATAATGGCGAGACCTCCGAGCTAGAGGCCGAGAACGTGCTAATAGCCGTGGGGAGCTCCGTGAGCAGCCTGCCCGGCCTTGAGTTCGACGGCGGCGAGCGGGTGATCTCCTCCGACGACGTCGTGACCGGGCAGGACGCCCCTCCCGAGTCCATTATCATCCTCGGCTCCGGAGCGGTCGGCACGGAGTTCGCCAGCATGTACAACGACTTCGGCACCGAGGTCACGCTGGTCGAAGTGCTGGATCGCATCGTGCCGCTGGAGGACCCCGAGATCAGCGAGCAGCTGCAGAAGTCCTTCAAGGGCCGGGGCATAAACGTCATGACCCAGACCAAGGCCGACCCGCAGAGTCTGGAGAAGACCGACGGTGGCGTGAGGCTCAAGATCGAGAGCGCCGCCTCCGGCGAGCAGAGCGAGAGCTCCGGCGAGGGCGGCTCCTACGGCGGCGAGGATGCGCCGGTCGGGGAGGCAGACGGGGGCCAGTCCCTGGAGGCGGAGAAGATCCTGGTCGCCGTGGGCCGCAAGACCAACGTCGAAGGCCTGGGCCTCGAGAACACGAAGGTCCAGACCACCGACCGCGGCATCGTGCAGGTGGACGGCCACTACCAGACCGACGAGCCCGGCGTGTACGCCGCCGGGGACGTGGTCGGCGGCTACTGGCTCGCCCACGCCGCCGGACACGAGGGCATCACGGCGGTCGAGCACATGGCCGGCGAGGACCCGATGGAGCTGGATCAGGACCTCGTCCCGCGCGTAACCTTCTGCCGCCCAGAGGTCGCCTCGTTCGGTCTCTCGAAGGACCAGGCCGAGGAGCAGGGCTACGAGGTCAAGGAGTCCAAGTTCCCGTTCCGGGCTATCGGCAAGGCGCTTATCGAGGGCGAGCCGAACGGCTTCTTCAAGATCGTGGCCGACGCCGACACCGACCTCATCCTAGGCATGCACGCCATCGGCCCAAGCGTGACGGACCTCATCAGCGAGGGAGTCTTCGCCAAGCTCGTCGAGGGCACGCCGCAGGAGATCGGGATGGCCATACACCCCCACCCCGCGCTCTCCGAGGTCGTCGGCGAGTCCGCGATGGCCGTGGACGGCCACGCCATCCACTACTAACATCCACTACTGAGTATCTGTTCTGAGACCGGGCTGGGCCGTGGCAGGAGAATATTCCTGTCGCGGCCTTTTCTCGCTACACTCCTAATCGAAGCTAATATGGGGAGAGATAAATGAACGTTTTTATAGATACAAACGTCTTTTTGTCCTTCTACCATCTCACTAAAGATGATCTAGAAGAGCTAGAATAAAGATGATCTAGAAGAGCTAGAAAAGCTCGAAGTACTCCTAGACAATGATGAGGTTACTCTTTGGTTGCCCGCGCAAGTACAAGACGAGCTTCTAAGGAATCGGGAATCCAAAATAAACGAAGGTCTTTCTCTACTTAGGAATCATGAGTTACCTAAATCGTACCCAGCAATGTGCAAGAACCTCGATGAATATGAGCGGCTTCGACAGTATGAGAAAGATTTCAAGAAAGAGCACAGTATTTTAGTTCAAAAGTTGGAAGAAGCCACTAGACATAAGACTCTCAAAGCTGATATTACAATAGAGCGTTTGTTGAAGAGAGCTCAAAATATTCCTAGCGAAAAAGGCCTACTAGACAGAGCAAGATTTCGACATGAAATTCGAAATCCTCCCGGAAAGAAGACTGACAGGCTAGGTGATGCAGTAAACTGGGAAACGTTATTAGATAAGGTTCCCGAGGGCGAAACGCTGTACTTTATCGGCGATGACGGTGACTATTACTCACCGATTGATAGGCAAGCATTTAACGAGTTCTTGTTAAAGGAATGGACATCCAGAAAAGGTTCGGACCTTGTACCCTATAGGAGCCTCTCTGAATTCTTTAAGGAGCACTTCCCGAATATCAAGCTCGCCGCAGAGCTCGAAAAAGAACTTCTCGTTCGAGACTTTACAGCGAGTTCAAGCTTCGGCCAAACTCACACTCTCATACGAAGGTTGGAAATATACACAGAATTCACCTCTGCTCAAGCCAACGATCTGGCGCAAGCCGCAATATATAATAGTCAGATCAGCTTCATACTTGAAGACTCAGACGTCAAAGCATTTCTGAAGCGCCTGATTGAGGCACATCCCGAGGATATTGGTCGACGAGAGCTTAAGCTTCTAAGGCGGCAGCTAAACATTGAAGATGACATAGAAGACGACTCTGAGGAGTATGAGGAGATGTATATGCCTTGGCCCAACAATTAGATAAGCTCATCAGTCTGGCGAAATGGAGGCTCTGAGACCGGAGCTGAAGGCCAACGAAATTGTCAGCAGAAGTCTCACAATGCCCCACGGTAGCAAACTCGCTATAAGCTCCCTACTGTAGAATACGGATGTGGGTATGCGTTTCAGGATCGGCTGGTTGTTCGTTCTCCCGCTCGTCTTGCTGCTCTTTGGTTGTGGATCTTCGGGAGACGAGGAGGCGGCCGGGGGGTCTTCCGACGGCGGCTCTACGGTTGAAGCTCCGGCCGGGGCGGAGGGGGAGTTCGAGACTGATTTCAGCGAGCATGACGTTTCGTACGAGGAGATCAGCTCCGGCGGGCCGCCGAAGGACGGCATACCGGCGATAGACGAGCCGGAGTTTGTCGGGGTGGATGAGGCTGGAGAGTGGCTCGCGCCGGAGGAGCCGGTGATCCTGGTCGAGTCCGGGGGCGAGGCTCGGGCGTATCCTTTGCAGGTCATCACGTGGCATGAGATCGTGAACGACCGCATTGGCGGCAGGCCCGTAACCGTTACGTTCTGCCCCTTGTGCAACACGGCGATCGCGTTCGAGGGCGAGCTGGATGGGCGTGAGCTGGACTTCGGGACGACGGGGCGGCTGCGGTTCTCCAACCTCATCATGTACGACCGCCAGACCGAGAGCTGGTGGCAGCAGGCCACGGGAGAGGCCATAGCCGGAGAGCTTACCGGTACGGAGCTTGAGACCATCCCGGCCCCTATCGTCTCCTGGGAGGATTTCCGCTCCTCGCATCCGGAGGGAAAGGTGCTTTCGCGGGAGACTGGATACAACAAAAACTACGGCGAGAATCCCTACGCCGGGTACGACGACGTGGACTCATCGCCGTTTATGTACGACGGGCCACGGACCCCCGGAGAGCTACCGCCGATGGCGCGGGTGATCACGGTCGACGCGGAGGAGCCCGTCGCCTATCCGTACGTGATCCTGAAGGAAGCCAGAGCCGTAAACGATAGTGTGGGCGAAGAGCCGGTAACCGTATTGTGGCAGAGAGGCACCGCCTCCGCGCTGGACAAGAGCGAGATAGACGCCGGGCGCGACGTGGGCTCGGCGGCCGTCTACTACAGGGAGCTGGATGGAGACACGCTGACGTTCCGATCCAAGAACGGCGACATCGTGGACGAGCAGACCGGCAGCGAGTGGAACGTGCTCGGGGAGGCCGTCGCCGGGGAGCTGCGGGGAGAGAGCCTAGAACAGGTGCAGAGCATAGATCACTTCTGGTTCTCCTGGGCGGCGTTCCGGCCCGATACGCGAGTCTACGAATCATAGGACGTTGGAGAGCAGCCGAGAGCGGTAGAGAGGAGATGATGAAGAGGTCGTGAAGAGGCTACCGATATTCGCGGCGCTACTGGCTATGATATTCCTGCTCGCCGCCTGTGGAGGGGGACAGTCCGGCCAAACTCCAGAGGCACCAGAGGCACCAGAGGCACCAGAGGCTTCAGAAGCTGGGCAGAGCCAGCCGGAACCGACCGCCGAAAAGAGTACGTCTGAGGGCTCTACACGGTCGGAACCCACCACGAGCAGCGCCCCTTCTAACAGCTCGGAGCCGGAGCAAGCGGACCGGCAAGATAGTCAAGATAGTCAAGATAGTCAAGAGAGCCAAGACAACCAGCAGGAGGGCTACGGCGTCACGACGCTGGACGGGGAGCGGGTCAGCATCGGTTCGGGAGACGACGTAACGGCGCTCTTTTTCATGGCCGGGTGGTGACCGCGTTGTATGGAGGAGGCTCGGACCTGGTCCGAGACCCTCCCGGCCTACGAGGATCGTGGGCTAGAGATGGTAATGGTCTCCATAGACCCGAACGAGACAGAGCAGTCAATAGAGACGTTCAACCAGCGGGCCGGGGTGACCGAGCCGCTGCCGACCGTCTTGGACGGCGGCGACGTTGCCCGGGAGTTCGGGGCGAGCGCGTTGGAGACGACCGTGATCCTGGACCAGAACGGCGAGGAAGTGTACCGGGACGTCACCATCACCGACGCCGCGACCATGAGACGAGAGCTAGATAGACTACTGTGAACGCCCTCCAGGAGCTCGCGACCCAGTGGCTCACGAGCCTGGGCGCATTATTGCCGCTCGGGTTCGCATTCGGGGCGGGGATAGTGTCCGCCGTCAACCCTTGCGGGTTCGCGATGCTCCCGGCCTACCTCTCGCTGTACCTCGGGAGTCAGGACGCCGGATTCGAGAAGCGTCCGGTGCTCGGACGGGCGTTGCGGGCCGTCCTGGTAGGGCTCGTGGTCTCTCTGGGTTTCGTGCTGCTCTTCGGAGCCGCCGGTCTGATCGTGTCCGCCGGGGGTGGCGTCATACTGGGCGCGATGCCCTGGATCGGGGTGGTCATAGGGGCTGCGCTTATCCTCATGGGGGTCTGGATGCTACTCGGAAAGAGCCTCTATGCTGGTGCCTTCGAGCGTCTCGCGGAGCGGGTGGGGGACCCGAAGTCCATGAACGTCCGGGGCTTCTTCCTGTTCGGCCTCGCCTACGGTCTGGCCTCTCTGAGCTGTACGCTGCCGGTATTCCTCGCTGTGATGGGCAGCAGCCTCGCAGCCGGGGGCTTCGCCGCGAGCGCGGGGCAGTTCGCGGGCTACGGCCTGGGGATGACCTCGGTGCTCGTCGCGCTCACGCTGGCGCTGGCGCTGTTCAAGGGCGGCGTGGTGTCGCGGCTGCGGGGCGTCACGCCCTACGTGCAGCCGATCTCCGCCCTGCTCCTGTTACTCGCCGGCGGATACATAATCTATTACTGGTGGCCGGTGCTGGCGGGCGGCGCGGGCCCCCTCGGTTAGCTGTAGGCAGGGTCGGCGCTTACGCCGCGGGGTTCTCCCGGTCTGGCGGTTAGCGTGTGGGACCCGGGAAGCTCGCCCGGCTTTTCTTTCTGCCGCCTCCGACTGTGGGTGCGGCGGAGAGCTCGCCGAGGGTGCGGTTGATACGCCGCAGGTAATGCAGCGCGTCGAGCGGGCTCGTCCCCGTGTGCCCGTCATCCGGGTGTCCTTTTACTCGCTGGTCTTGCATGAGGCGGTTCTCCAGCTGCTGCATGAGGCCCTCTACGTCCCGGATGTCGCACTCCTCGCCCTGGGAGATCGCCCGCCGCAGGGAGCCGATGTTGGCCGAGATCCTATCCCCGGCCTCGCGTAGCAGCGCGCTCTGGTCGGTTCCCCCGTCCAGGCGTTGGCTGCGGCCTATCGGGCCGGCCAGATGACGGGCGTAGTAGTCCAGGGCCAGCAGGCCGGTCATCCAGTGGTTGAGCGCGGTGCGGGAGCGCCCGAAAACCCCGGCCTGCCGGCGGGTCGTGGCGGCGTTGCGGGTCACAGCCCCGATCTTGCCCTCCACCTCGCGGGCCTGCTCTACCGGGTGCCGGTCCGGCTCGCCGCCCGAGAGACGTTTTATCTGATCCCCGACGTAGTCCTGCAGGGAATCCAGAAAGTCGGCGGTGAGGCCCCTGAACTCGTCGGAGGGTCTGGTGGGAAAGACCAGCGCGGCGACCGCGAGCCCTATAGCGCTCCCGAGCAGCGTGTCGAAGAACCTGAGGGCCAGGATTCCGCCCTCGCCCAGCCGGCCAATAATGTCGAAGGCGAGCGCCAGCAGGACCGTGATCCAGAACATCATCAAGGTCTGCGAGAGGGAGAAAAGGTAGAAGGCGAGAAAGATGCAGGCCACGATCAGGGCCCCCTCCAGATACCGATCCCCGGAGACGAGGCCCGCCAGCAAGAACCCGGCGACCGCGCCGGCCAGCGTGCCGACCGTACGCTGTACGCCCCGGCTCAGGGTGTCGCCAAGCGTCCCGGAGCCCACGAACACGATGAAGGCGACGATCACGACCCAGTATGGTCGGCTGGAGGAGAATACCTCCCCGGCCGCGAGTGCGAGGCCGACGGCCACGGTTGCCTGGATACCCTGGATCGTGGTCGGCCGCAGCCTGCCGGCTATGCCGCTCCGGCGAGGCTCCCGCTCCTCCCCGGCTCCATCTCGCCCGTCTTCCTGCTCTTCCTCTCCTTCCGGTTCTTCCTTTGTATCCTCTTCGCCGCTCTCCGGGGCCTCTACGGAGGCAGGGCCCCTCTCCTCCTCTTCTCCGGCTCCCTCGGAGAGCTGGCGGATTGCGGCGTCCGCGCGGCGCACCTGGAAGGACCAGTGGGCGTCCCGGTCCTGTGTGGCGGCCTCCGCCCTGGCGGATTCGAGATCCCGCAGCGCCTGCGGGGCCTCGCGGGATCCGGTCCCCTCCAGCCGTAGCGTGGCGCACAGCTCGTACAGGGCGCGTAGCAGAGGGTCCCGGACCTCCTGCGGGAAGGTGTTCTCGTTATCCCCGGAGCCGGCGTCGCTCCAGACCGCGTCGTTCCACACTATCTCCCAGAGCGTGTGCGTGGACATCTCCGTGTCGAAGAGGTAGAGGCGCAGCTGGTCGGACTCCTCGCGGGATACCTCCGACTCCTCGGCCAGGAGCTGGCCCTCGGCGGCGGCGGCTCGCTCGCGCAGGCGGCCGGACTCGCGCCGGAGCCGTTTGTCGCGGTCTCCGTCGTGCCGGCGGTCGGATAGCGTCCGGGTGATCGCTTCGAGGGTGATCCCGAGCTGTACGTCGAAGGCGGCGAGGCTCTGGCGGAGGACGCTGCGGGGGTTGTCCGGGAGCAGGTAGAACCGGACCCCGTACACGCAGACCAAGCCGACCGCTATCGCGGCGAATATCCAGGGTAGCTGGCCGTCCGGTAAGCCCAGGAGCGAAGAGATGATGGCCGAGACGAAAAACGGTATCGCCGCCATGAAGCCTATCGCTACCCAGCGCGGGCCGAAGCGCCGCAGGTAGAAGGCGGAGAAGACCACGACCGACAGCGCCAGCCACTGCGCCCACAGCGCGGAGGACAAGATGGCGGCCGCCGCCACCGAGGCCGAGGCCGGGAAGAACAGCAGCAGGGTCGTGACCTTGCGCTCCCGAATCGTGGCATCCCGTACGGCGTTCGTCGCCATGAGCGCCACGACCGCGCCGAAGAGCGGGGAGAGGGCGAAGCCGCCGGCGAGCACTACCACCAGGAGGTAGGAGACGAGGGCCGCCGCCACCGTCGAGAGCGTAACCCGGGACGCGGTGCGCAGGCGCTGAAGGCCCGGGTCCGAGGCCAGCGCCAGGTCCACGAGCCGCCGCAGCCGCGCCCGCAGCCGTGAAGCCGGGGACCTTAGTGACCGTCGTCCGGGGTCCGCTTTCCGGGTCGTCTGGGTCATGCTCGGATCATGCTGTTTGGGTCATGCTCTCCGGTAGCCTCTCCGCGCTCGGGTGGGCCGCCCGGCAATAACAAACACGGTGACCGGCCTCTGAGATAGTATATAGTCCTGGGGAACCCGAAAAGAGGAGAGCCGTGGTTAAGAGGAGGAAGGTAGATCTCAACGTCCTCGATGACGGTACCAAGACCTTTCAGATAAGGCATCGCTGGGAGGATAGGCCCGTCGAGGCCCCGCCCGACGGCACGCCGACGGAGTACCTGGCGTTCAAGCAGGAGAAGGGCAAGCACGGGCGTCCCTCATGGCTAAAGGCCCGCGCACCGGAGGGCGAGGGGTACCGCGAGATCAAGGAGACCATGCGTGGTCTCTCGCTGCACACGGTGTGCGAGGAGGCCCAGTGCCCGAACATCGGCGAGTGCTGGAACAATCGCACGGCGACGTTCATGATCCTGGGCAACGTCTGTACCCGTAGCTGCGGCTTCTGCGCCGTACAGACCGGAAAACCCCCCGAGCTCGACTACGGCGAGCCCCGACGCGTGGCAAACGCCGCGATGCAGATGGACCTCCAGCACGTGGTAATAACCAGCGTGAACCGCGACGAGCTGGCCGACGGCGGATCGGGCATCTTCGCCGACACGATACGCCAGATCCACGACCGCAACCCGGGCTGCGCCGTGGAGGTGCTCACCCCCGACTTCAAGGGCAACCGCGAGGCCATACAGACGGTCATAGACGCCCGGCCCGAGACCTTCAACCACAACATCGAGACGGTGCCTAGGCTGTACCCGGCAGTGAGGCCGCAGGCGAAGTACGAACGGACGCTCGAGGTGTTGCGCTACGCCAAGGAACTGAACCCGGACGGGCTCACGAAGAGCGGCATCATGGTCGGGCTTGGTGAGGTCGAGGAGGAGATCAAGCAGACCATGCGCGACCTGCGCGAGCACGACGTGGACATCCTGACCATCGGCCAGTACCTGCGGCCTTCCGAGAACCACCTGCCGATGTCCCGCTACTACGAGCCACGCGAGTTCGCCCTACTCCGCCGCTACGGGCTGGACGAGCTCGGGTTCAAGCACGTCGAGAGCGGGCCGCTGGTTCGCAGCTCCTACCACGCCCACGAGCAGACCGCGGGCGCCCGTCAGGGCGTCGGCGTCTAGGGCGGTTCATGCAGGTACAAGGGGCCGCCCGGGACAGCGGCTCCGTCGAGGTCCGACGTCTGCCGGGTCTGATGGACTACGCCGGGTGCTGGGAGCTACAGAAGGAGATGGTCCGCCAGCGCAAGAGGGAAGAGATCGGGGACACCCTGCTACTGGTCGAGCACCCGCCCGTATACACCCTCGGACGCTCGGCGAAGGATGACTCCAACCTCGGCGTGGGAGAGGATTACCTGCGCTCGCTGGGGGCGGAGGTCTTCAGGATAGACCGGGGCGGGGACGTAACGTTTCACGGTCCGGGTCAGATCGTGGGCTATCCTATACTTCGCCTCAAGAGCCGCGACACGCACCGTTATCTGCGGGACCTCGAAGAAGTGCTAATAGAGGTGCTCGCGGAGTACGGGCTCGAAGGCTGGCATCACCCGGAGTACACCGGGGTGTGGGTCGGGGAGCGTAAGATCGCGGCCATCGGGGTAAAGTTCTCGTCGGGCTGGATCACGTCCCACGGCTTCGCGCTGAACGTGGGCACGGACCTCGCCTGGTTCGACCGGGTTACTCCTTGTGGTATCCGAGAGTTCGGCGTGACCAGCCTTGCTCGGGAGCTCGGCGCGGAGGGCGCGGAGGTGCAGCAGGAAGAGGTGGAGCAGAGAATCGTCGGGCGCTTCATGGAGCGCTTCGCGGGGCGTTCCGGCTAGTATGGCTCGTAGGTTGTAAAGTAGGCTCGCCGTACTCGCCGTAAACACGGTAGACACAGTAAGCATCGTAATAGGAGGAAAGACTTGATACAGGGTGTATCCAACATCTGGATGCCGGTCGAGGACATAGACCGGGCCGTGGACTTCTACCAGAACAAGCTGAACCTGCCGATGGTCAAGCAGGACGGGAACTGGGCCGAGTTCGAGGCCGATGGACTCAGGATCGGGCTGAACGGCCGCGAGCCGCAAGGCGCGCGCATCGGTGGTGGTCCCGTGCTCACCTTCAACCCCGACGAGGGCCTGGAGTCCGCCGTGGACAAGTTCTCGAATCAGGGCATAGACTTCGCCGCCGGGATCTCCGAGCATCCCTGGGGCCGGGTCGCCACCTTCCAGGACTCCGAGGGCAACGACCTCCAGCTCTACGAGCCGCCGCGCAGCTAAAGCACGCAAGGCGACAGGCCCCGGAGGAGGGGTACGGAGCACCAACGCAGTGTAGATAGAGTATAGAAGAGGCCCCGGCGATTTGTTCCGGGGCCTCTTCTATTACGTGCGGGAAGTTGTCCCGGCGCTACGAGCGCCCGATTATGAGGCGGTAGATGCCGAGTATGATCAGGGCCCCGATTATGGCCACGATCAGGCTCCCGACGCTGAACTGCATGTAGCTGGAGCCGCCCAGGAAGGTCGAGTACAGGAACCCGCCCAAAAAAGCGCCCACGATGCCGATCAACATGGTGACTATGCAGCCACCCGGGTCGTCGCCCGGCATTATGAGCTTTGCGAGAGCGCCCGCGATCAGGCCGAAGATTATCCAGGTTAGTATTCCCAACTCGCCTCCCGTACTTTTCTTGCTCAAGGGTCTCTACTACGTCACCCTACTTACCGCATTCTAGCGTCTCTCAATCCTAACGGCCGTTTGGCGGCCGTTACCAGAGGCGTGTGAGAGCGCACGCAACCTCCCGGCAACTACGGCGTAGTATCTGTCTACGGTCTGGTGATCTTCCGGACCGCCTCAATGACCCGGTGACCGGCTGGAGGTAGCCTCTGCAACCCCTGGAGATAGCGCTTCTCGTGGCAGCAGGACTCGTGATCCTGCTCGTCGGCCTGTCCATGCTACGCCAGCCCGCGCTCAGACGGATCGGTATAAGAAATTTCTCCCGCCGGCGGTGGAACGCGGCCCTCGTCGTCGTGGGCTCGATGGTCGGCACCGCGCTAATCTCCGGCTCGCTGGTTTTGAACGACAGCACGGGCCGCTTCCAGGAGACCGAGGCCCGCGAGCGGCTCGGCGAGATAGACGAGGTCGTGCAGCAGTCGGGTCAGCGGCTACCGGGCGACCGGCGTCCCGCACCACTCTTCGGGGAAGATGTGATCTCCAGCATCTCACCGGAGAGCGTCCGCCAGGCCGTCGACGACTCTGAAGACCCGGAGGCCGCCGAGGTGGATGGTGTACTCCCCGCGCTGGTCGAGGAGCTGCCGGTCGAGGCTAAGGGCACTGACGAGGCCAGCCCGGCGGCGACGGTTGTCGGGGTGGGGTGGGAGGAACTCGGGGAGTTCGGCTCCGCGTCTCCCGGCGTCGCCTCCCGACCCGCGCCGGAGGAGGGAGAGGCGTACGTCTCGTCCGGGCTCGCCGGGTCGCTCGGAGTAGAAGAGGGAGACACGCTCGTGGTTGGCGGGCGGGAGAGCGAGCAGGAGGTGGAGGTCGCGGCCGTCGTGCCCGAGCGCGGCATCTCGGGCTACCGGGCGCAGTTCTCAAGCTCCGACGGGACGCTGCTCGTCTCCGGGTCCGATGCGCGGGCGCTGCTGGACGCGAGCGGGGACGAGGCGAACACGGTCTTCGTCAGTAACGAGGGGGGTGTGATCTCGGGTCTCGAAGGCTCCGGCGCGGTCGCGGGCGCGTTGCGCGGAATACTCTCCGATTCCGGCCCGGAGGATACTCAGTTCCAGGTCACTGAGTCCAAGCAGGAGACCATAGAGCAGGGCGGGTTCCAGATCGGGGATATATTCCTCATGATCAGCTCCTTCGCCATCCTGGCCGGGATACTGCTCATAGTGAACATCTACGTGATGCTGGCCGAGGAGCGCAAGGGCGAGCTCGGCATCCTGCGGGCCGTCGCCTTAAAACGCGCCGGGCTCGTGCGGGTCTTTACCTACGAGGGCTTCGCCTACAGCCTCATAGCCTCCGTCGTCGGGGCGATCGCCGGTCTCGGGATCGCGGCCCTACTGGTGCAGGGCATCAACCGGGCGGGATCCAACTTCGAGGACCTCCTCGGCCAGGACCTCTCCATCCCCTTCTACTTCGAGCCCGCCACGCCGTTCATAGCGGCCTCCGCCGGTCTTCTAATAACCTTCTTCGCCGTCTTCGGGACGAGCCTGCGCGTGAGCAACCTGAACATCGTGGCTGCCATACGGAGCCTCCCGGAGGAACGCTCCCGGGGCAGGCGCGGCAGACTCCTTATACAGCTCGCGCTGCTCGCGGCTGGCCTGGCCACGACAGTCTGGGGCTTCTCGGTCCAGAGCGGGTACGCGATGCTCGTCGGGCCGGTGATCGCGGTGGCCGGGCTCGGCTTCCTGCTGGGTTCTTCGCCGTTGCCGCCGCGTCCGGTGTGGAGCGTGGTGGGGGGCGGGGTGCTCCTCTACGCATACTTCGCGAACGAGCTGGAGGCTGTCACCCGGGCGAACGAGACTGAGCCCGCCATGTTCTTCATAAGCGGGGTGTGCATGGTGATCGGGGCCGTCGTGCTCGTGACCTTCAACCTGGGTGTGATCTACTCCGTCCTCGGGCTCGTGGCCCGCGTCGTGTCGCCGCTCGCCCCGATCCTGCGCATCGCCGTCGCCCACCCGGCATCGAGCCGCGCCCGCACCGGGTTTACCCTGGCGATGTTCGCGCTCGTGGTGTACGTGGTGACCCTGAGCGCCGTGTTCTCCGAGACCCAGAGCCGGGCGACCGAGTCCCAGCGTGACTCCCAGCTATCGGGCTACGACGGCGGCGTACAGTCCGGCCCGCTCGGCGGGATCGAGGACTTCGGGGGCCAGGTCGAGAACAACTCCACCCTGGACGGCGCAATCGCGGGCACCGCCCGCATCTCCGCAACCCTGGTAACCTTGCCCGAGTACGACGCCGAAGAGTACCAGACCGAGTTCGGTCCCTCGACCGGCCAGCCGACCCCCGGTGCGGGCGTCTCGGAGTACCTGACCTTCGTGCCCGACGAGTTTCTCCGTAACACCACCGACGAGCTATCCAGCCGCGCCCCGCGCTTCGAGACCGACCGCGAGGCGTGGCGGGCGCTCTCCGAGAACCCGGACCTCGTGATGCTCACCTTCCCCTACGACGGCTCGGGAGACTTCCAGGCCCGCCCGGAGCTCGGTGCGGGGGATGAGATCACGCTCCAGGACCCCGTCACCGGCGAGGAGACCACCAAGACCGTCGCCGGGCGCATAGAGAGCCCGCCGAGCGGGTTCTCCCTCGGCGTCATAAACGGCGTCATAGCCAGCCGTGAGGTGGCGGACCAGTTCGAGGGTCCGGCCACCCAGGAGACGTACCTACTCCGGCTCTCCGACGGCGCGACCCTGGACGGGGTGACGGATGCTCTGGAGAACCAGTTCGCCGACGAGGGGGCACAGACGTTCCTGGTGGACGATTTGCTCGGGCGCGGGCAGGCGTTTCTGGACACGTTTATCCGCATCGTGCAGGCGTTTCTGGCCTTCGGCCTGATCGTGGGCGTCGCCGGGCTCGCGGTGGTCAGCGCCCGCGCGGTACACGAGCGCCGCCGCGACATCGGCACGCTGCGGGCGGTCGGGTTCAAGCGCCGCACGGTCGGCTGGCAGTTCGTGGTCGAGAACTCGCTGGTCTCGCTCGTCGGGCTAGTGATCGGGATGGCGGTCGGCGCGCTCGGCGGCTACAACCTGTTCGAGTTCGTCATAGACGACCCGAACGTGGAGTACGTCTTCCCCTGGGTCCAGATGGCGTTTATCGGGGGCGGGATCTGGCTAGCCTCGCTGGTCGCGACCATAGTCCCGGCCTTCCGCGCCTCCCGGGTGCCGCCGGTCGAGGCGCTCAGGTATCAGGGGTAATAGGTAATGAGCGGTAGTATCGGAGAGAGGCGTGAGGAGAGCTCTTGAGTGACTCGGACAACGGTAAAAACGGTATCCAGAACTCGGTCGAGGCCCGGGAGGTCTCCAAGACCTACCGCATAGAGGAGATGACCGTCCGGGCCCTGGATGGGGTATCTCTGGAGGTGGAGCGCGGCGGCCTCGTGGCCGTGATGGGGCCGTCGGGCTGCGGCAAGACGACGCTACTCAACACGCTCTCGGGCCTGGACTCCATAGACTCGGGCGAGGTGTTTATCGGCGGCGAGCCGTTGCACGAGATGCGCGACTCCCGGCGCACCGAGTACCGGGCGCGGCACATGGGCTTTATCTTCCAGGGCTACAACCTGATGCCCGTCCTCTCCGCCGTCGAGAATGTCGAGCTGCCGCTTCTGGTCTCCGGCGTGAAGCCCACAGCGGCCCGCAAGCGGGCGCTGGAGTCGCTGGCGGAGGTTAGCCTGACCGACCGGGCCCAGAACCGCCCCAACCAGCTCTCCGGCGGCCAGCAGCAGCGGGTCGCCATCGCCCGGGCGCTCGTGAACGAGCCCGACATCGTGTGGGCCGACGAGCCGACCGGGAACCTGGACTCCGAGACCTCCCGAGAGGTCCTGGATCTCATCCAGCGCCTCAACCAGGACAACGGCCAGACCTTCGTAATCGTGACCCACGACCCCGGCGTCGGCGCCCTGGCGGACTACATAATCCAGATGCGCGACGGCAGGATAGTCGGCGTCGGGGAGGACCCCGAGGCGGCGATCAAGGGCGCGTAGCCCCACGATGTTCCCGAGACGACCGCCACGAACGGGGCGGCGGCGAGCCGGAAGCTCCCGGTTGCACTAGAATCCGCCCCCATGTCCGAGAGAAGAGCATCCGGTGAGCGTAGAAAGCCTCCCGTGGCCAGCGGGGAGTTCTGGGCCGAGGCTCTGAGGGGGCTCAGGGCCATGCTGCCGGTCATGGCGGGGATGGCGCCTTTCGCCCTGATCGCCGGCGCCGCCCCGATCCAGGAGGGTGTCTCTGCGGCGGGCACGATAGGGCTGTCGGTGGTCGTCTTCGCCGGTGCCGCGCAGCTCGCCGCCGCCCAGCTTATCGGCTCCGGGGCCGCGCCCGTGCTGGTGGTGCTTACCGTCGCGGTCATAAACCTCCGGTTCGTGATGTACAGCGCCTCCCTGGCCCCGTACCTCGGGAGCCCGCCGGCGCGCTGGAAGGCGCTGGTCTCTTATCTGCTGACGGATCAGGCGTATGCCGTGGCGGTGACCCGCTTCTCCAGCCCGGAGGCGAGGGAGGCCGAAGGGAATGAAAGGGCCGCCACGGGGGTCGCCGGGCGCAGGGTCGGCTATTTCGTCGGCGCGGCTCTCCCGCTGTGGGCGGTGTGGCAGGTCGGCACCGTCGCCGGGGTGATACTGGGCGCAAGGGTGCCGGAGGCTCTGGAGCTCGACTTCGCTATTCCGCTCGTGTTCCTCGCCCTGCTGTTCCCCGCGCTGACCGACCGCGCGAGCGTGGTCGCGGCACTCGGGGCCGGGACGGTCGCCCTGCTCGGGGCCGGGCTGCCGCTGAACCTGGGTCTGATCGCCGCGATCCTCGCCGGAATCCTGGCCGGTCTGGCCTGGCCTTTTCCCGGTAGGGGCGGACGATGAGCGGCCCGACGCTGTGGCTGGTGATCCTCGCCGCCGGGATCATAACGTTCTCGCTCAGGAGTTCCTTCATCGCGCTCGCGGGAAAGGTCGAGCTCGGGACGCTCCCGAGGCGCGCCCTGAGGCTGCTCCCGGCGGCCGCCCTGTGCGCGCTGGTTACCCCGGCGATCTTCTACCAGCAGGGCACGCTCGACCTTTCCCTGGGCAACGAGCGTCTGCTGGCCGGGGCGGTCGCCGCGCTGGTCGCCTGGCGCACCAGGAGCCCCCTGCTCACGGTGGCCTGTGGCATGGCGGCGCTGTACCTGTTCCGGTATCTCACCGGCCTGCTCTGAACATCGCCCTGAGTCATTCCTCCCGGGAGGCGGCGAACAGCCCGCCCAGGAGTAGCGTCGCGCCGACCAACGCGACGGGCGGCAGCCGCTCTCCCAGCAGCAAGAATCCGAGCGCGCCGGCGGTGAGCGGCTCGGCGAGCGAGAGCGTCGCGGCGGTTGCGACCGGCAGTCCCGAGAGGCCCCTGGCGAAGAGCAGATAGGCCACGGCCGTCGCGATCAGACCCAGGTGCAGCGCCGCGGCCACGCCGGAGGGCTCCACGAGCCAGCCGAGGTCCACGAAGAACAACGCCGGTACCAGCAGCGCGCCCCCGAGCCCGAAGGCGGCGGCCATGACCGAGGACTGCGGCACGCCGCGGTCCAGGAGCACCTTGCTTGCCGTGGCGTAGGAGCCGTAGCAGAGCCCGGCGCCCAGTGCGCACAGCACCCCCGTCACAGATACCTCTACCGGACCGCCGGAGCCCAACAAGAGCCCGCAGCCCGCCACTGCCAGAACGGTCGCCACCGCCCACAGTCCTCCGGGACGCTCTCCGAGTGCCGCGAAGCCGACGAGCCCGGCCATGACCGGTGCGCTGCCGATTGCGACCACCGTCCCGACGGAGACCCCGGAGAGGGCGACCCCGGCGAAGAACAGCGGCTGATACAGCGCGACGCCCAGCGCGGCGGCGGCTACCGCCCCGGGGGCCCACGCGGCGCCTGCCTTGACCGGTGACCCGCCGCGCGAGAGGAGCCCGCCGAGCAGCGCGAAGGTCACCAGCGCGGCCCCGCCTATCAGCACCCTCACCGCGCCGACCGCCACCGGGTTTGCACCGGCGGGCGCGAGCGCCTGGGCGGTCCCGGTGGTGCCCCACAGAGAGGCCGCCGCGACCACGAGCAGGGCGTACGCCGGACGCTGCGGGGGGCTAACGGCCATCGGGCCTACGGCCGGGCACTCCGGGAGCTGGCTTTATGTGGACGGCCGGCGGCATTGCCGGGGATCATAGCCCGACGGGAGCCGGGACGCTGGCTACGCCGGCTACGTCGGCTACGCCGCCGGCTGTAACAGGTCGAGCTCCGCCTTGAAGACGCCTTCCTCGGTGTCGCGGCGGAGCTTGAAGCCCACCTTGCGGGAGATGCCCTGCATGGCGCGGTTGTCGTACAGGATCTCGGCGGTTATCTTCTTCAGGCCTTCTTCCCGCCCGACCTCCAGCAGCCGCTCCAAAAGGAGCGTGCCGAGGCCCCGGCGCTGGAAGGCGTCGCTGATGAGGATGGAGTACTCGGCCTCCTCCGGGGAGCCGCCCTGCCGTGAGAGACGGCCCACGCCCATGATCTCGCGCTCCCCAGTTTCGGGGTTGCGGCGCTCGGCCACCAGCGCCATCTCGCGGTCGTAGTCTATAAAGCAGATGCGGGTCAGGCGGTCGTGGGCCGTGCGCTGGTCGAGGTTCATCATGTGGAAGTAGCGCATGTAGATGCTGCGCTCCGAGAGCGACTCGTGGAACTTGACCATCAGCGGCTCGTCTTCGGGCCGGATCGGGCGCACCGTCGCGCGCTCTCCGTCCGCCAGCTCCACCTCCTGCACGTACTGCACCGGATAAGGGCGTACCGCGGGCTTTGGCAGGTTCTCTTCTTCCGCGTCGGGCTCGTGTAATACCACCCGGGCGTCCAGAGCCAGGAGCCCTTCACCCGAGGCGAGCAGCGGGTTTATGTCTATCTCCTTTATCCGGGGCTGCTCGACGACGAGCTGCGAGAAGCGCACCAGCAGCCCTTCGAGTGCGGCCTCGTCCACCGGCTCCTGGCCGCGCACGCCCTTCAGGGCCTCGCTGATGCGGGTGCCCTCCATCATGCGGCGGGCGAGGGTGGTGTTGAGCGGCGGCAGGGCCAGCGCCCGGTCGCGGTACACCTCCACCAGCGAGCCGCCGCTTCCGAAGAGCACGACGGGCCCGAACTGCGGGTCGAGGCTTGAGCCCAGGATCAGCTCGTAGCCCCGGGTCGAGACCATGGGCTGCACGGTGACGCCGTCGAAGCCGTCCTCGGTAACGGCGCCGCGTATCCGCTCGAAGGCGGCGCTCACGGCTCCGGCGTCGGCGAGGTTCAGCTCCACGCCGCCGACGTCGGTCTTGTGGGTGATCGTCTCCGAGTGCAGCTTCAGCACCACCGGATAGCCCATCCTCCCGGCCTGCTCGACGGCCTCGTCGGCGCTCGTGGCTACGCGGGTCTCGGTGGTCGGGATGCTGTAGGAGCCCAGCAGGCTCTTGGACTCGGCCTCGGTAAGCAGCGTGCGGCCCGCGTCCCGGGCGTCATCGATCATGCGCCGGGCCATCTCGCGGCCCACGTCCTCCTCGACGGCGAGTGAGGGTGTCTCGTAGATACCGCGCAGGTTGTAGGTGTAGCGCCACATGTTGTCGAAGGCGCGGGCGGCGGTGTCCGGGTAGTCGAAGGTCGGGATGCCGGCCTGGTTCAGTATCTCCTTGCCCTCGGCGACGTTTGGGCCGCCCATCCAGCTCGCGATCACGGGCTTTTTAGAGGAGCGGGCGTAGGGGGCGAGCTTTTCGGCGGTCCCGGTGGGGTCGGTCATGTCCTGGGGCGTCAGGATTACGAGCATCCCGTCGCTGTCCGGGTCGTCCGAGGCGGTCTCCAGAGCCTGGGCGTAGCGGTCGGGGTTTGCGTCCCCGAGCACGTCTATGGGGTTGCCGTGGCTCCAGGGGGCCGGGAGGAAGCCGTTTAGCTCCTCCATCGTGCCGTCGGAGATGCGGGCAAGCTCGCCGCCGCCCTCGACCAGCGCGTCCGTAGCCAGAACGCCGGGGCCGCCGGCGTTCGTGAGTACCGTGAGCCGCGGACCCTTGGGGCGCGGCTGCTTGGAGAGCACCTCTGCCATGTCGAAGAGCTCGGAGATGGACTCCACCCGCAACACGCCGCTGCGGCGGAAGGCGGCGTCGAGCACCTCGTCAGAGCCCGCGAGCGCGCCGGTATGGGAGGCGGCGGCCTCTCCGGCGGCCTCGGTGCGGCCGGCCTTTATAACTATGATCGGCTTGGTGAGGGCGACCTCGCGGGCGGCGGAGAGGAACGATCGGGCGTCCTGTATGGACTCCATGTACACGACGATGGATTTGGTCTTCGGGTCGTCGCCGAGGTAGTAGATTAGATCTCCCCAGCCAACGTCCATCATCGAGCCGACGCTGACGAACGCCGAGAACCCGACGTTCTCCGCGAAGCTGCGGTCCAAAATGGAGGTCAGGAGTGCCCCGCTCTGGCTGAGCACGCCGACGCTGCCGGGGTTCGCCATCGCCCCGGCGAAGGTCGCGTTCATGCCCAGGATGGGGTTCATCAGGCCGAGGCAGTTCGGCCCCACGACGCGCATGTCGCCGCGCCGGGCCTCTTGCATGACCCGGCGCTCTAGCTCCGCGCCCTCCTCGCCGACCTCGCGGAACCCGGCGGAGATGACGATTGCGCCGGATACCCCGGCGTCGACGCACTCGGAGATGATGCCGGGCACGCTCGGGGCGGGGGAGACTATTACGGCGAGGTCCACCCGCTCGGGCACCTCGCCGATGCTCGGGTAGGCCCGGATGCCCATCACGTTCTGCCGCTTGGGGTTTACGGGATACACCGTGCCGCCGAAGGGGTTCGAGATCAGATTCCACATCAGCGTCCGCCCGACGCTGCCCTCGCGCTCTGAAGCCCCGATCACGGCGACCGTCTCGGGCTTGAAGATGGCGTCGAGCGGCTGCCGCTCGTAGCCGAGTACGTCGTGCGCCGGGTCGGTGTTCTTGGAACCTCTGGTCTGTACCATCAAACTCTCCTGTAAATACTCCTGTCGAGAGCCCCGGCCCGGTGGCCGCGCCGGAGATTCCCGTGTTGCCTCGGGCAGGCTCTGCGCCCAACTATATTCATAACACACATAATGGGGTTTCGGGTGTAATGATCTACACTACAGAGGGGCTGGAGAGGGCGGCATGGGGAGGTTTCGGGGAGTTCTGGGGAGGCACTGGAGAGGCATTTTGCGGCGATCGTGCGGATGTGCGGCGTCGGCTGCTCTGGCAGACTCGCCGGGTCGGTTTTAATATGTGTCTCTGTAGAGAGCGCAAAGAGGGAACGCGCGGGGCCGGGCCTACCTTGACCGGTGCTCCGTGGTCCGTTCCCCGGGAGGCACATCATCGAAGAGCGAGGCTGAGTGTCCTATAGAGGCAAAGATACGTCCCGAATGAAAAAGGCCCGCTGGGGGGATCTGCTCCGGCGGTATTCAGGGACCTCGGGATTCCGGCGGCGGAGGCGGATAATGGGGCTGGTGCTGCTCGCGCTGCTGCTCGTGCTGATCATGCTGGTGGCGCTCGGGTTCGCCGGGAACGACGGGGGTATCAGGCGCGGCGTCGAGGTCGGGGGCGTGGACGTGGGCGGCATGAGCAAGGCCGAGGCCCGCGAGGCGCTACAGAGCAAGGCCTCCGAGAACCTCGGGCGGATAAGCCTTAAGGGCCCGGACGGCGGGGACGCCGGGGTGGTCTCTGCAGAGGACCTCGGGGTAAACCTCGACGCCGGAAAGAGCGTCGAGAAAGCCTACGCCGTCGGCCGTGACGGTGGGTTTCTGGAGCGTAACTTCCAGGCCTTGCGGGGCTCCTCCGCCGGGGTCTCGATACCGGCGGTCGTCTCCTACGACCGGGGAGCCGCGGAGGAGGCCATCTCCGGCTTCTCTAGCGAGGTGTCCCAGCAACCGGAGGACGCCAGCTACGACACCTCGGGCTCGGGCGAGATGGAGGTGCTGGAAGGCCAGGAGGGTCAGGAGCTAGCCCCCCGGCAGACGCTCGAGAACCTGGACGAGGCGTTGCCGGAGCTCGAAGGGCAGGTAACGCTCGCCACGAAGAGCGTCGCGCCGGACGAGACCGCCTCGGAGCTCGAAGGCCGGGCCCCGGACACGAAGCTCGGGGAGTTCGAGACGGACTACCGTTACTCCGACTCGGAGGCCCGCAAGAAGAACCTCGAGATCTCGTCGGGCGCCGTGAACGGTACGGTTCTGGAGCCTGGCGAGGTGTTCTCCATGAACGATCACATCGCGGGCCTCGACTACAAAAAGGCTAAGGTGTTCGCCGACGGCGGGGAGACCTCGGCCCTCGGAGGCGGGCTGTGCCAGGTCACCTCGACCGTGTACATGGCCGCGCAGCACGCCGGGCTGGACATCGTGGAGCGTAACGCCCACTACACGGTGCTGCCGTACATAAGGCCCGGCTTCGACGCGACGGTGTGGTTCGGCGGGGCCGGCATCCCGGAGCTCGACATGAAGTTCGAGAACACCACGGACTCGAACATCTTGATCCGGGAGTACATAACGGACAAGGGCATCCTGAAGGCCGAGATCTGGGGCCAGCCTAACGGCAAAGAAGTGGAGATGCGCTCGGAGCAGGACTTCAAGGACACGGACCGTGGGATCAAGTGGAGCACCTACAAGACGGTCAAGGAAGACGGTGAGGTGCTCCGCGAGGGCCTGCTGTATGAGGACCTGTACAGCTACCCGCCGCCAGAGGCGAGCACCAAGGGCTACAACGATGTCCGTGTCGGCGGCTGGTCCGAGTAACAGCCCCCGGTACGGTCCCCGGGCGGGCCGCTCCGGCGTAGACGCGTGACGCCCCCGGTAATAATAGACGCCGACCCCGGCAGGGATGACGCGGTGGCGCTCATGCTCGCCTGTGGCGCGGGCCAGAAGAGCATCGAGGTGCGGGCGGTGACCACCGTCGCCGGCAATGTCCCGGTAGACAAGACCACCCGCAACGCCCTCAGGGTGCTGGCCCTGATCGGGCGTTCTGATATACCCGTCGCCGCCGGGGCTGCGGGGCCGCTGTGCCGGAGCCTGGTGACCGCGGAGCACGTCCACGGCGAGAGCGGTCTGGAGGTATCCGGCGGCCTCGAGATGCCGGAGCCGGTCTCCGGGGCCGCTCCTGAAGACGCGGTTGCCCTGATGGAGGAGGTTATAGAGGCTTCCCCGGAGCCCGTGACCCTGATCCCCATAGGGCCGCTCACCAACGTCGCGGCCCTCGTACGGCGGAATCCGGGGTTGGGGGAGAAGGTACGGCGGGTGATCCTGATGGGCGGGAGCGTCGGGCCCGGGAACACGACGGCCGCCGCGGAGTTCAACGTCTACGTGGACCCGGAGGCCGCGGCCGTCGTCTTTGGCAGCGGGCTCCCGATCACGATGGTCGGCCTGGATGTTACCCGCCGGGCGCTCGTCGGGGAGGAGCATCTGCGGCGGCTGCGCTCGCTGGGAGACGTCGGGGCCGTGGCGGCGGACCTGCTCGTCGAGCCGGAGTGGAGCCCGAAGAGCGGCGAGCCGAGCCCGGTACACGACGCCGTCGCGGTTGCGGCGGCCATCGAGCCCGGCGTGCTCACCACGCGCCCGATGCGGGTAGAGGTGGAGTGCGCCGGGGAGCATACTACCGGCGAGACCGTCTGTGACGTGGACGGCGTATCCGGTAAGCCCCCGAACGCGGACGTCGCCGTGGACCTCGACGCCGATAGGATCATGGAGCTCCTGCTGGAGTCGGTCGGCAGGCTCTAGGCGTTATCTGCTACCCGGGCCGGTTCCCGGATGATCTATCCTTCGCGGCTCCCTTCTCGACCTTCCCGCTCGTCCTCGGGGGCGCGCTTGCGGACCACGCTCTCAAGGAGCATGCGGTTCGGAAGGCGGTAGAGGTAGCCGTCCTCCGAGCGCAGGGTAACCGAGGAGTGGCCCAGCTCATAGATCGCGCCCTCCACGCCTTCGACCCGGATCTCGTCGCCCACCGACAGGTCCTCCTGCACGTAGCGTCCGGCGGCTATGTTGCCCGAGAGCGGGACGAGGCCCGGCCCGAGGGCCAGCGCGGTGGTGAGTCCCAGGGAGGCGAGGACGACCGCCGCTATCAGGAGCAAGATCGCGGTGTCGAGCCCTAGCTGACCGGCGGCCAGAAGCCCCGCGACCGCCAGCACCGAGACGAACACGCCCCGGCGGAAAAGCTCCTGTCCCCGTAGACCGGCGCGGCCCGCCTGCCGGGATACGAGCTCCGAGAGCCAGCCCGCGGTCATGGCACCGGCTATGAGGATTGCTATCGCTATCAGTATCTCCCCCGAGAGGCTGACGAGCCGGTCCATGGTCTGCTGCAGGGAGGGGATACCGAGCATGCTCACGGCCCCCGCCGCCCCGGCCAGGACGACTCCCCAGAACGCCGCTACCGAGAGCAGCCGGGACGGTCCGCCGCCGTAGCCCAGGCGCCACAGCGAGCCCGAGGCCCCCGTGCGCTCGGCCAGGTCGTCGAGGCCGGCGCGTTCGAGGAGCCGCAGCAGGAGATTCTGCAACAGCCGGGCCCCGAGCAGGGCGACGGCTAGCACCACCACGGCCCCCAGCATTCGGGGCAGGAGATCGCCGGACAGACTCCCGATGTTATTCGTCAAAACCATCCTCCTCGGTAACCACTGGTAGTTCCCGTTAGCTTCTGTTAGCTCTCTTATCCGTTGCCGCGCAGGCCGAGATAGTAGATGAGCGCCGACGCGTACGACCTCCCGAGGCCGCCCAGGAGGGCCTCCGCTTGCCGGAAGAAGGCGGAGACGTAGGCGCGGCGGATGGCGTGGCTCATAACCTCCTCCGGCGCCCCCGGCGCCTCCTGTCCGATCACGGACAGCAGCGTCAGCATCCGCACGTATGCCTGGGCCAGCTCCTGATGATCCGTGCTCCCGGTGATGAGCCGCTCCACCTCACGGGCCTCCGCGCCTTCGAGCTCTCCGGCGGCGTAGGCCCCGATCATCTCCAGCGCCTCCCAGCGCTCTTCGGGGATCATGATTCACCCCCTCGTCCGTTCGCGAACCCGCTCTGGGTTCCATCGGTCGCGCCGTCTCCGCCGTTCTGGGAGAGCATCACGAACATGGCCGTCCGCCCCCGCGAGACCCAGCCCTTGGCCGTGCCCTCCGGCACCTCCAGAACGTCCGAGATCTCGGCGTAGCTCAGCCCCTCCAGATGACGCAGCACGAGCGCGGCCCGGTGATCCGGGCGCAGCTCCTGGAGGTACCGGATCGCCTCTTCCTGACGCTCCCGGCCGAGCGCGGCGGCTTCGGGGTCGCCCGCGCCGTCCGGATCCTGCAGGTGGGAGAGGATCTCGCGGTGCTCCTCCTCGCGCTCGGTACGGCCCCGCTCACGCCGCAGTTCCGAGAGGCAGGTGTTGACCGTGACCTTGTACAGCCAGGTGCTGAAGGCGCTATCCGCCCGGAAGTCCTCGAGGGCCTTCCACACCCGCACCCAGACCTCCTGGCTGGCGTCCTTCGCCGTCTCGGGCCCCAGGATGCGCAGCGCCACCCGGTACACCAAGTCCGAGTGCTGGCGTACCAGCTGGGTGAACGCCTCGACGTTGCCCCGGGAGGCGCGGTGTATCAGGCCGTACTCCTCCACGCTCATCCGGGGGAGCCGTCGGGGCCGGTTCTCCGGCTCTCCGTGTTGTGAGAAGCGCCGTTCACCAGCGCAAAATAACAGAAGTCGCGTCTTTTGGAGCAGCCCGACACGCTCGACGGGGGCGGCTGGATCACCCCGCAGCGGGCTCGGAGGAGGAAATTTGAGAAAAATTTCCCCCGAAACCGCCATAGCCTGTAACCCGAAGGGCCCGGAACTCGTCTTAGAGAGTGGCAGGAGAAATAACGGCAAACATCGGTACCGAAAGCCCTAGGGGGACGCGTCATGCCTTTGTATGAGATCAACTTGAGCCAGAGAGGCGGCGTGCGGGTGATCGAGCTCTACGGCGAGTTCGACATCGACAGCCTGCGTGATCTGTCCGACGTGCTCCGGCGGGAAGCGGCAAGCGGCCGCGCCGTGTCGGTAGACCTCTCCGGGGTTGCCTTCGCCGACGTCCGCACGATGCGCGAGCTCTCCGAGGCCCTCCTTTCGTATCCCAGGCTCTCGCTCTGCTCCCCGTCCTGGCAGGTGATGGCTAGCGTCCACTCCTGCGGGCTCGAGGACCGCATGAGCTTCGAGCCCGCCGTCTCCGGTGCCTCCGGTATTACCGGTATCACCCGCAAGGCCTCCTGAGCGGAGACCCCGCCTACCGCGGACGTTAAAGGGGCGGCCGGAAGGCCGCCCCTTTAACCCGGATTCAACCCGGCTGCGCCGGGAGCATTTACCCCGCGTAGCCCGTCCTACGTTGCCCTACGCGGCGCTCTCTTCCAGGTTCTCGTCGTACTCTCCGGCGTGGGCGAGGCTGTTCATCTTCGCCCGGTGCAGGAAGATACGCTGGGCCTCGGAGGCGTTCGAGTCGTCGCCCTTCCAGGTCCGCATCGGCAGGTCCTGCAGGGCGCGGGCGTAGGAGAAGGTAACCTCCCACGGCAGGCCGCCCATCTCCGCCGCCTGACGGTTCATCGAGTCGAGGTGCGCCGTCGCCTCGCGGTCGGACTGTCCGCCCGAGAGGAACGCGATGCCCGGCACCGCCGCCGGCACCGTGCGCAAGAGGCACTCCAGCGTGTAGCGGGCCACGGTGTCCACGTCGGCGCGGTTAGAGGCGTCCTTGCCCGAGATCACCATGTTCGGCTTGAGGATCAGGCCACGCGGCTCGACGTTCTGCTTGTGGATCTCGTCGAAGGTCGAGTGGAGCGTGGCGAGGGTTGCCTCGTAGCAGTCGTCTATGGAGTGGGTGCCGTCTATCAGCACCTCGGGCTCCACTATGGGGACCATCCCGGCCTCCTGCACGAGCGCGGCGTAGCGGGCCAGGACGTGGGCGTTGGCGTCTATGCAGCGCCGGGTGGGGATGCCGTCGTCTATGGTGATGACGGCGCGCCACTTGGTGAAGCGGGCGCCCATATCGACGTACTCGGCCAGGCGCTCGCGCAGCCCGTCCAGACCCTCGGTCAGCTTCTCACCGGGGGAGAGAGCCATGTCCTTCGCGCCCTGATCCACCTTGATGCCGGGCAGGACGCCCTGCTCCTCCAGGACCTTCGCAAACGGGCGACCGTCGGAGGACTTCTGACGAATGGTCTCGTCGAACATGATCACACCCGACAGGTAATTCCCGACGCCGTCTGCGGTAAACAGCATCTCGCGGTACGCCCGGCGGTTGTCCTCGGAGTCCTCGATGCCGACGGCGGTGAACCGCTTGTTTATGGTGCCGTAGCTCTCGTCGGCGGCGAGTATGCCCTTCCTGGGCGCGACCATCTCCCGGGCCGTGCCTTCTAGCCGGCTCACGTCCTTCGCTTCCATGCTTACTCCTCTCTTTTTATAGGTCTCTATAGGTCTCACAGGGTGGCCGTTCCGGACGACCTCTAAGGGCCAAAGATACCAGAGGCCGCACCCCGTGTCGCCCGGATTCCGGCAAACTCCGGCCTATACGACGCGTGGAGGGGACACGGCCCCAGCGGCCGGTTAGCCGGCGTCTGAGATGGAGGATCCCTCACGGTCCAGGAGCCCGGCGAGGCTTTCGAGCCTGTCGGGGACGTTACCGGCGCCGGCGCCGGCGAGGTCGCCGGAGGCCACCTCGCGGGTCTGCCCGGCCAGGGTCCGCATCATGCGCCCGATCGCCGGGCCGTCGAGCGGGTCCATCGAGAGCTGGGTCTCGAGCGCGGCCAGGTTGTCCGAGATGGGGATCAGCTGCTGCTCGCCGGAGTCCTGGAGCGTCTGCCGCCACCCTGCGACCTCCCCGCGCGCCTTGTCCAGCGCCACCTGCATCGCGCCCTCTTTGAGGGCCGAGATCGTGGACTCTATCCTGCCGGTCGTCGCGCCGTTCTCCGTCACTTCTTACCTCCGCTAGCTCGCGTATACGGTGTATAACGTCGTGTGTACGGGCGGAGGGTTACCCGCCGCCCGGGGCCACGGAAACCAGTATACGTCTCTTACACGGCTCTTTCGCCTCTCTTTGCCCGTTTCACCGGAGGGCCGTTTCACCGGAGGGCCCGTGTGGTACGTTGACCCGGAGACGCTAAGAGGACATTAACCCTTACACGGAGGTTTCCTGGTCATGGCGAACCGGCTGGCGCGGGAGACGAGCCCCTATCTCCTGCAGCACGCGGACAACCCGGTGGACTGGTACCCGTGGGGTGAGGAGGCGCTCGCCCGCGCGCGCGACGAGGATAAGCCAATCCTGCTCTCCGTCGGATACTCGGCCTGCCACTGGTGCCACGTCATGGAGCGGGAGTCCTTCGAGGACGAGGCGACCGCCGCCCTGATGAACGAGCACTTCGTAAACGTCAAGGTGGACCGCGAGGAGCGCCCGGACATAGACTCGCTGTACATGCAGGCCGTCCAGGCCCTTACCCGCAGCGGCGGCTGGCCGATGACCGTCTTTCTCACCCCGGACGGCACGCCGTTCTACGGCGGCACCTACTTCCCGCCGCGCCAGTACGGCAACATGCCGGCCTTTACGCAGCTCTTGCAGTCCATCGCGAGCGCCTACGAGACCCGCCGCGACGAGGTGGACGCCAGCGCAGGCCAGGTTCGCGACTTCCTGCGCTCCGCCGCCGAGGCCGCGATGCCCGAGGCCGACGAGAGCGGGGAGCGGCTCTTCGAGAGCGCCGCAAAGAGCCTCCTGTCCGAGGCCGACCTCAAGCTCGGCGGCTTCGGCGGCGCGCCCAAGTTTCCGCAGCCGATGAACCTCGAGGTGCTGCTCCGCCACCACCGGCGCACCGGTGACGAGGACGCGCTAAGGGCGGTAGAGACCACGCTTACTGCCATGTCTCGCGGCGGCATCTACGATCAGCTCGGCGGCGGCTTCGCCCGCTACTCCACCGACGCGCAGTGGCTCGTGCCCCACTTCGAGAAGATGCTCTACGACAACGCCCTGCTCGCCCGGCTATACCTGGAGGCCTACCAGGCGACCGGAAAAGAGCCGTACCGCCGCACCGCCACCGAGACCCTGGACTACCTCCTGCGCGACATGCGCTCCCCCGAGGGCGGCCTCTACTCCGCCGAGGACGCCGACTCCGAGGGCGTGGAAGGCAAGTTCTACGTGTGGACGCCGCAGGAGCTGCAGGAGGCGCTCGGCGCGGAGGACGCCCGTGTCGCCGCTACTTACTGGGGCGTCTCCGAAAGGGGCAACTTCGAGGGCAAGAACATACTCTACCTCCAGCGGTCGGCCGAGGCCGTCGCCGCCGAGCTTGGGTTGGATCCGGCCGAGCTAGAGGAGCGTATCTCCAGCATAAGGGGCACGCTGCTTTCAGAGCGGGGGGAGCGGGTACGCCCGGCCCGCGACGAGAAGGTGCTGGCCTCCTGGAATGGCCTCGCCCTGCGGGCGCTGGCGCTGGCCGCCGGGGTTACGGGCGAGGAGCGATATCGGCGGGCCGCCACGGAGCTCGGAGAATTCCTGCTGCAGAAGATGATGGACGACGGCAGGCTGCGCCGCTCCTACAAGGATGGCGAGGCCCGGATAGACGCCTACCTCGAGGACTACGCCGCCGTCGCGGACGGCCTCGCGGCGCTGTATGAGGCTACCTCCGAGCTGCGGTGGCTGGCCGCGGCCCGGGATCTCGCGGACCGGATGCTGAAGCTTTTCTGGGACGCCGGGCGCGGCGCGTTCTACGACACGCCGGTGGATCACGAGGAGCTCCTCACCCGTCCCCGGGACCTGTACGACACCGCCGCGCCCTCCGGCAACTCGCTGGCCACGGAGACGCTGCTGCGGCTGTCACTGCTGCTGGACCGGGACGACTACCGTGAGGTCTCCGAACGGGTGCTCTCGGACCTCGCCGGCGGCATGGAGAAGGTGCCGGCGGGCTTCGGACGCCTGCTCTGCGCCCTGGACTTCTCCGTCTCGCGCACGGCCGAGGTGGCGCTGGTGGGCGAGCCGGATGCCGGTGAGACCCGGGCGCTCGCGGACGTCGTGTACGGACGCTACCTGCCGAACTCCGTGGTGGCCGGATGCGCGCCGGAGGACGACGAGGCCCCGGCCCTGGTGCCGCTGCTCGCCGGGCGTGAGACGCGGGACGGTAGGGCCACCGTCTACGTGTGCGAGGGCTACGTCTGCCAGAGCCCGACCACCGAGCCGGAAGAGCTCGCCCGCCAGCTCGACGAGATCTAGCAGCATCCGGCGAGCCCCAGAGGTAAAGGCTTCCACCGGGAGCGTGGAGAGCCCGTGAGGAGTTCGTGAAAAGCGGAGACCCCCGGCGCGGTATAGCGGGCATCCCGGACTATCGGGATCTCGACGTTAGCGGCGAGGCTCTCGCCGCCGCGCGCCGCATGGAGGACCGCGCCGAGGCCCCGGCCTCGGCGGCGTTGTTCGAGGAGTTGGTCGCGCCGCTTCTCGAGCCCGCGCCGGAGCGGGTGCTGGAGGTTGGCTGCGGCACCGCCGCCCTCTCGCGCCGCGTCGCCCGCCGGCTGCCGGGCTCGGCGGTGTACGCCGCGGACAAGAGCGCCGGGATGCTCTCCTACGCCGCGTACACCACAGAGCGGGCCGGAGACCTGGAGAACCTGCGCCTCGGGAGGTGGGACGCGACCGTGCCGGGGGAGTTCCCGTTCGAGGGGGACGGGCCTTTTGGCCTGATCCTCTCCTCGGTGCTGGTGCCGTACCTGGACGATACGCAGACCGCCGCGCTCGTGCACGACCTCGCTTCGCGGCTGGCTCCGGGCGGGGTACTGGCGTTCGTCGAGCAGGATCTCAGCAGCGACTCGGTGAGCTTCCCGCGTCACGACCTCTTCCAACGGATCTACGCCAAGGACGCCCGCGACCTCGACACGACGATGGCCCTCGGCCTGCGGCCGCTCTTGCGGGACGCCGGGCTTACGCTCATCCCCCGCAGGTCGTTTCTGTGGACCGACGAGGAGTATCTGCCCTACACCCGGGGCCTAGTGGCCGGGCTCGCCGACGCCGCTCTGCACGACGGGCGCATCACCCCCGAGGAGCGCGCCGAGTGGGAGGAGACCCTGGAGCGCCAGGCTGCGACCGGGGACTTTTACTACGGTCTCGTCTATCATCGGTTAGCCGGACGCAGCGGAGGCCGGACCATCACGCCATAGCGTGCTATCCGGCCTCTCTTTCGCCGGGAGAGGTTTTATCCGGGAGCTTAAGAGGTAGGGATGGGAGAGTTGCGATCAAAGATGTAATGGCGGTGCCTCGCCGCGAGGAAACCGCGGGAAAGCCCTCCGGCCGAGCCCGCCGGACGAGAGGCGCCGGAAAGCCATAAGGTCATAATGGCGCGGAGCGCAGAGATGTAGAGAGATGTAGAGAGATACAAAAGACGGGGAGTGGGGTGGCATAACACATGAGCACTGCGGACAGCACGAGTGGCACCAACGTTTCGGAAAAGCCGAAGAGCAGGTCGGCGTGGCACGTTCTCGTGCGCTCCGTGAAGGAGTTCAGCGCGGACGACATGCTTACCTACGCGGCGGCCGTCGCGTATCAGGTGTTCTTCTCGTTGTTCCCGTTTATCATCTTCTTGTTGTCGCTCTTGGGGATGTTGAGGATACCCGGGCTCTTCGACACCTTGCTCCAGCAGGCCGAAACCGTGATGCCGGGCACGGCTTTCAGCCTGATCGAGGGCATAGTAAGCCAGGTCAGGAGTCAGGCCGCGGGCAGTGTCCTCTCCTTCGGGGCCATAATCGCGCTGTGGTCCGCGTCTTCGGCGGTCAGGATGACGATGCACGCGATGAACGTCGCCTACGACGTGGAGGCCGAGCGGCCGGCGTGGAAGAAGTTTCCGCTCTCGCTCCTGTACACCCTGCTGCTCGCGGTGATGATAATAGCCGCGGTCGGCCTGATACTCGTCGGCGGCTCGGCGGTGCAGTGGGTCTCTCAGCAGATAGGCTTCGGCGGCGGCACGCTCGTCACCCTGTGGACCTGGGCGCGCATACCGTTGGCGGTGGTCCTGATCATCACGATACTCGCCCTCGTGTACGGCCTGTTCCCGTACTTCGACCACCCGTTTAGGCTCATAACCCCCGGCGCGATAGTAGCCGTGCTCGTGTGGATAGCGGCCTCTCTGGGGTTCTCGTTCTACGTGAGCAACTTCTCCAGCTACAGCGCGACCTACGGCTCTATAGCGGCCGTGATAATCCTGTTGCTCTACTTCTTTATCTCGGCGGCGGTGGTGTTGTTCGGTGCGGAGATAAACGCCGAGGTATACCGCGAGGTGGACGACACGCAGGACACCTGAGGCGTGGAAGGAGAGTAGGGGAGCAGGGGGAATAGGCCGGCGTTCGCGCCCGGGTTCGCGCCTAGCCGGAGGCTGACTCGTCTGAGCCCCGGACGGCGATACCGCCCCGCCGAAACTCGACGATCTCGGCCTCCGCGCCGACCTGCAGCGGCGGCGAGTCCTTGCTCTCCGTAAACGCCTTCCAGCGTTCACCGTGGACGAAGACGATGCCGGGCGAGCCGGGGGCGACCGGCGAGCGGACGTCCCCGATCTCCCCGATCATGCTCTCCGTCCCGACCGTGACCTTCTGGCGGCTGGAGCGCACCGCCGCGTACACCGTGCCGACGAGCCCCAGAACCCCCAGCACCCCCGGCACGATGACGAACCACTTCGAGAATCCGAAGCGCTCCGAGAAGGTCAGGGACTGCTGCACGATCTCGGCGTCGGCGGTGTCCAGCGTGATCCCCTTCGGCTCGACCGTCTCGCCGTCGGCGGCTTCCAGTACCCCCCGTAGACCCGGCTCGACGTACTCGACGATGTTCATGTCCAGCGCCTCCTCGGAGTTGACCGAGGCCGCCTCGCGCACCGCCTTCTCTGCCCACTCCTCGTTGCGGTCGTGGGCCGAGGCGAGGCCCGTTATGAGGGAGACCGCGTCGTTGGTGGTCTTCTTGCCGAGGTCCCCGGTTATGTCCGCGCCGGTCGAGCGGATCGGGGTGGCCGAGCCGGTACGGCTCTGGGGGCCCATAGCCGCCACGTCCGACGCCATGAGGAGGAAGGTTCCGGCGCTGACCGCCCGCGCGTTCGGCGGCACGTAGACGAAGACCGGCGTATCCTCCGCGCCGCTCATGGCGTTCACCATCTCCTCTGTAAGATCTACCCGGCCGCCGAGGGTGTTTAGCTCCACGGCGACGGCGGCGTCCGCATCCTGGGCGTCGGAGATCACACGCTCCAGATAGTCCACGCTGTCTCCGGTGAGCTGGTCCCCGCGCCCCGTGGTCTGGGATATGTCCGCGACGTAGACCTCATCCGCGCCGCCGTCCTGGGCGTATGCTTCGTCCGTCACGCCGAAAGCCAGCGCGAGCGAATACAGGATCAGGGCCGCCAGGAAACCTCCGAGAATCGCGGAAATTCCCGCTCTCGCCGGGCGTCCGCCGGGTCTGGCCGTTGCGTATTTCATACCAGTGGGATTCTACTACCCGCCGTCCGGAGCCAACGGGTGAGGGATCACCGCCGTGGACGTTGCTCCGCCGGTTGCCGACTCGCCGCTATACTTTTTGTAACGCCTGCTCTATGTCCTCGGCGATGTCCCCGGGGTGCTCGATGCCGGCGGAGACCCTTATGAGGCCCTCCTTCACCCCGAGGCGCTCGCGGCGGGAGGCGGGCAGCTCGCGGTGGGAGGAGGTGGCCGGGTGTGTGATCAGGGTGTACACGTCCCCGAGGCTCGGGGCGCGGACGCAGAGCTGTAGCGCGTTCAGGAAGCGGAACGCGGCCTCCCGGCCACCCTCCAGCTCGAACGAAAGGAGGCCGCCGGTGTCGGAGAGCATCTCCGGCGCAAGCTCCGCGTCCGGGTGGCCTTTGAGCGCGGGGTGATTGACCCGGACGATACCGGGCACCGCCGTGAGACGGTTCGAGATCTCCCGCGCGTTCTCGCACTGGCGCTGCATGCGCAGGGGCAGAGTCTTCATGCCGCGCAGGGTGAGCCACGCCTCGAACGGCCCGAGGATGCCGCCGGTGAGCTTGCGGACCCCTTCCACGGCCCCCGCGTACGGGGGCACGGCGGCCGCCGCCCCGGCGGAGACGTCCCCGTGCCCGGCGAGGTACTTGGTGGCCGAGTGGACCACGATGTCCGCGCCGAGCGCGAGCGGCCGCTGCAGGTACGGCGTGCCGAAGGTGTTGTCCACGATCAGGGCCGCCCCGCCTGCGTGGGCCGCCTCCGCCAGCCGCGGCACGTCGGCGACGCGCAGCAGCGGGTTCGAGATGGACTCTATAACCAGCGCGCGCGGGGAGTGCTCGGCGACCGCTCTCTCCACGGCCTCCACGTCGTAGACGTCCACGAACTTCGTATCCACGCCCGAGGCCCCGAATATCTGCAAGAGGAGGGTGGCGGTCGAGCCGTAGAGCTGCTCGGCGGCGAGCACCGTCGCCCCGGAGCCGACCTCGGCGGCGGTCAGGGCGGTGTGCATCGCCGCCATCCCGGAGGAGAACGCGAAGGCGGCGGTCTCGCGCTCCTCTTCCGGATCTTCCAGGGTGCGGAGCGCCTCTTCCAGGGCGGCGACCGTCGGGTTGTCGTAGCGGGCGTAGCTATAGCCCGCCTCCTCGCCGCCGAGTATGCGGTCGGTCTGCTCCATGTCGTGGTGAGAGAAGGTCGTCGAGGCGTAGATTGGGGTCGAGATCGGGGCAAAGTCTCCCCGGCCCCCGGCCTCGCCATCTGCGGCCTCGCCGTCCGCGGCGTGCCCGATCCTGTGCTCCCCGGCGTGTACCGCCCGGGTCTCGAAACGTGCCAAAATCCCTCCGCTCTCTAACCGCTCCGTGATAGCTCCGTTACTCCCCGGCTCCGGCCGGACGGGTCCATAAGGCCCATATACTAACCTAGAGTAACCCGGAGGTAAGGTACCGTTAGAGAGGTCAGAGAGGCAAAAGCCCGTGTGGGATGCCGAGCCCCCGCGCATTAGTACACATAGTATGTTTCGACGAGACGCTGGCGGATGGATGCGGAGCCCTGTGAGCGCCTTGCGGTGGGCTTTACGGGCGGTCTCTATGAGGCCCGGCCGGAGCTTGGCCCGAGCCGCGTCATATGCGTTATGATGCAGGGGAACAGGAGGTTTTACGGGTCCTGGAGAAGAGCATAAAGAGCTTGAAGACCGTCGGCGCAACCCGGCCCAGCGTCATCGGAAGAGCCGCTTCCGGTCCGCACGGCTCACAGAGGATGCCAAAGACGACATCGTGCTCAAGAAGACCAGAAAGACCAAAGAGAAAACAACGAGAACAGCGACGTGAGGGTGTGATCCGGTGTGGAAAACCTGAGTGAGAGCCAGTTCTACGGGCCAAACCTTGGGTATGTATTAGAGCTTTATGACAACTATCTCAGCGACCCGGACTCCGTGGACGAGGCGACCCGGAAGTTCTTCGAGGGCTGGAGCCCGCCCCGGGAGATTCAGGGGCCGTCTCTATCCAACGGTCACGGCAACGGGTACGCCGGGGCTGCGGCCGAGGTCTCGGAGGTAGAGGCCGACAAGGTGGTCGGCGCGGCGAAGTACATCCGCTCGCTGCGGGACTTCGGGCACTCCGCCGCCAGGCTGGATCCGCTGGGCTCCGAGCCCGTGGGCGACCCGGCGCTCGACCCGGCGTTTCACGAGATCTCCGAGGACGACCTGTACTCGATGCCGTCGAGTATCGTCGGGGTTCCGCTCTCCCAGAGGACCTCTACAGCCGGAGAGGCCGTGCAGGAATTAAAGCGGATCTACACCAGCACCACCGGCTACGACTTCGGGCACATCCACATCCCCGCCGAGAGGTTCTGGCTGCGGGACGCCGTGGAGAGCGAGCGGTTCCACCGCAGGCTGGACGGCGACGAGGCCCGGAGCCTCTTGAAGCGCCTCACCCGGGTAGACACCTTCGAGAAGTTCCTGCACCGTACGTTCCTCGGCCAGAAGCGGTTCTCCATCGAAGGCGTGGACATGACCGTCCCGATGCTCAACCTCCTGGCCCGGTCCGCGACGGACCGTGAGATCCCGGAGATGGTGCTCGGCATGGCCCACCGCGGCAGGCTGAACGTGCTCGCCCACGTCCTGGACAAGCCGTACGCCAGGATCTTCGGCGAGTTCCAGCAGCCGGACAAGGGCGAGGACTCCTCCGCCGCGGAAAGCACCGGCGACGCCTGGGTCGGGGACGTGAAGTACCACCTCGGCGTCCGGGGCTTCCACCTGCAGGAAGGCCAACAGGACTCGAGCGTACTCGTGAACCTCGCTCCGAACCCGAGCCACCTGGAGCACGTCAACCCGGTGGTCGAGGGCATGGCCCGGGCCGCCCAGGAGGATCGCTCGGAGAAGGGTGCGCCCGCGCAGGACGGCGACGCCTCGCTCGCGGTGCTAATACACGGCGACGCCGCCTTCCCCGGCGAAGGCGTATCGGCCGAGACGCTGAACCTTTCACGCCTGCCCGGGTACCACACCGGCGGCACGATCCACGTTATCACCAACAACCAGATCGGGTTTACCACCGAGCACAAGGACGCCCGCTCGACCACTTACGCCAGCGACCTCGCCAAGGGGTACGAGATACCGGTCGTCCACGTCAACGCCGACGACCCCGAGGCGTGCCTCGCCGCCGCCCGGATGGCCTTCGCCTACCGCGAGGAGTTCGGCAAGGACTTCCTGATAGACCTCGTTGGCTACCGCAGGTTCGGCCACAACGAGGGTGACGAGCCGAACTACACCCAGCCCAGGATGTACGAGATCATAAGCAATCACCCGAGCGTGCGAGAGCGTTGGGCGGATACGCTGCTGGAGCGCGGTATCCTGGAAGAAGGAGAGCCCGAGCAGTTCGTCGAGGAGATATCCTCGCGGATGGAGGAGATCCGCAACGACCCCTCCGACGTGGACGAGGAGCCGGTCTTCGACCGTCAGCTCCACACCCCGCTGACGGGGATACCGGATACCGGCGTGGAGTCCGGGCGGCTGCTGGAGGCTAACGAGGCGCTGCTGGAGCTGCCGGAGGGCTTTACGCCAAACAGCAAGCTCTACCGCCTGCTCTCCAAGAACCGTGGCGGGCTGGACGAGAACGGCAAGGTGGACTGGGCCCACGCCGAGTCGCTCGCCTTCGCGTCTCTGCTGCAGGACGGCTACCCGATAAGGCTCACCGGCCAGGACACCGCACGCGGCACCTTCTCCCAGCGCCACGCCACCCTGTGGGACGTGGAGACCGGCGCGGCGCACACGCCGCTCCAGACCCTGCCGGGGGCGGAGGCCTCGTTCGCCGTCCACAACAGCCCGCTGTCGGAGATAGCGGCGATGGGCTTCGAGTACGGTTACTCAGTAAACTCCGAGGACGCGTTCGTGCTGTGGGAGGCCCAGTACGGCGACTTCGCCAACGTCGCGCAGCCCATGATCGACCAGTTCGTCGTGAGCGGGCAGGCGAAGTGGGGCCAGATGTCCAACCTCACCCTGCTCCTGCCGCACGGCTACGAGGGTCAAGGCCCCGAGCATTCGAGCGCCAGGCTGGAGAGGTTCCTGCAGCTGGCGGCCCACGAGAACATTCGGGTCGCGAACCTCACCACGGCGGCCCAGTACTTCCACCTGCTAAGGGCCCAGGCGAGCCTCACGGAGAACCAGCGGCCGCTCGTGGTGATGAGCCCCAAGAGCCTCCTGAGGCACCCGCTCGCGGCCTCGCCGCTCACCGAGCTTACGGATGGAGGCTTCCACCCCGTCTTCGACGACGGCACGCGCCACGGCGCGGAGTCGGTGGAGCGCCTGATCCTGTGTAGCGGCAAGATCTACACCGAGCTCGCCGGCAGCGACGCCTACGACGAGGCGGAGAACGTGGCCGTAGGGCGCGTAGAGCTTCTGTATCCTTTCCCGGAGGAGAGGCTGCGGAAGGTAATAGAGGGCTACCCGAACCTGCGGGAGATCGCGTGGGTCCAGGAAGAGCCCCAGAACATGGGAGCCTGGTTCTTCGCCGAGCCCCGGCTGCGGGCGTTGCTCGAAGACGCCGGTTACGAGCTGCCGGTGCGCTACGTCGGCAAGCCCGCCCGCCCGAGCCCGGCACAGGGCTCGGCCCGGTTCCACAAGGAGGAGCACGCCGCTATAGTGCGGGAGGCTTTCCAGGTAGACGGCCCGGACGGCGGCAAGGTCGGCGCGCAGAAGGTCAGAGAGCGCGCGCCCACCCCGAGCGAGTAGGCCGCGTTAGCCGTACCATTGGCCGGGCCACGAGATCGAGACGGGTTCCAGAGCAGGGTGTCTGGAGTAAATTACATACAAGGAGAGGTGAGACGTGCCTGAAATCCACGTACCGGAGCTCGGGGAGTCGGTAACCGAGGCGACGGTCGGGCAGTGGATGAAACAGGAGGGCGAGGCGGTAAGCGCCGGCGAGACCCTCGTGGAGCTCGAGACCGACAAGATCAACTTCGAGGTCGAGGCCGAAGAGGACGGGGTGCTGGAGAAGATCTCCCACCCCGAAGGTGACGAGGTGACCGTCGGCGAGGCGCTCGGTACCATCGGCGAGGGCTCCGGCCAATCCTCGGGCGAGTCCGGCGGGGGAGACGCCCAGTCCGAAAAAGACGAACAAGCCGAATCGTCCGGCGGCTCCGGGGAGCCCGAGCAGGGCGCCCAAGAGAGCCAGCAGAGCTCCTCCGCGGCAACCGCCGGTACAACCGGAGAGACCGGTGCGGCCGGGACGGAGGGCTCCGAGGCCAACGGCCACCGCGAGCCAGAGGAGGTGAGCGGCAGGGCATCTCCGGCGGTGCGGAAGCTGGCCGAGGAATACGGGATAGACCTCGCCAGCACCTCCGGCTCCGGCACGGGCGGCCGCATCACCAAGGAGGACGTGGAGCGCCTGATCCGGTCGCAGTCCGGTGGCGGGCAGGCTGCCCAGGAGGCTCCGGCGTCCGCGCCAGCTTCTACGCAGCCCTCGGGCGACGGCCAGTCGGCGGCCCCCGCGCCATCGGAGGATGGCCGGGCTCACCTTGAGGAGCGCGTCAGGCTCTCGCGCCGGCGGCAGACCATCGCCCAGCGGCTCGTGGAGGCGCAGCAGAACGCGGCGATGCTCACCACCTTCAACGAGGTGGACATGTCGGCGGTTATGGAGCTTAGGAAGCGCCGCAAGGACGATTTCCAGGAGCGCACCGGAGTGAAGCTCGGCTTCATGAGCTTCTTCACCAAGGCGTCCATCGGGGCGCTCAAGTCGTTCCCCGAGATCAACGCCGAGCTCCAGGGCACCGAGCTCGTGTACAAGAACTACTACGACATCGGCATGGCGGTGAACACCGAAGAGGGCCTCGTGGTCCCGGTCGTCCGCGACGCGGATAACCTGAGCTTCGCCGGGATAGAGCAGGAGATCGGGGACCTCGCAACGAAGGCCCGGGACGGCAAGCTCGGGCTCCAGGATCTCCAGGGTGGCACGTTCACCATTACCAACGGCGGCATCTTCGGCTCCCTGATCTCGACCCCTATCCTGAACGCGCCCCAGTCCGCGATACTCGGGATGCACAAGATCCAGGAGCGCCCGGTCGCCGTGGACGGGCAGGTCGAGATACGCCCGATGATGTACCTTGCCCTCTCCTACGACCACCGCGTTGTGGACGGCCGCGGAGCCGTGAGCTTCCTCGTACGCATCAAAGAGCTCATCGAAGACCCGGAGTCGCTGCTGCTCGAAGGTTAGTCCCAGAGAAAAACAGAGCAAAAACATAGAGAAAACTTCGTGGGAACGGCCCGAAAGCCGTTCCCACGAAGTTTTCTCGACTTCCGTACATAATGCTCCGGGGAAAAGGGTAGCCTCACGACAGTAGGGGGGCGGTCTCCGTGTAGTGCTCTAGGCCGTGGATCAGCCCGCCCAACGTATCGTCCGGGGCACCCGCCCGCACGCCCCAGCCACTACCCCGTGCCTCGAATACTCCGGTACATTCTCGCCATGATTGCCTGCCGCGTAACACCTCAGCCCCCGCTGTCACACCGATACGCTGGCTCCGTCGCGACCCGCAGTTTGCTCGTGATGTCCCTCTACCGTCCTTGACGCCTACGTCGTCGCGCGGGGCTCCTCTTTAAAATTCATACTGTGTGTATGTTATTATCGAGGCTGCGATTACAGGAGTTGTGGCAGTGAGTCCGGAGTGTAGGAGGAGATCCATGTCTCGGCTGACGTTAGGGTTTGGCGTAGTCCTGGTTTTGACCGGGGTGATCTCTTACTTCGCCATGGGTCGGCAGAGTGTGACGGCTTTGATCCCGGCGTTCATCGGGGTCCCGCTATCGTTGGCCGGGCTGGTGTCGATGCAGCCGAGATGGCGTTCCTACGGGCTGTATGCCGCAGCCGGCCTAGGGTTGTTGCTGTCGCTCGGTGCGCTGCGCGGCGTCTTCGGCCTCCTCGGCGGGGCGTTTTCGTTCGCGGCGGTGGTCAACACCATACTGTTCGTTGCGAGTGTTGGGTTTCTGGCGTTGTGGGTCCGGAATATGTGGAGTCCCGGTAAATAGCTTATGTGCAAAGTAGGAGGACGCATGGTTTTTTGGTGTAAAAGCGTTTGGCGGCTTCCGTCCGGTGCGCGGATGAACGGCCGGCCGGGAGAAGACACGGTGGCGCGGACCACTTTTAGGGATTTTGAGGGTAGTCTGTGATGGCTGCTTCTGCGCGGCCTGAGCACGTCGCGGTTATCGGAGCCGGGATGCCGGGGCTGGCCACCGCCTGGTTTCTGCAGGAGCGGGGCGTGCAGGTCACGGTTCTTGAGCGGGATCACGTCGCCGCCGGGTCCTCCTGGGGTAATGCGGGCTGGCTTACCCCCGCTCTGACTACCCCGCTGCCGGAGCCTTCGGTGCTCCGCTACGGCCTACGGGCCATGCTGGACTCATCGTCGCCGGTTTATGTCCCTCCCCGGGCGGACCCGCGTCTTTGGCGGTTTCTTCTCGGGTTTGCCCGGCACTGCACCAGCCGCAAGTGGCGGCTGGCGATGAGTGCCTACGCCGCCGTAAACCGCCGGTCTCTGGACGCCTTCGACGCCCTCACCACGGGCGGGGTTGCCGAGGAAGTCCACGAGGCGGAATCGTTTCTGGGATGCCACGTGTCGGTGGAAGACCAGAAAGCCCTGGCGCAAGAGCTGCACCATGTCCGGGCCGCCGGCCAGGATGTGGAGTACGAGATGCTAAACGGGGACGAGGCCCGCGAGATAGAGTCGGCGCTCTCGGATGAGGTAAAGGCCGCGGTCAGGGTCCGAGGCCAGCGGTTCATCGACCCCGTTCGTTACATGCAGGCCCTGGCCGACGCCGTCCGCGGCCGCGGCGCAGATCTCAAAGAAGGCGTGGGCGTGCACGAGGTCCGGGAAGAAGGCGCCGGGGTTGCCGTGCAAACCTCGGACGGTGAGACGCAAGAGACGCGAAAGTACGACGCCGTGGTGCTGGCCAACGGTGCGTGGCTGAACCCGCTCGCCCGCAAGTTCGGGGTCAGGTCCGTCGTGCAGGCCGGACGAGGCTACAGCTTCAGCGTACCTGCCGAGAGCCTGGGCGCCGGCATGCCCTCCGGTCCTCTGTACTTCTCGGCCCAGCGTACGACCTGCACGCCTCTCGGGGACCGGCTGCGGGTGGCGGGCATGATGGAGTTCCGGGCGCCGGAGGAGTCGCTCGACCCGCGCCGCGTAAACGCGATCATCGAAACCCTCCGGCCCCTGCTACGTGGCGTGGACTTCGAGCAGCGCACGGACGAGTGGGTGGGGTCCCGGCCCTGCACCTCCGACGGCTTGCCGCTCATAGGCCCGACCAACTCGTCGCGGGTGTTCGTCGCGGGCGGACACGGTATGTGGGGCATAGTCCTGGGACCGCTCACCGGAGAGCTGATGGCCGAGACGATCACCACCGGCCGCACCCCCGCCGAGCTCACCCCGTTCCACCCCCTCCGCTGAAAAGCGCGGTATTCTGGATGCGGCGACGAAGATGATATAAATGATATTATTGAACTGGAAGGTTAGGTAGCGCGGAAGGGGGGAGGCGGGATCATGAGGGCCACGGACCCGCTACCGGAGGTGGGCCGGTATCTTTCCTCGGGGACCGGGCGGCTCGCGGCCAACCTCTGGCCCATACTCCAGACCTCGGTTGCCGCGAGCCTCTCCTACTTTCTCGCAGCCGTGGTGCTGGGCAACGCGCAGCCCTTCTTCGCTCCCATAGCGACTGTCGTCACGATCGGGTTGGCCCCCGGCCAGCGGGGTAGACGCGCGGTCGAGGTGGCTATCGGTGTCGCTTTGGGGCTCGCGATAGCCGATGTCATCGCGCGGATTATCGGCGTTGGCGCGGTTCAGCTAGGAGTCGTGGCCGCGCTTGCCATGGTGGCCGCCGTATTCTTCGGTGGGAGGAGCCTGCTGGTAAACCAGGCTGCGATCTCGGCGATACTGGTGATCGCCCTGCTACCTCCGGACTCGGGCTTTACCCCCGACCGCTTCTTCAACGCCCTGGTGGGCGGCGGGGTTGCCCTGGCGGTAAGCTATCTTTTTCCCATGAACCCGGTGCGATTGGTCGAGAAGGCCGCCGAGCCTATCTTTCGGAAACTGGTCGCCGTACTCGAAGAGATAGCCGAGGCTCTCGAAGAGGAGGACTTGGATCATTCCGAGGCAGCCCTGAAAAAAGCCCGGAAGCTCGACCACCGGGTGAGAGACTTCGACGAGGCGCTCTCTGACGGCTACGAGATCTCCCGTCTCTCTCCGACCCGGCGCAGGTCCATAAAGCACCTGGAACTCTACGCCGGCGCGAGCATAAGGATAGAGCTGGCCGTGATCAACACCCGGGTCCTGGCCCGCGGTGCTGCCAACGCCATAAGGCGCGGGGCTCCGGTCCCGTCTTCGATGCCAGAGGCCATCCTGGACCTCTCGCGGGCGGTGCGGGCGCTGGCCGATTACCTGGAGGACCGGGAGGGGCGGAGGAGGCGCAGCGGTTCGCGTTGGAGGCGGCGCGGGGTGCGACGAAGGCTCTCGAAGGCCGTCACGACCTCGCCGTCAGCATCCTCGTGGGCCAGGTCCGCTCGGCGGCCGTGGACCTGCTCCGTAGCACCGGCATGAACCAGGCTCAGGCCCTCTCCGCCCTGGAGGAAGCGTCGTCCCGGAACCCAGACGGTGCCTGAGTGAGGAAGGCTCGCTCCGTCGTCGGGCGTTTCAAACTACAGCGTTAACCTGCAACGTCAACTTCGTCGGCAGCATCGGCGGTTATTTCCCGCGCCTCGGAGAAAACGATGGTATGTGGACGTCGAACCGGATGGCGACGAGCCGCAGTATAAAGACTATGGCCACGGGGATAATCGTGGCGCCGGGATTTCCGGGGAACAGCTGGATCAGGAGAATGTAGACTACGCCGCCGGCTATGGAGGCGGTGGCGTAGATCTCGCGCCGTAGGATCAGCGGCACCTCCGCGCACAGCACGTCGCGCATGACCCCGCCAACCACGCCCGTGATGGTCCCCATGATGACGACTATCGGTACGGGTACCGCGGCCTGCGCCGCGGCCTGTGCCCCTATCACCGTGAAGACCGCCAGCCCGAAGGCGTCGGCCGTGAGGAGTGCGCCGCGAGGCGGTTCTCTGAAATGGCCGTACGCCACGGTAATCACTGCAGCCAAGAGTATTACCGACAGATAAGTGACGTCGGAGATCCAGAAGATCGGCTGTTTCCCCAGCAAGACGTCCCGCACCGTGCCGCCACCGATCGCCGTGATTACCGCGATCACCAGCACGCCGAAGAGATCCATCTGCTTCTGTCCGGCTCTCAGCGCGCCGCTCACCGCGAAAACGGCCACCCCGAACAGATCCAGCAGATAAAGCGTCATGTACAGAAGACTACCAACAAGCTGGCTCCGCCTGCTCCAGACATTCTTCCAAACTGTACAGCTCGAAGACCACCCGTAACCCACTCCAGCTAATTCAACCAATGCTAACGAGACGAGCGAGACGGCTTTCAGGTTCTTGCGGATGAACGAGCGTGAAGAGAAGCTCCGTCAGCACGGGCTCACCGAGATCCGGGGCCCGTACTACTCGGTCGTGGGCAAGCGTTACCTGTCCGACGTGCTGGAGACGATGGGTCCTTACGTGGACTCTCTGAAGTTCGCCGGCGGGGCTTTCACCCTGATGCCGGAGGATGCGCTAAAGGAGATAACCGAGAGCGTACAGAACTGGCGCACGGACGTGCCGGCCGAGGTCATAAACTCCCTGGGCCTCAAGAAAGTAATGTTCGAGGCCGCGGACCCCGAGGTCTTTGAGTGGTACGTAAAGAACTACGGCCCGGAGGTGAGCCTCTTCGTGGACCACTCCCGGATCATCGAGCTAGAGGCCCCGAGACGCGGCATCAGGGCACCAAGAGCCTGTGGGGCCGGGTGCTCACCTACAAGCGCTCGTAAGATGATAGAGAAGACGGCGAATAACCAGGTAAGCACCGGGCGCATCCACGAAGAGGACCGGGGCTCGGGCGGTGGACGCATCCTGCTTGTCGGAGGCGAGGGGCGTACCAAAACAGGAGGCCGGCCTATCCGAGTGGAGGAAGGAGCTTGACTCGAGCATCGCCTTGCGCAGGTGGTTCGGCCACGCTCCGTCACCGCGGGACGAGTTCCCGGAGCACCACCGCGGGGAGCCAGAGAAATTAAAGGTCTATGGTAATCGTCGCCTCGCTAATGCCGTGGTTGCCTCCGTGAGCCCAGACGGGCCCTGGGTCAGGAGGCAGCGGGGCGGCGGTCCGCCACTACCTCGCCACTACCGCTGCTCCAGCCCCAGCCGCCGGGCGAAATCTGCTAGATCCTCATAGCCGTCCGAGGAGCCGGAGCCCTCGCTCTCCGGCTCCTCTCCCTCTGGCTGATGGCCCCGTTTTCCGCGCCGCTCCTCGCGGAGCTTGTCCAGCAGATCCATGCGCAGGCTCCGGATCTCGGTGACCAACTGCGGTATCGCCGCCTCGTACGTCTCCAGTAACTCCCGGACGCCATCAGGTAGCTCGTCCCGGTCCCAGTCCAGCCGGGTCAGGCTCTCCAGATTTTTTAGAGCTTCCTCGCTGGCCCAGGTTTTTTGTTGCTTATCCATCTACTCTCCTCATTGATACTACTTCCCGAACGTCTACCCGAGTGTATCCGGCCGTGAGCCGTTTGAGACTACCACCCGTATAAAACCAGCCCCGCACAGTGCTAGAATTCTGGACCATGCAGAATGAGAGACTAGGGGAAGGCACTACGGCAGGAAAGATCGAGGGTCTGGAGAGCCTCCGGGAGACCGCGGCGCATCCATCCTCCGGGAAGGCGGTCGAACGCCAGCACGAGAAGGGTAAGCTCACCGCCCGCGAGCGCATCGAGCTTCTGCTAGACGAGGGCACGTTCGTAGAGCTCGACCGCTACCGGGTGCATCGTTCGTACAACTTCGGCTTGGAGGAGAACCGGCCGCTCGGAGACGGGGTGGTTACCGGGTACGGCGAGATCGATGGTCGCAAGGTCTGCGTGTTTAGTCAGGACTTTACGGTTTTCGGCGGCTCGTTGGGTGAGATCTACGCGCAAAAAATCTGCAAGGTGATGGACCTCGCGATCTCCACCGGATGCCCGGTCGTCGGGATCAACGACTCCGGCGGCGCTCGCATCCAGGAGGGTGTCGTCTCGCTCGCCGGCTACGCCGACATCTTCCACCGCAACGTGCAGGCCTCGGGTGTGATACCGCAAATAAGCGTGGTCATGGGGCCGTGCGCCGGCGGCGCGGTCTACTCCCCGGCGATGACGGACTTCATCTATATGGTCGAGGAGACCAGCCACATGTTCATCACGGGACCGGACGTAATAAAGAGCGTCACCGGTGAGGACGTGACGCAGGAAGAGCTCGGAGGAGCCACGACCCACAACACAGAGTCTGGCGTCGCCCACTTCGCCTCGCCCGACGAGGAGACCTGCCTGGAAGACGTGCGTTACCTGATGTCTTTCCTGCCCGAGAACAACCTCGAAGGCGCGCCGTACTATATCCCATCAGACGACCCCGAGCGCCGCGAAGAAGGGCTCGCGGAGCTGGTGCCGGACTCGGCCCAGAAGCCCTACGACATCCGCACCGCCATCGAGCTCACGGTGGACGACGGCGACTTCTACGAGGTTGCCGAGGGCCACGCCCAGAATATCGTCGTGGGGTTCGCGCGGCTTGACGGTCACGCCGTAGGGGTGGTCGGGAATCAGCCGATGGTGCTCGCCGGGACGCTGGACATAGACGCCAGCGTGAAGGCGGCTAGGTTCGTGAGGTTCTGCGACGCGTTCAACATCCCGCTCATAACCTTCGTGGACGTGCCGGGCTTCATGCCGGGTACGGATCAGGAGTGGGGCGGCATCATCCGCCACGGCGCGAAGCTACTCTACGCCTACTCCGAGGCTACGGTGCCGAAGGTCACGGTCATCACACGCAAGGCGTACGGCGGGGCGTACGACGTGATGTGCTCCAAGCACATCGGGGCCGACGTGAACGTGGCGTGGCCGACGGGTGAGATCGCGGTGATGGGAGCTAGTGCTGCGGTCGGGATCATCTTCCGGCGCCAGATAGCCGAGGCAGAGGATCCCGATGCCGAGCGAGAGCGGCTCATACAGGACTACGAGGAGCGGTTCAACAACCCGATGGTCGCCGCCGAGATGGGCTACCTCGACGACGTTATAGACCCGCGCGAGACGCGGCCCTACCTCATAGCGGCGCTGCAGATGATCCGCACCAAGCGCCCCGAGCGTCCGTCGCGCAAGCACGGAAACATCCCGCTCTAGGTACTATTGAGACCCGAGATAGAGCCCGCGCCCACGCCCGAGGAGGCCGTCGCCATAGTGGCGGCCATCGAGTCGCTGAGAGGCGGAGGAGGAGCGTTAGGTGCGCCGGAGCAGACGAGGCGCAGCCGGTGGGAGGTGGCGGGCCGGTTGGGTCGTCCGCTGCCGGGAGATATGCGGATCGAGGGGTCGCTGTGGCCCCTCCTTGACACGGCTAACTGGGGGAGGGCGTTGTAGTTGGTCGGAGCGGCTATAATACGGGCGGAGGCGGTAAGCGATGTTTTCTAAGGTTCTGGTCGCAAACCGGGGTGAGATCGCGGTCCGCATCATCCGCGCCCTGCGCGAGATGGGCGTCGCCAGCGTCGCCGTGTACTCCGACTCCGACCGTGAGGCCCTTCATACCGTGTTGGCCGACGAGGCGTACCACGTCGGCCCGACACCGGCTGCCGAGAGCTACCTGAATATAGACAAGCTTTTAGAAGTGGCATCGCGGAGCGGTGCGGAGGCGGTGCATCCGGGCTACGGATTCCTGGCCGAGAGCGCGCCCTTTGCGCGGGCGGTATCCGAGGCGGGGATGACCTGGGTCGGCCCTCACCCGGAGGCGATAGACTCGATGGGCTCGAAGGTTGAGTCCCGGCGCATAATGTCCGCCGCCGGGGTCCCTACCATACCCGGCACCGCAGATCCCGCGGAGTCCTCCAAGGAGGTCATCGCGTTCGGCGAGGAGCACGGCTACCCGGTGGCGGTCAAGGCCAGCGCGGGTGGTGGAGGCAAGGGATTCGCCGTGGCGAACGACTCCTCCGAGGCCGAGATCGCGTTCGAGCGGGCGAGCCGGGAGGGTGAGGCGTATTTCGGCGATGGCGCGGTGTACATCGAGCGATACCTGCCCGCGCCGAGGCACATCGAGATCCAGGTCTTGCGCGACAAGCACGGCAACGCCGTCCACCTCGGCGAGCGCGACTGCTCCATCCAGCGCCGCCACCAGAAGCTCCTGGAGGAGTGTCCCTCACCGGCGCTCACGCCCGAGATGCGAGAGAAGATGGGCAAAGCGGCGGTCGGCGCGGCGGAAGCCGTCGACTACGACTCGCTCGGTACGGTCGAGTTTCTCTTGCAGGATGAGGAGTTCTACTTCCTGGAGATGAACACCCGGGTTCAGGTCGAGCATCCCGTGACCGAGGAGGTTACCGGGGTGGACATCGTCGAGACCGGCCTGCGAATAGCCGCCGGTGAGCCCTTGCCATTCGCGCAGGAGGACGTGGTGCACCGGGGTCACGCCATCGAGGTGCGGCTCAACGCCGAGGACGCGGCGGCGGGATTCATCCCGAGCCCCGGTCCGGTGAGCGTGTACGAGGAACCGTCGGGGCCGGGTATCCGGGTTGACTCCTCGCTGCGCGGTCCCGGCGAGGTATCGGAGTCCTACGATCCGCTGTTCGCGAAGCTGATCGTGCGCGGCGCGGATAGAAAAGGCGCTCTGGGTCGTCTGCGGCGGGCTATAGCCGAGTTCCGGGTGGAGGGGATCTCGACCACTCTGCCGTTCTTCACGGCGTTGCTGGACGACGAGGTCTTCGTCTCGGGCGAGTACACCACCCGCTACGTCGAGGAGAGGATGGAGCACCTCTCCATGGAGCCAGCGCCTGACTCTGCCGCCTCCCCGGATAAAGACGAAAAGAGCGTGCGCGAGGTAGACGCCGAGGTGAACGGCCGACTCTTCAAGGTGAAGCTCTACGCCGATAACCCAGACGACTTCGGCGCTCCGGCGGGTAACGGGGCGGGGGCCGGCGCCGGGCCGCCCAGGCGCCGGGGCTCGGGCGGGTCGGGTCGTTCCATCGCCACCTCGGAAGGGGCCGTCACGGCTCCGATGCAGGGCACGATCCTGCGTGTGCTGGTCGAGGAGGGGCAGGAGGTCTCAGCCGACGATCCCGTATGCGTGCTGGAGGCGATGAAGATGGAGTCCGAGGTCCGGGCGGGCCGCGGCGGTACGGTCTCCGCGGTCAACGTCGCCGCCGGGCAGACCGTGGGCTCGGGTGAGCCCCTGGTCGTCCTGGAGTAGCCCGTACCCGTGGCCGAGAGGAGCGGCGACTACGAGTGGCGCATCGAGGGCGAGGAGGCAGAGGGCCTTCTCTACGGCCCGGACGAGTCGGTACTTTCCTATCCTCGCCTGCGCTCCGGGATCGAAGCCGCCACCCGGCTGCCGGGGGTCGAGGGGCCGGTCTACGCAGCCGCCTCGCCCCACGGCGGCGGCTGGTCCGTATCCTCTAGCTCCCATGTAGCCCCCGGCCTTGTCTCCGCGCCCCGCGCCGGGGTGCTGCTCGTCGCCTCCTCGCCGGTAGAAAAGCTCGGGCTCACGCCGGATGGGCTCTCCCGGCTGCTAGAGCGGCGCCTCGCCGAGATCCCGATACCGGCCCTCGACGACGCCGCAGTCTACGCGGCGTGCGAGTCCGGGGGCCGCTGGGCCGCCGAAGAGGGTTTCATAGAAGAAGAGGATCTCGACCTTCTCGGAAGCCCCGTCGTCTGGGGCGAGCCCGACGCGCTAGGGGGCCGGGCCGTCTCCGCCGGAGGACGGGAGTGGAATCCGAGAGGCGGTGATCCGGTGCGGGCTATGGTGGTCGGGGAAGTGTTCGACTCCGAGGCGGCGGAGGAGACGGGAGTCTACAAGGGGGCGCTTGTCTTCTCGGCGTCGGTGGGCTCCTCCGAGCTCGGGAGGATCGCCCTGGAGGGTCACCGGCAGCGGATACTGTCGCGGGATTTCGGAGACTCCGAGCGGCTCGTCGCCGCGCCCGCCGGAACCGGAGAGGCGGCAGACCTCACTGCGGCCGTCGGGGCCGCCACGAACTATGCTATAGCCCGCCTCTCGCTCCTGGTCTACGCGCTGCGCCGGGCGATGAGGGAGGTGGCGGGAGGTCTGATCCCGGCTGCTCAGTGGATCATCGGGGGCATCGAGGAGTGCGACGGTGCGATGGTACACCGCAACGCACTGGCCCGGCTGGGGCCGGGAGAGCCGCTGGTGTGCGGAGACGCGCTCGCCTGTGGTACCGGCGCGATGCTCCAGAGCGCCCCGCCCTTCTCCCCCGGAGCCGGAGACCGCTGGCCGTGGGAAGAGGCCGGGACGCTCAAAAGGATCACCCGACTCCGGCCACCCGGAGACCTCGGGGAGTAGAGGCGAGTTCCCGGGAAGGCCGCTTGAGCCGGAAGACGCCGGACAACACGGCGTGTACGCCGCCGGGGAGCTCTGTATGGCCGCTACCCTCGGCATGGAGCGCCGCGTTACAGGTCTCATTGGGGCGTCGTCGCCTGGAGCGAGGGCCCTGGTTACCATTGGTCTTGAAAGGCTCGGCAGGTTCAACAGGTTCAACGAGCGGCTGGAGCGTGAGGAAGAGGGGTAGGCTGGATACTGCCTACCCCGGTCTGGCCTACCTGCCCTGCTGGAAATCGTCCGGCGTGATCCGGTCCATCCAGTCCTTGAACTTGTCCACGACCTCGTCCTCTGGCGTCTCTTCCATCGCCTCCTCGAACTCGACGGCGGCCTCCTCTATGACCTCGTCGGCGGCGAAGATCTCGGCCCCCGAGCGGACGGCCAGTGCCATGGCGTCCGACGGGCGGGAGTCCACGTCTACGAAGCGTCCCCCGATCTCCAGCCTTATATTGGCGAAGAAGGTGGAGTCTTTGAGCTGGGTGACGGTCACGCTTTCGAGCGTCCCGCCCAGCTCCGAGACCAGGGTGACCGCGAGGTCGTGGGTCAGGGGCCGGGAGAACTCCTGACTCTGGAGCTTCATGAGAATCGAACGCGCCTCCGGCTGGCCGATCCAGATCGGCAGATAACGGTTCTCCTCCTCGACCTTGAGGATCACGATCGGGCTAGAGCTGAAAAGATCCAAGTTTATGCCGTAGATTGACATCCGGGTGAAGCCGTTGGCGCTCACTAACTGTAATCTCCTCTCAAACCGAGCGGGGCGTCATCTCGTACGCCCCCACCGTAACCGGTCTCCGGTATCGGGACGATTGTACTTCCCCGACCTGGAGCCTTCAATTTGGCTGGTCCCCGCCCGGCGCTTGTCACGTGCGGCCTCGTGTTGTAAATTTACCCGGCGGACGGGCCCATATGGCTTGGCCGTGTCTAAGGGCCTGTAGCTCAGTTCGGTTAGAGCGCCACTCTGATAAAGTGGAGGTCCCTGGTTCAAATCCAGGCAGGCCCACCCTCCGAGCACCCGCATCACGGTTCTCCTCTATCTCCGTGAGACGCGCTCTACCATTGGTATGAGCGAGCGGTCGAACTCGGATACCTTTTCGCGGCCGAGGCTTTCGATCTCCGCCAGACAACGCTCCGACGCCCGGCGGAGCTCCGCTACGTCTATGCCCGAGGTTTCGGGCTCGAACTCCTCCAGACGCGCGATACCGCTGCGTAGCAGCCCGGTCGCACCCTTCCAGTTGCCGTTCTGCTGATGGTAGAAGCCGACCCCCACCTGCAAGATGCCCTGGTAGAGGTAACGTATCCTGCCCGATTCCTCCCTCCAGGCGTCCTCAAGGTACTCGTGACACTCGAAGAACCGGCCCCGGTTGAACTCCTCTATTCCTCGCAGCGCGAGATCCGGCAGGGGTTGGCTCAAGGCTTTGCCTGAGGGCCCGGCGTACCGGCGGCGAGACGTGGCGGAGTGCTGCGAGATGCTACGAGCAGCAAGAGCCTCCGCAACAGCCACCGCCGCCACCGGAGGCTACCCGGGCGTCCATCACGGGGTTGCTGGAGAGCGCCGAATCGCCGGGCGTGACCGAGGCGAAGCTGGAGACCAGCCGCCGCGCCTCCGAGGCCCCGCACTCCGGGCACTCGGCAGGCTCGTCAGCGGACCCCATCGAGCGCATGAGATCGAACTTGCCTTCACAGCTTCCGCACTTGTACTCGTATAGCGCCACCTGTCCACCTCTCCTCGACGGATTTAAACTCCCAACAAACTCACAAACCGTATTGTATCCGCTACCCCGGCCCGTGCGAAGCGATGGGAAGTTGAACCCAAAGCTCTGGGCGCGTAGACTCTGGGCTTGGCTTTAGCCCCCTTTCGGGGCCGTAGCTCAGTTGGGAGAGCGCCGCCTTTGCACGGCGGAGGTCACGGGTTCGAGTCCCGTCGGCTCCACTTTACAAACGTTCATAGATACGCTAAATACTCCGATTGGAAAAGAAACTTGATAACCTAACCGAGGCTGTCTGACGACAACGCGCTCAGTCTCCACCATGCTTCCTCCAAAGTCTTGACGTAAATACTTTTGCGCTTCGGACCAGGGATTGTGTCGACTACATAATGGGCCTCCCACCTGCCATCCTTACGCTTGGTGGTTGTGCCATCTCTGTTACTACGATTTCGAGATGAACTACTCCACCTCCCTCTCACAATTTACTCGAGAACTTTGTAAAGATGATGCTCGTTTAGATTGGCCCGTGTGAGAGAAGAGTCATTTTCTGGAGTGTAAGCGCTTGCGTCACTTTCACAATAGTAATGTTCTAGTGTTAATAATGGTGTTGAGCAGGTATAGGGTTTGGACGTATTTGGGGTACGGAATAGACTGGCTCAGTAATACAAGGTGGATTACCTAACGACTGCTACTCGTGCTATCTGCGGGTAGCGCCTCTCACGCACGAGATGGCCTAGCGCTGGGACGGCATAGGCCCCATGGCAGCCAGCCTCGAGTGCGCCGTGCTCGTAGCGAGTCTTCAGCACGTGGTGCCCAGTCTTTTGTGCGGTCCGCACGGCGGCAAGCGCCAGACTCAGTTTGAGGTTATACGAAAAATCTTCTTTTGTAATCGTTTACGTAAACCATTACACTACGCGCTGGGATAGGAGGTGAGTGCTCAGTGACGACCATCAAAGACGTAGCCCGAGAGGCTGGCGTATCCACCGCGACCGTCTCGCGCGTTATGAGCGGCCGTAACCCGGTTAGCGAGGAGATGCGCGAGCGGGTGCTGGGGGTCGCCGGGAGACTGGACTACAGGCCCAACGCCCTTGCGAAGTCCCTCCGGGTAGAGAGTACGGGCACCCTGGGGCTCGTGGTCTCGAACATCGTGAACCCGTTTTTCACCTCCGTGGCGCGGGCCGTGGAGGACGCGGCGGCCGAGCGAGGCTACAGCGTGATCATCGGCAACGCCGACGAGGACCCGGAGAAGGAGGAGCGATACATTGACGCGCTTCTACAAAAGCGGGTGGATGGCTTTATCGTCAGCCCGGCCCGGGGAGAGTCACCGCTGCTCGCCGAGGTCTCCGTCTCGGAGACTCCGCTCGTCTTCGTGGACCGCTCCATCGAGGGTTTGGAGGCGCCGGTCGTGCGCGCCGACGGCAGGCGGGCGATCGGGCGGCTCGTGGAGCAGCTGGCGGGTCTCGGGCACACTAGGCTCGCGATCATCTCGGGTCCCGGGAGCGTCGTGTCCGGGAGCGAGCGGCTAGAGGCCTTTGTCGAGGCTGCGACCGCGGCAGGCGTTCCGGTGGGAGAAGAGTACACAAGGGCTGGTAGCTTCCGGCGCGAGAGCGGGGCCCTCGCCATGCGCGAGCTGCTGGACCTGCCGGAGCCGCCGACCGCGGTGTTCGCCGCGAATAACCTCATGGCGCTAGGAGCCCTGCAGAGCCTCAGGGAGTCCGGCCTATCCATGCCCGAGGACATTTCCGTAGCCAGCTTCGACGACGTTAGCTGGTTCGAGCTTCTGGACCCGCCGCTTACGGCCATCGTCCAGCCCACGCGGGAGATCGGCGCGGAGGCGGCGAGGATGCTGCTACAGATGGTAGAGGGTGGAGCGAGACCCGACTCCTACATAGCCACAGCCGAGCTAATGGTGCGGGGCTCGTGCGCGGCCCCGAAGGGAGCGGAGAGGAGGAGGGCATGAGCTCGCTGCTCGAGATGAGGGCTATTACCAAGCGATTCCCGGGCGTGCTCGCGCTCGACAGCGTGGATTTCGAGCTAGAGCGCGGCGAGGTTCACGTACTTTTGGGGGAGAACGGGGCGGGTAAGAGCACGCTCATTAAGATGCTCTCCGGCGCATACAGGCCGGACGGGGGTGAGATCACGCTCGACGGAGAGCCCGTGGGCATAACCTCAGCCTCCTATGCACAGGAGCTCGGGATCTCCACGATCTACCAGGAGTTCAACCTGGTCCCGGAGATGACTGTGGCGGAGAACGTTTTTCTCGGACGCCAGCCGCGGCGGCTCGGCTTCTTGCGCCGAAAGAAGCTTTACGCGGACTGCCGAGAGGTACTGGAGAGGATAGGCCTCGACATCCGGCCCGAGACGCGGGTCTCAGAACTCGGGGTCGCCCAGCGCCAGATGGTCGAGATAGCCAAGGCGCTGTCCACTGAAGCACGGGTCCTCATCATGGACGAGCCCACGGCCGTACTCTCCGGTAACGAGGTCGAGCGCCTGTTCGGGATCGTCCGCGGACTCAGAGACGAAGGTGTCGGCATAGTGTTCATCTCCCACCACCTGGAGGAGATCTCCGAGCTCGGAGACCGGGCGACGGTCATGCGAGACGGGGCCGTGGTGGAGACCGTGCCCGCGAGTACCTCCGCGGACGAGCTCGTGAGGCTTATGGTCGGCCGCTCTATAGAGGACCAGTTCCCGCGCCGCAGGCCGGAGCGTGGAGACGCCATTCTCGAGGTCCGGGGTCTGAGCCGCGAGGGTATCCTCGAGGACGTCTCCCTCGAGCTCTACTCTGGAGAGGTTCTCGGGATCGCCGGCCTGGTGGGCGCCGGGCGTACCGAGCTTGCGCGGGCGATCTTCGGGGCCGACCCCGTGGACGTCGGGGAGGTTCGCGCCCTCGGTGAGCCCTTGCGGCGGGCCGACCCCTCCGAGGCGAAGCGCCGGGGGCTGGGGCTAATCTCCGAGGATCGGCGGGGGCAGGGTATAGTGCCGCCACTCTCAGTCGCGGAGAACCTCGGGCTCGCGACACTCGGAGAGGGAGCCCGGCTCGGGTTCGTAGACCGTCGGGGCCAGAGGCGGAAGGCAGAGGGCATGATCGAGGACCTCGGCGTGCGCACCCCGAGCCCCGAGCAGGAGATCCGCTACCTCTCCGGCGGCAACCAGCAGAAGGTGGTCATCGGGAAGTGGCTGCTGGCAGAGTCCGAGGTCCTAATCATGGACGAGCCGACCCGGGGCGTGGACGTGGGGGCCAAGGTGGAGATCTACGAGCTGATGAACGAGCTAACCGAGCGCGGCGCGGGGATACTCATGATCTCCAGCGAACTCCCAGAGGTGCTGGGGATGAGCGACCGCATATTGGTAATGAGCGGGGGCAGGATAAGCGGCGAGCTAACGCCGGAGGAGGCGACGCAGGAGCGGGTGATGAGCCTGGCTACCGCGCAGGAGGAGAGCGCCGTTGAGTAGGGAGAGGCTGAGGGGGCTGCTCTCCAGGGGCGGGCCTCTGGGCGGGCTAATCATTCTCTGCATCGTCATGGCGAGCCTCTCGCCGGTGTTCTTGACGTTCAACAACCTGTTCAATGTCGGCACCCAGATCGCGGTCATCGCCATCCTCGCCTTCGGCGTAACGTTCGTCATTATCTCGGGTGGCATAGACCTTTCGGTCGGCAGCGTGCTCGCGCTCTCGGGAATCGTCTTCGCCTGGTCTTCTGTCGAGGCCTCAATGCCGTGGCCGGTGGCTGTGGCCGCCGGTCTCGGGGCCGGTGGGGCAGCCGGGCTCGTGAACGGTCTCCTCATAGCCTACGGGCGGCTACCCCCGTTCATAGCCACGCTCGCAATGCTGAGCGTCGCCCGGGGGCTCGCGCTCGTGATCTCTGGCGGCACCCCGATCAACCCGATACCCGAGGCTATTCAGACCCTCGGCGCCGGGGATCTGTTCGGCTTCATCCCGTTGCCGGTAATCGTGCTGCTGTTCATGTTCGCCCTCACGGCCGTGATACTGCGCAGCACGTACCCGGGACGTTGTATGTACGCGATCGGCGGCAACGAGGAGGCTTCCGGGCTCTCGGGGATAAACGTCATCCGCCAGAAGCTGTTCGTGTACACGCTCTCCGGGCTCTTCGCAGGAGTGGCCGGGGTGCTCTCCACCGGGCGGCTTGCCTCCGGCCAGCCACAGGCCGGGTTCACGTTCGAGCTGGATGCCATTGCCGCCGTGGTCATAGGCGGGGCGAGCCTTGCGGGCGGTGTAGGCTCGGCCTCCGGGACATTCGTTGGGGCGCTCATCCTGGGCGTACTCCGGAACGGGCTTAATCTGCTAAACGTCTCCTCTTTCTGGCAGCAGGTGATTATAGGTACGGTGATAGCCCTGGCGGTCATGACGGATACCCTGCGCCGGCGCCGGAAATAGGAGCCGGGAGAAGTGAAGGCATCTAAAGATGTAAAGACGGAAAGGAGCAAGGTTGACTATAGCGTGGAGCTTAAAGCGGATACTGGGAGCGGTGGCGGCGCTATTGCTCGTGCTGGGCGTGGCTGCGGGCTGCGGTAGCGGATCGGGCGACAGCAACGGAGGGGGCTCGGGAGGCGGTGGCGGACAGATCGCGCTCTCGGTATCCACCCTGGATAATCCTTTCTTCGTCGACCTGCGTGATGGAGCCCAGGCAGCCGCCGATGATTCGGACTACGAGCTCGTTGTCGGCAATGCGCAGGACAACGCTTCCCAGCAGCAGAACGACATACAGAACTTCGTCACCCAGCAGGTGGACGCAATACTGGTTAACCCCGTGGATGCTGAGGCCATAGTCCCCGCTATAGAGCAGGCGGATAACGCCGATATACCCGTCCTGGCTCTCGATCGGGAGCCCGCGGGCGGAGAGCTCGTCACGACCATCTCCTCTGACAACGTCGCGGGCGGGCGCCAGGCTGGCGAGGAGCTTATTCAGGTAGTCGAGTCCGGTCCGGTAGCCCAGCTGGAGGGAACGCCCGGAACCTCCTCGACCCGCGAGCGTGGCAAGGGGTTTGAGCAGGCGATCTCGGACCAGGACGCAGTCGAGGTCGTGGCGAGCCAGTCCGCTGATTATGACCGGGACGAAGGTCTTAACGTCATGCAGAACATTATCCAGGCTAACCCGGACCTCAAGGGCGTCTTCGCCCAGAACGACGAGATGGCTCTTGGCGCGGTCCGGGCGCTCGGGGACCGGGCCGGCGACGAGGTCACGGTCGTAGGATTCGACGCCACCGATGATGGGTTGCAGGCCATTCAGGATGGCGACATGCACGCCAGCGTGGCCCAGAATCCCCGCCGCATCGGCGAGCTCGGCGTCGAGAACGCGGTCTCCGCTATCGACGGTGAGAGTGTGGAGAGCGAGATCCCCGTAGATGTGGAGCTTGTCACCGAAGAGAACGTCGAGGAGTATCTCGACTCGGGCTCCACGAGCGGCGGCTGATCCTTTGGCCGACGTACTCGTCGTGGGCTCTATAAACCAGGACTTCGTGCTCCGGGTGGCCCGCCGCCCGGAGCCCGGGGAGACCATCACGGGCGCCGGACTCGGCCTGGGTCCGCGGTCGGTGGTTCTAACTCTTGGAGACTCTGGGGCCTTGCTCGCGCAGAGCGACCTCATAGAGCATGCGCCGACCCCGACGGTCCCCGTGATCGACACGACCGCCGCGGGCGACACCTCCGTCGGGGCGCCCGCCTGTACACTGGCCTCGGCCTGCGATCTACCACAAAGCGTTCGCTGCGCGGCCCGGGCGGGAGCGCTGGCGATCACCAGAGCCGGGGCCCGGGACTCGTTGCCTACGGCCGAGGAGGTCGAGAGCCTGTGAAGCGAGGCGGAATTATAAACGCACAGCTCTCCGGGGCTCTTGCCCGTCTCGGACACACTGACGGGCTGCTGATATGCGACGCAGGCCTGCCGCTTCCGAGCGGTCCCGAGGTGGTGGATCTGGCTTTCGAGTTCGGGACGCCCACTTTTAAGACGGTACTCGACGGCATACTCCGGGAGCTCATCGTGGAGCGCGCGACCGCGGCCATGGAGGCCGCCGAAGGCGGGTACGCAACTCACCAGCTTCTGGTAGATAGGCTGCCTGTACTCGATATCGTGCCGCATGAGGAGCTCAAGCGCCGGGGCCGAGGAGCGAAGCTCGTGGTCCGAACCGGGGCGGACATCCCCTACTCAAACGTCATCCTGTATTGTGGAGTTCCCTTCTGAGCTCTGCGTCACCGCCGTAAGCTAGAACCCCATACCGGAAAACAACGCAAGGCTTGCGTACCTTGCGCATTACCTGTTATAACAGTACATACGGAAAGGAGATGCTACTGACTGAGATTCAGCCAAATCGGGCGATGCCACTGTACCGGCAGATCGCCGAGGTGCTCCAGCTCCGAATCCATGACGGGGTGGTTACCGAGGGGAGGCACCTGGGCTCGGAGGCCGGGCTGGGCACGGAGTTCGGCGTCAGCCGCATAACGATCCGGCAGGCGCTCTCGGAGCTCGAGCAAAAGGCGCTCGTAGAGCGTGTGCCTGGCAAGGGCACGTACGTTCGCCAACGAGAGCCCAAGGTCGAGAGGATAACCAGGCTTTCAGGCTTTGGAGAGAATATGTCAGCCCTCGGCCTGAGTGCCGAGTACCGAACCCTAGAGGCAAAGGAGACGTTCGCTCCGCCCGAGGTGTCCGATAGGCTCGGGGTGGCGGGGCGCAGGGCCTTTCTACTAGAGCGCGTGCTGCTCGCTGATGGGTCTCCCGTGGGTATGCACGTATCGTATCTGCCAAGCTGGCTGGTTAGTAATGCTCCGGAGCGCTTCACGCGTGGTGCGCTGGAATCAGGGTCTCTGTATACAGCGGTCCAGGCCGCCGGGTGCTCGCTGGCGAGGGCTGAGGAGATTGTGGAGCCCGTAATGCTCGATGCTTCTCAGGCTGGCAAGCTCGATACACACGAAGTCGCCCTGGCACTCCAGGTTCGGCGCACGGTCTACGAGTCGGACGAACGGCCTGTCGAGTACGCGACGATCATCTACAGGACGGATGCCTATACCTTCCGCTTGGAACTCGGGGTATAGGAAGTCATGGTCAGGCTGTCCGAGGAGACCGCCCGGGGCCTAACCGAAAGCCGTGCATGCCCAGCGGGTACGAAGAGACACGCCTGCATAGCCGAACGGCCCGCGAGACGGCTGCGAAACCCGGGGTTCGATACTGAGCGCCGGGAGCTTGGCCGCTCGGTATGGAGCCCTGAGGGTAGCTCTATTCCGCAGGTTCACTTGGCCGAAGACAAGTATGAGGAGAGCAAGCTAAACAATGCACTGGAGATGGCGCGGAGCACGGGCGACATCCTCTAGCATGTAACGGATGAGGGGGTTAGGTGAGCGTATTCCCGCAGAAGGAAGATGCCCTACACGGGCTGTTCGGCACCGATGGCGCTAAGAAGATCATCGGGGTGATACACAGCAAGGCTCTCCCGGGCGCGCCCGGCTACCGGGGTGAGAGCCTGGATGATATTTACCGGTTCGCCGTTGAGGAAGGTCTGCGCTACCGGGATGGCGGGGTCCAAGGGCTCGTAGTCGAGAACCACTGGGATCTGCCGTTCGCCAAGCCCGGGGACATCGGGTTAGAGACCGCGGCGGCGATGTCGGCCATGAGCCTCAGGGTGCGCGAGGAGGTGGCGCTGCCCGTGGGGATCAACGTGCTCGCCAACGGAACGGAGTGCGCGCTGGCTGTGGCCAAGGCCGCCGGGGCGACCTTCGTAAGGGCTAACCAGTGGGTGAACGCGTACGTCGCGAATGAAGGGTTCATCGAGGGCGCCGCGCCGCAGGCGACACGCTACCGTTCGATGCTCCGGGCCGAGGACGACATCAAGTTCTTCACCGACGTCCACGTAAAGCACGGCAGCCACGCGATAGTAGCGGACCGCACCCTGGAGGAGCAGGTCCGCGACGCCGAGTTCTTTGACTCGGACGTGCTTATAGCGACCGGAGAGCGCACGGGCGGGGCCGCCGAACTCGGCGAGTTGTCGGCTATCAAGGAGGCGGCGAGCTTGCCGGTAATCGTGGGAAGCGGCATCTCCCTGGAAAACGTTTCGGAGATCATGGAGATCGCGGACGGGGCGATAGTGGCGAGCTCTCTGAAAGAGACCGGCAAGTGGTGGAGCCCGGTCTCCGTCGAGCGTGTCAAGCGGCTGATGGACAGGGTGGGGAGTCTGTGAGGCCCCTGCTGCTCGCCGCCGGCTACGTCAACGTGGACGTAACGGCGGAGCTCGGGCGGATACCGGGCTTCGGGGAACGCGTGACCGCCGGGAGGATCTCGCGCTCTCCGGGAGGCATGACGGCGAACATGGCTTGCGCGGCCTCCAGGCTCGGCATGGAGGTCCGCTTCTTCGGTGGCGTGGGACCGGATACGGGCGGGGAAGAGGCGGTCGCGGAGCTGGCCAGATTCGGGGTGGACACGAGCGCAATGACCGCCTCCGAAGGTTCCACGACGACCTCCCTGATACTCCTCGGTCCGGAGGGTGACAGGGCGATAGTGAGCGAGCCCCTGGCTTTCGACTACCAACCTCTACGCGCCGCGTTGGTTGAGAGTCCCGAGCGGCGGAAGTGTCTGCACGTCGACGGCTACCGGCTCGCGGACGGGCTTTCGGTTCTCCGTCAGGCGCGCCGGGCCGGGTTCGTAACCTCCGCGGATCTCGACGGCATAGAGCCCGGCGAGCTTGCGGCGAAGCTGCCCGAGATCGCTGAGGCCCTGGACGTCGCTTTCTTGAATGCGGGCCTGGCGGAGGCTCTGGCGGAGGACCCGGAAGAAGCCGCTGACCAGATTACCGGCCAGGGCGTTACGGCGGCTGCCGTGACCCTCGGAGGAGCGGGCGCGGTCGTGGCCGACGGCAGCGGCTGCTGGAGAGTCTCGACTCCGGAGGTCGAGGTGGTGGACGCCACCGGGGCTGGCGACGTGTTCGCCGCGGCGTTCCTCGCGGAGTGGGTGGAGGGTGGGGACACGGAGAGAGCCGGTAGGTTCGCGGCGGCCGCAGCCGCGATCTCCGTGGGCGCGGCGGGAGCAAGAGGACAGGTGCCGTACAGAGGAGAGGTGGTGGGCTTGATCGAGGCGAGCTAGTCCGGAGCCGGGAAGCCACGAGAGGGAAAGGGGAAGCATGACCAGGACGATGAAGCTGTGGACGCTGGTGGCGGTAGCCGCGCTCTTCGCGGCGGTGGTGGGCGCCGGGTGCGCCGCGCCGCCGGAGAGCCAGGACGAAGGCGGATCAGGTGGCGGAGATCAGGCTAGCCAAGAAGGCGATGAGGAGCAGAGAGTACAAGGCGACGGGCCGGAGATTGCCATGGTGACCATTAACCTTGAGGCCCTGTTCTTCACCGAAATGGTTGCAGGGGCCGAGCAAGCTGCTGAGGAGGCGAATGCGTCTCTCACGGTATTTAACGCCAATGACGAGCCTGCCGCTCAGAATAATGCCATACAGAACTACGTAGAGCAGGGCGTGGACGCAATCACGGTGGTAGCCATAGATACCGAAGGTATCCAGCCGGCTATAGAGGACGCTGAGGAGGCCGGCATTCCAGTAGTCGCCATAGACGCCGTCGTCGACAACCCGGCGGTAGATGCTCAGATCGGTGTCGATAACTCGGATGCCGCCGCCCAGATGGGCTCGTACTTTAACGACTGGGCCGAAGAGCAGGATATAGAGTCTGCACAGATCGGTCTCGTTAGCGCGCTGAACTCGACCATACAAATCACGCGCGAGGATGCGTTCGAGGAGACCGTCCAGGAGGCCGGACACGAGATCGTGCAGGTGGTTGACGGCGAGAATCAGCAGGAGCAGGCTCAACAGGCTGCGGAGAACCTGTTCACCGCGAATCCGAACATGGACGCCGTGTACTCCACCGGCGAGCCCGCACTTATCGGCACGGTCGCCGCGGCCCGATCACAGGATGCCACGGGTATTCCCCAGTTCGGCTGGGACCTGAGCGCCCAGGCGATACGCGGTATTGACGATGGCTTCGTCGAGGCCGTCGTGCAGCAGGACCCGCGGGCCGAAGGCGAGACCGCCGTACAGTTCTCTGTGGACCTCGTACAGGGCAACGAGGTCCCAGAGACGGAGAACATCCCGATCACGATAGCAACGGACGAGAACGTCGACCAGTTCAGGAGCTTGTTCGAGTAGCCATGGATACTGCCGCAGATAACACGCTATCCCGCATAGAGCTGCGGGACATAAAGAAGAGCTTCGGCGCCGTCCAGGCCCTACAGGGGGTGAACATCTCCTTGGCGCCCGGGGAGGTACTCGGCCTGGTCGGTGACAACGGAGCCGGCAAGAGCACGCTGATGAAGATCCTGTCGGGGGCTCAGGCCCCCGACTCGGGTTCGATACTGCTGGACGGAAAGGAGGTGAGGTTCTCCCACCCCAGGGACGCCCGGGCAGAGCACATAGAGATGGTCTACCAGGATCTCTCGCTGTGCGAGGAGCTCGACGTGGCCGGCAACCTGTTCCTTGGCCGGGAGCCCAGATGGGGAGGCTTGTGGGGGTTTGTCGACCGGCGCAAGATGCACCGGGAGGCCGCCGAGGCGCTGGACTCGTTGGGCATCAGGATCCAGTACACCGACGTGCCCGTAGCTAACCTCTCCGGCGGCCAGCGTCAGTCCGTGGCGATAGGCCGGGCGCTCTCGTTTAACCCCCGGGTGCTGATCCTGGACGAGCCCACGGCCGCGCTCGCGGTCAAGGAGGTCGAGCAGGTTCTAGAACTCACACAGGAGGTTGCGAGTACGGGTGTCTCCGTGATCCTCATAACCCACCGACTCCAGGACCTTTTCAAGGTCTGCGACAGGATCGCGGTCATGTACGAGGGAACGAATGTCGCCGATCTCGACACCTCCTCCACGAGCATGGAGCAACTCGTGCAGGCGATAGTCGGCGGCGGAGCGGAGGCCGCATGATAGCCGCTGAGAGAGAATCCGGTAAGGGCGAGCGCCGGGAGCGGGTAAAGGCCCTGCTCTTAAAGAACGCCCAGATCCTTAGTGTTTTAGCGATGCTCGGGATCTTGATTGTCGTGTTCTCCGTAACCACTGACGCCTTCTTTACCACGGGCAACGCGCTGAATATTCTCCGGCAGTACGCGCCGACCCTCATACTCGCCGTGGCCATGACTTTCGTCATAACAAGCTCGGGGATAGATCTCTCCGTCGGCTCGCTCGTGGCCCTTACCGGGGCGCTCTCGGCCTCGATGCTCGCGTTCGGGAACCCGACCTGGCTCACGATAATCGCTATGCTCGGCCTCGGGATCGGCGCGGGCGTCATCCACGGCTGGTTCACCGCCTACCAGGGGATACCAGCTCTGATCGTCACCCTCGCGGGGCTCACCGCTTGGCGCGGGGTCGCCCAGCTTCTCACGCAAGGGTACTCGATCTCTATAGACTCCAGCAAACTCTTCGTCGTGCTTGGCCAGGGGCAGGTCGGGCCTATTCCGGTCCCGGCGATCATAGCCGCCGTGGTCGTCCTCGTGGGTTGGGTGCTGATGAACCGCACCAAGTACGGTCAGTACATCACCGGGATAGGTTCGAACGAGGAGGCCGTGCGAAGAGCCGGGGTGAACACGAGGCTCGTGAAGCTCTCGGCTTTCATGCTCACCGGGGCGGCCGCCGCCCTCGGCGGCATGATCTTCGCCGCCCGGCTGACCTCGGGCTCGGCGAACGCCGCCGTCGCCCTGGAGCTCGAGGTCATCGCGGCCGTCGTTTTGGGAGGTACCTCGATCTTCGGTGGACGTGGCACGGTGATAGGCGCGGTACTCGGAGCGCTCACGATAGCGGTCATAAGCAACGGCCTGATCCTCATGCGCGTCTCGCCGTTCGCCGTGCCCGTTGCCCAGGGCGTCGTGCTGCTGCTCGCCATCTGGGCCAACACGAAGATCTTCAGCCGCCTAGGCAGATGAGGGAGGTATAGGATGTCGCAGGTAGCAGAGGTAAATACGGTGCTCGGGCCGGTGGACTCCGCCGAGCTCGGCGTAACGCTGACTCACGAGCATCTCATGGTCGACGCCACACCGTGGTTCGAGGAGCCGGAAGAGGCCTCGCGGCGCGCACTCGCACGCCGTCCGGTCTCTATGGACATGCTGGGTACGCTAAAGAACGAGCCCTTCCTTTGCCGGGATAACTGCCAGCTTTTGGACGAAGACGCGGCCGTGGAGGAGATCTCGCGCTTCCGGCTGGCCGGCGGCGGTACGGTCGTCGACCCCACCTGCCGGGGCATAGGAAGAGACCCCGAGGCCCTCAAACGCATCTCGCGCGCCACGGGTCTGCACATCGTCATGGGCGCGGGCTACTATCTGGAGCAGTCGCACCCTAAGTGGGTCGCCACTATGTCAGCGGGGGACGTTGCGGACGAGATCGAGCGCGACATCCAGGAGGGCGTGCGCGGTGTTAAGGCCGGCATCATCGGCGAGATCGGGATCTCCGCCGACTTCACCGCCGAGGAGGAGAAAGTTCTCCGTGGGGCCGCCCGAGCCCAGAGTCGTACGGGCGCGCCCCTGGAGGTACACCTCCCGGGCTGGGAGCGTCTCGCCGGCCGCGTGCTGGATACCGTTGAGGAAGAGGGCGGTGATCTTACGAACACTATCCTGTGCCACATGAACCCGAGCGGCGGCGACCCTGAGTACCAGATCAACCTCGCAGGCCGGGGAGCCTGGCTTGAGTACGACATGATCGGTATGGACTTCTTTTACGCCGACCAGCAGGCCCAGTCGCCTTCGGATGGGGAGAACGCGCGGGCGCTCGCGGGTCTCAAGGAGGCCGGGTTCTTTGGCAGCATCCTGCTCTCACAGGACGTGTTCGTCAAGATACAGCTCGTCCGCTACGGTGGTACCGGCTACGCCCACGTACTCGAAAACTTCCTGCCTCGGCTAAGACGGCACGGCTTCACGGAGCGGGAGCTGGCCCTGCTGGTAACCGAAAACCCTAGAAAAGCTCTTACCGGAGGTAGATAAAGATGAGCCGAGTGATGGTCGTCGGAGAATCCTGGATCACCAATCGTACCCACTACAAGGGGTTCGATAACTTTACCGACGCGATGATCGAGACCGGCATAGGACCTTTGAGAGATGCGCTGCAGAATGCCGGTCACGAGGTCGTCTGGATGCCGGCCCACGAGGCGCAGGAAGGGTTCCCGCTCGAAAGAGAGGGTCTTTCCGGGGTGGACGTGCTCGTCCTCTCGGACATCGGGGCCAACACCTTGCTCCTGCACCCGGATACGTTTTTGCGTGGAAAGCCGACAGCTAACAGGCTGAAGATGGTCCAGGACTGGACCTACGACGGCGGCGCGCTCGTCATGTGCGGCGGCTACTACTCTTTCCAGGGTATCAACGCCGGCGCATTCTATTATCGTACTCCGATTGAAGAGGCGCTCCCGGTATCCATCTCCCCCTACGACGACCGGGTGGAGACCCCCGAGGGCGTGGTGGCGGACGTGCGTCAGCCGGATCACCAGATACTCGAGGGCGTAGAGGGCGAGTGGCCCGTGCTGCTCGGCTACAACCGGGTAGAGGCCAAGCCCGGGGCTTCGGTGTTGGCCGAGGTAGGCGGGGATCCCCTGCTGGTGTGCGGCGAGTACGGCGGTGGCAGGACGCTCGCATGGACCTCTGACATAGCACCGCACTGGTGCCCCGACCCGTTCACCTCATGGGAGGGGTATGGCAGGATCTGGGACCAGGCCGTGAGATGGCTGGATGCTTGAGTCCTGTGGTTCCGGATGCTCGCGTCGTCCCTGCGCGTCCCTACGCTTATCGTCAGACTGGGGAGTCTAGGGTAGTGCCCGGGTAAGCGTCGGTAAGCGTCGTACGGGAAGGAGATTATCGTGGCCACGAACGATCTAAGAAAGAGCCTCGGTCCGCTAACGCTGATTGCGCTCGGGGCCGCCGGGGTGATCGGAACGAGCTGGATCTACACGAACGGCATCTTCTTCTCCGACTACGGCGCGGGCGGGATGATCTTCGGCCTGGCGCTCGGCGCGATCCTGGCCGGGCTCGTCGCCCTCTCCTACGCGGAGCTCGCCGCCAAGTTCCCCCGGGCCGGCGGGGAGGTCGTCTACGGTTATCTCGGGTTCAACCGCAGGGTTGCCTTCATCGTCGGCTGGCTGCTCATAGGTGCCTACGTTAGCTCTCTGGCTTTCTACGTCACCGCCAGCGGGTTCCTGCTTGCGGACCTCTTCCCATTCCTGACCACGATACCGCTGTACACGATAGCCGACACCACCGTGTACCTCCCGGTACTCGCCGTAGGAGTTCTACTTGCGGCTTCCGTGTGCGGGATCAACGCGTACGGCATGCGCCTCGGGGGCAACACCCAGCTACTGCTGTTCGGAGTCATCCTGTTCATCGGGGCGATTCTCGCCGTCGTCGGCTTCTCATCCGGCAGCCCCTCGAACTTCTGGCCGCCGTACGCCCAGGATGGCTCTCCGGTGCCGCAGACCCTGCGCTTCGTGCTGCCGGCCATGACCTTTCTTACAGGGTTCTCCCTGGTAGCGATCCTGGCCGAGGACGCCAATCTCCGGCCCCGGAACATCGGCCGTGTGGTGGTCGCGACCATTGTGGTGGCCGGCACGTTCTACTGCTTGGTCCTGCTAGCCTCCGCCTGGGTGATCCCCTGGCAGAGGACCGCCCAGCTCGAGCAGGGGACCATAGATGCCTACCGGATCGCCGGTTTCCCGGCTCTCGGTTGGGGGGCTTACGCGATCTCCGTTCTCGGACTCGTCACCAGCTTCCTCGCGCTCTTCGTAGCCACCTCGCGGATAATGGTCGCCCTCGCCCGCGCCGGTCTCTTCCCCGCGATGTTCGCCACGATAAACGAGCGGCGCGGCACCCCTGTGAACGCCCTGATCTTCACTCTGTCACTGGCTCTTGGGCTGGGCTGGCTCGGGCAGGGGGCCATAACCTGGTTCCTGGACACGGGCGGCGTGTATATAGGGCTCGCCTGGTTTATGGCGGTACTGTGCATGTACCGGGTGCGCCGGCGCTATCCGGACGTGGATAGCCCCTACCACGTACGCCTCTCGTGGCTACCGCTGATCGGAGGCGTCGCGGCCGTTCTAATCATCGTGTTTACCCTGATACCCGGCACCGGGATGTCCCTGATCTGGCCCCAGGAGTACGCGATACTCGCCGTGTGGGTGCTGCTCGGCACCGGGATATACGCGCTCGCACCAAAGGAGGGCCGGGATAGACAGGCTGTAAGAACCCTCATGGGCGATGAATACCATAAGGTCGAGGGTTCCAGGCGGGTCAGATAGCGTTTCATTGAGTGCTCCACCGAACCGCCTGCGGTCTACGGACCATGTTCCCAGATAGGGATTTGTGATGGGGAGGAGCGAGGGTCTGGTTGCCTGGCGTAGGCCCCCAGGGGACCTGTATGTTGTACGAGCAAGCTGAGTACACGGGCCAACGCGGAGAGACGTGGCCCGTTCTGACCGCGGAGGGGGAGCATTGGAGAATATGGACGAGTTGTTGATCGACCGTCTCGGAGATCTCTGCGGCGCCCACGCCGTCTCCGGCTACGAGGGGACGCTGGCGGCGGAGGTGCGCCGTGAGGCCGAGGGCTATACGCCCGAGGTCCGAACGGATACTCTGGGGAACGTGATCGCCCACGTACCCGGCGATGGTCCGAGGGTCATGGTAGCGGCCCACCTGGACGAGATCGGTCTCATGGTCAGTCACATAGACGAGCGGGGCTTTCTCTTCTTCGCGCCGGTCGGGGGTCACCGACCACAGAACCTCTTCGCCCGGGCCTGCACGGTAAAGACCGATGACGGTAGCCTGGTGCCCGGACTCATAAATCACATGAAGCCCGGACGGCCCCAGGCTATAGAGACCCTCCCGGAGATAGACGAGTTCTTTATAGACGTCGGGGCCTCTACCAAGCAAGAGGCTGAAGAGATGGGGCTCGAGATCGGAAACACGGTCTCAATCGACTACGAGTTCCGCAGGCTCGGCCGTCACAGACTCATGGCCAAGGCGCTGGACGACCGGGCGCTCGTGCTGATCCAGCTTGAGGCCATGCGCAGGATCTCGGAGAGCGGGCCTGAGGCCGCCGCCCTGCCCGACCTGTACTTCGCTTTCACCACCCAGGAGGAGGTCGGCCTCCGCGGGGCGAGGACCGCGGCCTACTCCATAGACCCCGACTACGCCGTGGCCCTCGATATAACGGTCGCAAACGACCTGCCGGGGTCCGAGACGCGCGAGGCGATAACCACCCTGGACGCGGGCCCCGGGATAAAGATGATGGACCGGCTTTCGGGCTCCCATATAGGGATCATTTCCGATCCCGAGGTTGCGCGCGGCATGAAGAGCGTCGCCCGGGAGCATGATATTCCCTTTCAGCCGGAGGTATTCATGGCCGGCTCCACGGACGCGGCGGCGATACAGCTCGAGCGTGCCGGGACCGCCGCGGGGGCTCTCTTGTTGCCGACACGGTACGTGCACGCCCACGAGGTGGTCTCGATGCGCGACGTTGCGGCGATGACCGAGCTCCTGCTCCGCTATCTCGAAAGCCTCGCCCAATGAGCCAGGCCGGTGTAAGCTCCTCCTTGCTTTTGATACCGGTCGTGTACCTGATCCTGCTGCTCGGCGTGGGCTTCGTGCTCGCCCGCCGGCAGCAGAGCAAGTCGGATTTCTACGTGGCGTCCTCTAGCATGGGTGGAGCCGTGCTCTTTGCCACCATATTCTCCACGGTGGTCGGGGCTAACACGTACATGGGGTTCTCGGGCCAGATCTACTCGGGAGGGTTCTCCACCATCTGGCTCCTGGCCGCGGCGGGCTCTGCTTATTTCTTGCTGTTCTTCATCTCGGGCAAGATACGCAAGATAGCTTCGGAGCACAGGGTGTTCACCCTGCCGGACATGATAGAGCTCCGCTACAACCGGCCCGCCGCCTTCGTCGTTACCTTCTTCTCCCTGATCGCACTCGTGGGCGGTGCGGGCGGCAGCATCTTGGGTATAGGACTGATCGTCAACACCCTGCTCGGCATCAACACGACGCTCGCGGTAGTCATCACCTCGGTCGTAACCATCGTCTATACGGCCTTCGGCGGTTTGTGGGGCGTTGCGATAACCGACTGGGTGCAGACGATCATCATGGTCGCCGGCCTCGCGCTCGTCGTGGCCTTCGGCTTTCCGGCCCTGGCGCCGGAGGCCGGGTTCCTCTCGTCATTCTCTGCGGGAACTTCCGAGATATCGAGCCGCCTGGGGGCGGATACGCTAAGCCTCACCCAGGGCGTTACCCTCCTGGTGGTGATCGTCTGGGCGATAACATTCATGCCGCTGAACACGATCTCACAGACCCAGATACAGCGAGTCTACGCCGCCCGGAGCGCCGCTCTCATAAGGCGTATAAGCCTCTTGATGGTCCTGTTCGTCGGGCTCTTCGCCGCGTTCTCGCTAGCCATGGTAGGGACGCTTGGAGCCGCCCTGAGGCCGGGCCTCGAGAACCCGGAAACGGTGTTCCCGGTGATGGCCCTAGAGGTAATAAATCCGGTGGTGGGAATGATCGTCGTGACCGGCATCCTCGGCGCCGCGATGTCCACCGTTGACTCGAACCTGCTCGGCGCGGGTATCCACGTCTCCCGGGACATCGTCGAGAGAGGGCAGCGCGACTCATACACCGCCGCAGACGAGGGAGGTGAGGGAGAGGGGATCTCGGAATCCAGAGGCCTTGGCATTACCCGCTGGAGCATAGTGGTTATAGGGACGGCGAGCACGGTAGCCGCGCTCGTGACCCCTTCCATACTTGAGCTACTACTCACCACGCAGCAGATCTTTGCCGGGGCCACCTTCGTCCCGATACTGGCCGGGCTCTACTGGAGGCGGGCGAACTCCTCCGGAGCCCTGACTGCGATGATCCTCGGCGGGGGCTCCACGATAATATGTGAGGCCTTCGGGTTGGTCTCGGAGCCCCTGCTCGTTGGCATAGTGTTCTCCATTATCGGCCTTGTAGCGGGGACTCTCCTGACCCGGCGCGAGAGTTCTGCGGTAGACGTCAGCCGCCTGAGACTGAACCTGAAGCCTGATCTGCCCTGGCTAGCCCTGGCGGTTACGTTCTGCGTGGCGTTCTTCTTTGCCATAGGCAGGCCTGGCATGTGGCCCTACGTCGTCGGTCTCTCCGTCGTGGCCCTCTGCGTTAGCGTGGTGCTGCTGCTCGTCTACTTTGTAAGAGACCTCTACTCCAGTGTCCCGGGGAAGGCCGGTGATGAATAGTCATGAATAGTTCGGGCTCTTTCGGCTCGGGGCTCGGCCACCCACGGGCAGAGCCCGTCCGGCCCCAACACCGACTACCGGAGCGTAGCCTGGCCTACGCATACTTGGGCTGACCGGACGGTGTGCGCGTTCTCGGTGACGGGAACCCACCCTGCCCTGCACGGAGAAGCGGCTGCTGTTCGTGCTCGGCGGCGAGCTCGTGGGCGAGGGGCTCGCCGCCAGCGGTTTCTACGACTACCTGAGCCGCGTACAGGCGCGACCCGGGTCGCCGGTTACTTCGTGAAGCGCCGGAGAAAGAGCCCGATCTGACGGCCGTCACGTATATCCATTGGGCCGGCGACTGCGAGGGTGGGTAGGTACTGGACATTACCCCTGGTGGGCTACTCGTCCTACTCGCCGACCTCGTCACGCCCGGTGGAGCTGCCCGCAGTTTCCTGGGTACTTTGGGTACCGCCTTCGCGGAGCTTGCGCAGCACGCCGCCGGCGAGCAGGATGTCGCGCTCGCGCCGAGAGAGCTCTGCAAGCAGCGTCACCTCTTCGCCGCCGGAGCGCAACGGCAGCTCCCGGACGTCGCCTTCAAGTCGCTCGCGGAGGCCGGAGAGCGTCCAGCTCTGGCCCTGCTCGAAGCGGTCGTAGTCGGACTCGTCGGCGAAGACGAGCGGCAGGATGCCCTGGGAGATCAGGTTCCGGCGGTGGATCCTGGCGAAGCTCTTTGCGAGCACGGCCCGCACGCCGAGCTGTAGCGGGGCGAGGGCGGCGTGCTCGCGGCTGCTACCCTGACCGTAGTTGTGCCCGCCGACGATGTAGCCGGGGGCCATCTCCCGCGCCTTGGCCGGATAGTCGGGGTCGAAGCGGCGGAGGGTGTACTCGGCTATCTCCGGCACGTTGGAGCGGAAGCTCATCACCTCCACCCCGTCGGGGGCGAGGTCGCCGGTGGAGACGTCGTCGTCGACCACGATGGTCACGGTTGCCGTAAGCTCCTCGGGAAGCTCAGACGCCTCGGGCGGGGGCTTTATGTTCGGTCCGCGCGGAATCTCGATGCCCGAAGCCTCCTCCAGCGGGGCCGGGGCCAGGATCTGGGCGTCGTCCACCGCGGGCTCAGCCGGCGGGGTGGGCAGCTCCGGGTACTCGCCGAGATCCCGGGGGTCTGTAATTACTCCTTTCAGCGCGGTGGCGACAGCCGTGGGCGGGCTGGAGAGGCATACCTGGTCCGTGATGGTGCCGGACCTCCCGGGGAAGTTGCGGTTGAAGGTCCTGACGCTCACGGAGTCGCTCGGCGGGGCCTGACCCATCCCGACGCACGGGCCGCACACGGGCTCCAGCATCCGGGCTCCGGCGACCACGAGGTCCGAGTACACGCCGGTGCGGGTGAGGGCGTCCAGGATCTGACGCGACCCCGGTGTCACGGTCATCACCAGGCCCGGATGCACTCTTTCGCCCCGCAGCACGGCGGCGGCTATCGCCAGATCCTCGAAGCCGGAGTTCACGGAGCTGCCGATGCACACCTGGGCCACCTCTCTGCCGGCGACCTCCCGCACAGGTACGACGTTGCCGGGCGAGTGGGGCATGGCTATCAGGGGCTCGAGCTCGTCAAGGGCGATGTGCTCGTGCTCGTCGTACTCGGCCCCCTCCTCGGCGGCGAGCTCCACGAAGTCCTCGGGACGTTGCTGGGCGGTCAGCCACTCGCGGGTGCGCTCGTCGGAAGGGAAGATGCCGGTGGTAGCGCCGAGCTCGGCGATCATGTTGCAGATGGTCGTCCGGCCCGTGACGTCTATCGTCTCCACGCCCTCGCCGTAGAACTCGAAGATGTAGCCCTTGCCGCCGCGCACCCCGCGCCGCCGCAACAGCTCCAGGATCACGTCCTTCGGCGTCACCCAGTCGGATAGCCGCCCCGTGAGCTCTACGCCCACGACCTGCGGCACCGGCAGCTCGAAGGGCTGTCCGGCCATCACCAGCGCCACGTCTATACCCCCCGCGCCGATGGCTATGGAGCCCAGAGCGCCGGAGGAAGTGGTGTGAGAATCCGCGCCCACCAGGGTCGCGCCGGGCCGGGCGGCCCGCTCGACGTGCAGGTAGTGGCAGATACCGTTTCCGGGCCGGCTGTAATGCACGCCGTACTTCGCGGCGAAAGCCTGCAGAAAGAGGTGATCGTCGGGATTCTTGAAGTCTAGCTGAATCACGTTGTGGTCTACGTACTGCACGGCATACGGAACCTGTACCCGGTCGACGCCCATCCGCTCGAACTGTAGCGCGGCCATCGTGCCCGTAGCGTCCTGGAGGAGCGCCTGATCTATACCCAGCCCCACCTCCTCGCCGGGCTCGAAGCTGCCGCTACGGAGGTGATCCTTGAAGATCTTGGCTACGAGGCTGTCCGTCATGGCTCACCCTTTCCTTTGGTTAGCCTGCGCCCTATTTATAGCGCCTTTGTTGTGTTTTTGCATACTTTTGTACGCTTTGTGGGTGTGCCGGACTACCTCGCACGAATTGCCGCAACCGCTCCGTCTCTACCTCGTGGAGCCGGGTTTCTGTGCCCTTGTATCAGAGGATGGCGAGGCTTTTCGGCCAGCCTTCCTGCTTTAGTGAACCGTCCCCTACGTGGTCAGGCTCATTTTCATCGTTCCTCCCGCTTACGTCCCATACGATGAGAGAGGGCGGCGAATAGGAGACCCAGGTCCGGATCAAGTTTGCTTTCGCACGGTAGAGGTCACGGGTTCGAGTACCGTCTGCTCCACTCGGGTAACGGGGTCAGGGCCGCCGGACTCGGCTACAGGTTTGCCAGCGGTATCGAGCTTCTGTGGATTCCTGTGAACTCCCGCCTTTACCTGCAATAATGTTCCCCGGTCTCCACACAGTCAAGGCACAGTCAAGGCGCAGACAAGGAATCCGGTAATGTCCGAAAGCCCAATTGAGTATCGTAGAAAGGCGGGTAACGGCCGGTCTCCTTTTGGCGTGGTTGCGTTTGATCTCGACGGCACTCTCCTGAGCCGGGAGCTAGAGATCACCGCCTCTTCCGTCAAGGCTTTGCGCAGGCTGCGGGAGCGCGGCTCGCGGCTCGTGGTCGCCACCGGCAGGCGATTCGAGACCGCCCGCGAGCACGCAGAGCGGCTCGGGTTCCGGAATGAGGAGCCCGTGATCTGCTACGGGGGCTCGATGGTCCGCCGGTTGGATGGCCGGACGCTGCTGCGCCGGGCGCTGGATCCCGGTCTCGCCTCAGAGATGCTCCGTTGGGCCGAGAGCCGCGGGGTCCACGCCCGGATTCTGACGGACGGTGAGATCCTGCTTCCCCCCGAATCCGCCGGGCGGCCGACCGTCCTGGAGAGGCTGAGGTCCGAGGACGAGCCCGGGGTGCGGATCGTGGACGACCTTTCGGGGTGGCTGGAATACTCCGGGGAGAGCCCGATCAGGGTCGTGCTGGTGGACAGCCCGGACCGGGTCGAGAAGTGGCTGGACGAGGCCCGGGAGGCGTTCTCCGGGCGCGCCTTCGTGACCCGGAGCCTGCCGCACTACGTCGAGGTCGGGGCGCTGGAGGGCACGAAGTCTCGCTCCCTGTCGTTCCTGTGCGGGGAGTGGGGGATAGACCCCGCCCGCACCGCGGCCTTCGGTGACGCCGACAACGACGCGGACATGCTCCGGTTCGCCGGGCTCGGGGTGGCCGTCGGCGGTACGGAGGAAGTCCGGCTCGCCGCCGACGCCGTCGCGCCACCGGTCGAAGAGGACGGCGTGGCCCGCTTTCTGGAGGATGTTCTGGACGGTTGCGGCACAGGGTTGGAGACGTAGTGCCGGAGCTACCGGAGGTTACCGTGATCTCGCGCGACGTCGCCTCGCTGGCGGCGGGACGCCGGGTGGTGTGCGCCGGCATCTCGGACGACGACGTGTCGAACGCCGGGGTCGAAGGATTCCCGGCGAAGCTCGTCGGCCAGACTCTGCGGGGGACTTCAAGGCGGGGCAAGATCATCGTTCTCGACTTCGGCGAGGTGGTGGGGGTCGTGCATCTCGTGATCTCGGGCCGCGTCCTAGGCTTTCCCGTCTGGCAAGAGCCGGACCGGATGAACACGGTGATGCTGGAGTTCGAAGGTGGTGTGGTTCTGGGCTTTACCCGGCTCTGGCTCGGCTACTTCGACCTGTACGAGCCCGCCGGGGTGGACGGGCACCCCCTGATCTCCCGTCTCGGCCCGGACCCTTTCTCGCCGGAGTTCACGGCCGGCTATCTGACGGCGGCTTTCTCTGGTCGCCGGGCCGCGATCAAGGGCCTCCTGCTCGACCAGTCGCTCGTCGCCGGGCTCGGGAACATTTACGTGGACGAGGTTCTCTTCGCCGCCGGGGTACACCCGGCGCGCAAGGCGGACACGCTCACGCCGCGGGAGACGGAGACGCTCCACGCCGCCATTCTCGACATCCTGGGGCGCGCCATCGAGGCCCGGGGCACGACCTTCGACTCCTACCACGACGCCTTCGGGGAGACGGGAAAGTACCAGCACCAGCTACGCGTCTTCGACCGGGAGGGCGACCCCTGTCCGGCCTGCGGCGCGGAGATCGTGAAGCTCAAGGTGGCCGGCCGCGGGACGCACGTCTGTCCCGCGTGCCAGCCGCTAACGTCTCCGGACGCTCCAGACGCCTAGCTTCCGGTAGAGCCGCCACTCCCGGGGGCGGTGATCTCCGGGCTGGAGCCCGCTATCTCCGCCGCCTCCTGGTAGCCGTTCTCGGCCTCCGTGTACGCCTGACGCGCCTCGTCCAGCAGCTCCGTCGCCCGGTCGCGGTTGTCCTCCAGGCTCGGATCTTCTGCCAGGATCTCGTAGAAGGAGATCTCCCGCTCCTCGGCCCTCATCTGCGCGGAGATGGCACCTTCCAGCGTGCGCGAGTAACGCATGAGACTATCCGAGACCTCCAGCTCCTGGATGCCCGAGATCTCCTCCCGGCCCTCCTGTAGCCGGCCGCGGGCGTCCTGTAGCTTGTTACGCGCCTCGGAGGCTCCCCGCGCCGCCGGGCTTTCAGATCCGGTACTTTCCCGTGTTTCCCCGGAGCCCTCGGAATCGTTTCCATCGCCGCTACCATCCCGGACCGCCTGCCGGGATTCGGAGTAGGAGCCACGGGCCTCGTCGAAGAGCTCGTCGTGGGCCGAGATGTCCTCGTTCGCCCGTTCGACGGCGTCGTTTGCCTCCACCCGCGGGTCCGAAGAGCACCCTGCGGCGAAGGTCAGTGAGAGCAGGATCACAAAGAACACTCTTGTGCGGTTTAATATGGGTCTCATGAGCGAGGGGAGCCTACCACCTTTCAAGTATCTTGATCCCCGGCGTTACCCGGCGAGACTCCGGGGCGCCGTCGGGCGTCTGATCTCACGTTTCCGCCGGGGTCCGAACCAGGGCGGACCCGTGCGGAAAGAGCCGGGAGTCTCGAAAGACGCCGCGGAGCGTTCCGCAACAGACTCCGGGGACTCGGAAAGCATTACGTACTCGACAGAGCGTGGGATCAACCCGGAGCTAGACGGGGAGGCCGCACATCGTCCTCCCGTCGAGAGCGTCGGCGCCGGGGTAGGCGAGGCCGAACGGGAACGGGCCGTGGCCGCGCTCCGGGAGTTCCTGGAGCAGAACGCGACCAGCGTGGAGCGGGCGGCCCGCAAAAGAGACCAGGCGGAGCGCCTGGAGATACAGGGCATACCGAGCGACAGCGCCAGAAACAGGGCCGGGCGCGCCAGAGAGGAGATCGTAGACGGTCTCCTCCGTCTACGGCGCTCCCTGGTCGCCTCGGACGAGGCGGGCGCGGCCCGGGCGCTGGATCTAGAGGTGGGGAAGATATACCCCCCGGTAAGCCCCGAAGAGATACGGCCCTCTAGCTCTTCTAGCCCCCCTAGTTAGAGCTGACCGCCTGGTAGATGTCCTTGGTTATGCGGCGGGCCTCCGGGCCGGTGCGCGGGTTGATCATCAAGAACGCGACGATCGCCGAGATCACCAGGAACACCTTGCCGAAGTTTCCGCCCTTGTCCGGGTTCTGGCCGCGGACCCTCTTCGAGCCCTGCTGCGCGGCCTCCGCCGCCGACTCTACCTGGGTGCGGAGCTTGTCGTCGTCCCAGAGACGGGCCACAATCTGTGACGGCTTCTCGTCCGAGAGCTCGTCCAGGATCTTCTGCGCCGACTCCAGGAAGGTGCGGATGTTATCCCTCAGCTCGTCGTCGTACAGCAGCCTCTCGGCGACCGGCTTGCTACCGGCGAGCAGGGCGCTGACCGAGGCACCCGAGAGCGCCGACTCCGCGTTCTTGCCCTTCTTCTTCGCCTCCGCCTTTAGCTTCTTCGCCCGGCCCTTGGCCTGTGCCTTGATCCGAGCCTTGGTCTTCTTGTCCGGCAAGTTGCTACCTCCCTCTGTGTCGGGCCACAAGCTCTGAAGCGCCGCTCGTAGCTCTCTGCTCTGCGCTGCTTTCCGCCGCTCCTGGCTTGCTCGAAGGCTACATCATACCCGCTTTGGATGGTCAGTACCCTAAAACGCCTAATACCCCGGGTACGATCCGGCTCCTCCGCTCCAGGTTTCTTTCTACGCTACCCGCGAGAGGCTCACCCTCACCGGCTCACCCTCTATCTCCAGCTCGTGCGTAACGACGGAGGGAGTCTCTCGTTCGCCGTCGAGGCTCAGCTCGCGGGCGAGCACCTCTCCCTTGAAGTACTCTCCCCAGCCGCCGGACTCATCGGAGAGCAGCCCGGTCATCCGCTCGCTGCCCGACAGCCTGACCGATATAGACTCCTCGATCTCGAACCCCCGGTCGCGCCGCAGATTCTGTACACCGTGTACCAGCTCCCGCACGAGCCCTTCGTCCACCAGCCTCTCGTCCATCCGGGTGTCGAGCGCAACCGTCAGGCTCCCCTCGCGCTCCAGGGCGTAGCCCTCGCGCTCTGTCGGCTCTACCAGCAGCTCCTCCGGCGTGAGCGTAACCGTCCCTCCGTCAGCGGTTATCGTAACCGGCTCCCCGGCGGCGGCCCGTGCGCCTTCTTCCGGCGGCGCGTCGGCGAGCGATGACCGGATCGCGGGCGCCAGCTTCCCGTACTTCGGCCCGACGACCGAGAGGTTCGGCTTCAGCGCGTACGCCGTAACGTCTCCGGTCTCGCCGAAGGAGATGCGCTTGACGTTCAGCTCGTCGGTCGCGATCTCGGCCAGGCTCTCCACGCCCTCCTGGAAGCCCTCCGGCTCCCGCTCGCCGGGTACGACCACGACCTCCGGCAGGGGCTGACGGGTCTTTATGGCGGTCGCGTTGCGCGCCGCCCGCCCGAGCGCAACCACCCGGCGGGTGTGACCCATCCGCCCGGAGAGCTCCCGGTCCACGAGGCCCTCGTCCAACCGGGGCCAGTCGGCCATGTGCACGCTCTCTGGCGCGCCGCTCTCCGCGTTCACCACCAGGTTCTGATACAGCGCTTCGGCGACGAACGGGGTGAAAGGCGCGGTCAGCTTGGTAACGGCGACCAGGCACTCGTACAGCGTCGAGTGGGCGGCTTTTTTATCCGTGTCGTCCTCGCCCTTCCAGAAACGGCGGCGGCTGCGGCGGACGTACCAGTTGGAGAGCTCGTCCACGAACTCGCCTATCGCCCGGCCGGCGGCGGTAACGTCGTACTCTTCCATGCGTTCGGTGACGCGCTCTATGGTGAGCTGCAATTCCGAGAGCGCCCAGCGGTCCATGAGGCTGCGCTCGGCGGGCTGGATGTAGTCTTTCTCCGGCTCGAAGCCGTCTATGCGGGCGTAGGTGACGAAGAAGGAGTACGTGTTCCACAGGGTCAGGAGGTACTTGCGGGTCGCCTCCTCGACCTGATCCTGGCTGAACCTCCGCGGGTTTCCGGGGCTCGTCGCGGTGTACAGCGCCCACCGCAGCGCGTCGGCCCCGTGACGCTCGAAGACCTCCCACGGGTCCACCACGTTGCCCCGGCTCTTGGACATCTTCTTGCCCTCGGGGTCCAGGACGTGGCCGAGCACCAGGCAGTTCCTGTACGAGCTCTCTCCAAATAGCATCGTCGAGCACGCCAGCAGCGAGTAGAACCAGCCCCGCGTCTGATCCACGGCCTCGCAGATGTAGTCCGCCGGGAAGCTGCGGGCAAGCTCCTCCTCGGAGCCTTCCTCGTTGGGGTAGCCCCACTGGGCATAGGGCATACTGCCGGAGTCGAACCAGGCGTCGAGGACCTCGGGCACCCGGTGCGCCTCCTCGCCGGTCTCGGGGTGCCTGATGCGCACGTCGTCTATGTACGGGCGGTGCAGGTCGTCCGGCACCGGGTCTATGGCCAGCTCCCGCAGCTCCCCGGCGCTACCGACTACCACGATCGCACCGGACTCGGTGCGCCACACCGGCAAGGGCGTGCCCCAGTACCGCTCCCGTGACAGTGCCCAGTCCACGTTGTTCCTGAGCCAGTCCCCGAAGCGGCCCCACTTCACGTTCTCCGGGACCCAGCCGATCTTCTCGTTCTCTTCCAGCAGCGTGTCGAGCACGGCGGTGGTGCGGGCGTACCAGGCCTTCTTTGCGTAGTAGAGCAGGGGCGTGCCGCAGCGCCAGCAGTGAGGGTAGGCGTGCTCGTAGTCCTCTGCGCGGTACAGCACACCCTTCTCGCGCAGCTCCTCGGTGAGGCCGGGGTCGGCGTCCTTGACGAATATCCCGGTAAACTCTCCGACGCGCCCGTCGAAGGTGCCGTCGCTCTCTACCGGGTGCAGGGTGGGTAGGCCGTAGACGCGGCCCATCCTGGCGTCGTCCTCGCCGTAGGCCGGGGCCGTGTGGACGAGCCCGGTGCCCTCTGCGGTGGTGACGTGCGGACCGAGCACCACGGTAAACAGGTTTTCCGAGTCCTCTACGGGCAGGTAGTCGAACGGGCGGCGGTACTTCTTGCCCGCGAGCTCCTCGCCGGTGTGCTCTTCGAGCACCTCGTAATTACCTTCTCCGATAACCGCGTCCAGCAGGTCACGGGCGAGGATGAGCTTCTCTCCGTTGGCCCGGACGGTTGCGTACTCGATACCGGGGTGAGCAGCGGCGGCCGTGTTGGAGACCAGCGTCCACGGCGTCGTGGTCCAGATTAGGAGGCTCGTGTCGGGGTCGTCTTCGAGCGGTAGCCGGACGTAGACGCTGGGGTCGGTTACGTCCTCGTAGCCCATCGCGACCTCGGCGGAGGAGAGTGAGGTCTGGTCCCTCGGGCAGTGCGCGGTGACCTTGTAGCCCTCGTACAGGAGGTCGTGCTCGTACAGGCGCTTGAGCGACCACCACACGCTCTCCATGTAGGAGTTTTCCAGCGTCCAGTAGGCGTCGTCCATGTTGGCCCAGAAGCCGAGCCGGTCGCTCATGCGGCGCCACTCGCCGACGTAGCGAAACACGGAGTCTCTGCAGAGCTTGTTGAACTCCTCGACGCCGTAGCCCTCGATCTCGTCCTTACCGGAGAGCCCGAGCTCCTTCTCTACCTCTAGCTCGACGGGCAGGCCGTGGCAGTCCCAGCCGCCCTTGCGCTCCACGCGGTAGCCCTGCATGGTCTTGTAGCGGGGGATCAGGTCCTTGAAGGCCCGCGCCAGCGCGTGGTGGAATCCGGGGCGGCCGTTGGCGGTCGGCGGCCCCTCGTAGAACACGAACGGGTTGTCCTTTGGGCGGTTCTCGACGGACTTCTCGAAAGCCCCTATACGATTCCAGAGCCCGAGCATCTCCTGCTCGAGCTCCGGGAAGTCCACCTGCGCCCGTACCTTCTCGAAAGTCATCGTGGTCCTCCGTTCGAGTGCGTCGAATATGTACGTCGAATGTGTAAAAGCCCCCGCCTCCGCGGGGAGCCGAACTGCGCTCCGCCGCAGGGACGGGGGCTACGCCCTCGCGGTACCACCCTGCTTGCCCGGCTCTGCCGGGCCTCTTTCGGGCGCGCCGGACGCCCGTCCGCCGTAACGTGGCGCTTACGTCCAGACCTACTCTACGTCTGATACAGGCACAGGAGCTGCGCCTCGTCTCCGCTTTCGGTCCGGCGGCTCGGGGAGGATCTTCGGGCGGGGTCCGCGCCGGGCTTTCCACCGCCCCCGGCTCGCTGGTTCGGACTACCGCCGCCCTACTCGTTCCCGTCTTCGCTTTTTTGTTCTACCGTACGGGAGATTATAAGCTCTCGGAGAGAGGTTAGAAAGGCCCGGTCTGTCCCGTACCCTGGCCGAGGCCGGAGCGTAGCTCCATCGTCTCCAGAAACGACTCGGCCAGGGGAGAGGGCGGGTGTCCCGGGGAGCGGACGAGATCCAGCGAACGCCGCAGGTCCAACCCCGCGGCCTCGGGCGAGGCTAGCTCTCCCCGCGAGAGCTCGTCCCGGATAACGTAGCCGGAGAGCAGGGCGTAGCCGTGGCCGGCGGCGAGCGTCCGCTTTATGGAGCTTGTGCTCGCGAGCTCCATCGCGGGCTCGGGCGGTGCGAGCCCGGCCTTCTGGAAGGCATGCTCGGCGACGACTCGCGTGCCGGACCCGGACTCGCGCGAGATAAATGGCTCCTCCAGAAGCTCTCTTGCCTCCACGCTTTCGCGTTTTGCCCAGCGGTGATGCGGGGCGACGGCGAGCAGGAGCCTGTCCCAGGCCACCGGCGTCCGCTCCAGCTCCGGTCCCCCGTCGCGGTCGTCTGCGGCGTGCCCGCTCTCTATGAAGCACAGACCTGCCCCGCCGGAGGTGAACTCGCCGAGCACGGCCTCGGAGTTACCGACCACGAGCTCGGTAACCACCTCGGGCATCCGGTGCTGGAAGGCGTCGATCCAGCCGGGAAGCAGATACTCCCCGATGGTGTAGCTGGCCGAGATCCTGAGCCTCCGCTCGCCGCTCGAAGACAGCCCCGACACCTCTGCCCCGAACCTCTCCGCCTCCGCC